>NZ_JNWJ01000323.1:0-200 GCF_000716805.1 Streptomyces yerevanensis | reverse complement strand
TGGGAGGCCGGGTCTCGGCTCAAGGTTGAGCGGCTTCGCAGTGAGGCGGCTCGGCTGGCTGCTGCACTCGGGGAGGCCGAGGCGGAGTTGTCGCGGCTGGTGATCGCCCGGGAGACGCTGCGGGAAGTGCTGAGCGCGGAGCCCGGCGACCGGGGCAGCGGGGTGGCGATCGGCCCGGCGGGGACGGGATCGGGCGGTGG
>NZ_JNWJ01000322.1:0-200 GCF_000716805.1 Streptomyces yerevanensis | reverse complement strand
GGGGGGAGCGGTCGAAGGTGGGACTGGCGATTGGGACGAAGTCGTAACAAGGTAGCCGTACCGGAAGGTGCGGCTGGATCACCTCCTTTCTAAGGAGCATCTAGGCGCCTGCTCTTCGGGGCCGGCGTCCAGGGCCACAACGCAGGCGAACGTTCTGCGGTGGTTGCTCATGGGTGGAACGTTGACTATTCGGCACACTC
>NZ_JNWJ01000321.1:0-201 GCF_000716805.1 Streptomyces yerevanensis | reverse complement strand
CAGCTGGCGCGCAACCATCACAACCCGATGGAGCCGCACGCCACCCTCGCCCGCTGGGACGGCAACAAGCTCACCGTCTGGGACAAGACCCAGTGGGTGGTCGGCACGCACGACGAGATCGCCGCCGTGTTCGGCCTGCCCGCGGATTCGGTGCGCGTCATCAACCCGTTCGTCGGCGGCGGCTTCGGCAGCGGGCTGCGC
>NZ_JNWJ01000320.1:0-201 GCF_000716805.1 Streptomyces yerevanensis | reverse complement strand
GCGCAGCCCGCTGCCGAAGCCGCCGCCGACGAACGGGTTGATGACGCGCACCGAATCCGCGGGCAGGCCGAACACGGCGGCGATCTCGTCGTGCGTGCCCATCACCCACTGGGTCTTGTCCCAGACGGTGAGCTTGTTGCCGTCCCAGCGGGCGAGGGTGGCGTGCGGCTCCATCGGGTTGTGATGGTTGCGCGCCAGCTG
>NZ_JNWJ01000319.1:0-202 GCF_000716805.1 Streptomyces yerevanensis | reverse complement strand
ACGCTCGGACTGCTGCTCGCGGTGCTGGTTACGGCCGCGAGCGTGCAGGACTCCGCCGCCGGCACCCACTTGGTCGACCAGGTCGCGGCCGCGCACCCCGCCATCCGCAAGGTCTGGGTCGACGGCGGCTACCGCCAGCACCTCGTCGAGCACGCCGCCGCCCTCGGCATCGACATGGAAATCGTCCAACGGACCCCTGGAA
>NZ_JNWJ01000318.1:0-202 GCF_000716805.1 Streptomyces yerevanensis | reverse complement strand
TTCCAGGGGTCCGTTGGACGATTTCCATGTCGATGCCGAGGGCGGCGGCGTGCTCGACGAGGTGCTGGCGGTAGCCGCCGTCGACCCAGACCTTGCGGACCGAGGGGTGCGCGGCCGCGACCTGGTCGACCAAGTGGGTGCCGGCGGCGGAGTCCTGCACGCTCGCGGCCGTAACCAGCACCGCGAGCAGCAGTCCGAGCGT
>NZ_JNWJ01000317.1:0-204 GCF_000716805.1 Streptomyces yerevanensis | reverse complement strand
GCCTGGAGCCCGACCTGGGTGAGGGCCTTGCCGTCGGCGGGCAGGACCACCAGGACGTCGACCTTCTTGTTGATCAGCGTCTCGATCTGGCCGATCTGCGCGGCTGTGTCGTTGGAGCCCTCGGTGATCTCCAGCGTCACGTCCTTGTACTTCTTGGCCCGGTTCTTGGCGTTGTCGTTGATGGCGTTCAGCCAGCCGTGGTCG
>NZ_JNWJ01000316.1:0-204 GCF_000716805.1 Streptomyces yerevanensis | reverse complement strand
CGACCACGGCTGGCTGAACGCCATCAACGACAACGCCAAGAACCGGGCCAAGAAGTACAAGGACGTGACGCTGGAGATCACCGAGGGCTCCAACGACACCGCCCAGCAGATCGGCCAGATCGAGACGCTGATCAACAAGAAGGTCGACGTCCTGGTGGTCCTGCCCGCCGACGGCAAGGCCCTCACCCAGGTCGGGCTCCAGGC
>NZ_JNWJ01000315.1:0-205 GCF_000716805.1 Streptomyces yerevanensis | reverse complement strand
GAGGACATCGAGTTCGCCGCCGCAGGTCAGGCCGACGGCGAAGGCGTCGTCGTCGGAGTAGCCGAACCGGGCGCGCTGCGGGGCGCCGCGGTCGCGCAGTACCTGTCGGCACAGTTCGTACACCGCGCCCTCGACACAGCCGCCGGAGATGCTGCCGACCGCGTTGCCGTCCTCGTCCACCGCGACCGACGTACCGACCGGCAGG
>NZ_JNWJ01000314.1:0-206 GCF_000716805.1 Streptomyces yerevanensis | reverse complement strand
GCTATCGGGATCGTCGGCAGTACTCCGGGCTTCAGCCCGGAGGTGTAGCCGACTTTCCCGCGTAGCGGGGCAAGGAAAGGCGAATCGCCGTCAGGGCGATTCGCCGTCTGCCTCCACGGCGGTGAGAGCGACCTCAAGCAAGTGCACGATCTCAGAGTTGAGGGACCGCCGGTCGACTTCTGCCTGAGCTGTCAGCCGGGCATGGA
>NZ_JNWJ01000313.1:0-208 GCF_000716805.1 Streptomyces yerevanensis | reverse complement strand
AGATCTGGGCAAGCGTCGAAGAGTACGGGTTCGACCACGGCTGGACTTTCGACCATCTCGGCTGGGACGGGCTGCTCGACGGCCCGTGGTACGGCACGGTGCCGACGCGGACCCTCGCCGCACTGGTCACGTCGCGGCTGGAGATCGGCACGCTGGTGGCCAGCCCGAACTTCCGCCACCCGGTGGCCTTCTCCCGCGACCTGACCGG
>NZ_JNWJ01000312.1:0-208 GCF_000716805.1 Streptomyces yerevanensis | reverse complement strand
AGATCTGGGCAAGCGTCGAAGAGTACGGGTTCGACCACGGCTGGACTTTCGACCATCTCGGCTGGGACGGGCTGCTCGACGGCCCGTGGTACGGCACGGCGCCGACGCTGACCCTCGCCGCACTGGTCACGTCGCGGCTGGAGATCGGCACGCTGGTGGCCAGCCCGAACTTCCGCCACCCGGTGGCCTTCTCCCGCGACCTGACCGG
>NZ_JNWJ01000311.1:0-209 GCF_000716805.1 Streptomyces yerevanensis | reverse complement strand
CGCCCATCGCTCGCGACCCATGCCGGGAGGTTCCACCGCATGGCCCACACAGCCCGTCCTGACGCTCGCAGTCCAGTCCCCCGCCCAGACCTCGCCCTGGCCCGGGACTGCGAGAGATGCAATGGATGGGGCACTGTCATCACACCCCAGGCCCGTCATGAGCTGTGCGCGGCCTGCCAGCACCCCGCCCAGCTACCGCCCGCTGCGGC
>NZ_JNWJ01000310.1:0-212 GCF_000716805.1 Streptomyces yerevanensis | reverse complement strand
GTCACGCGGCCGGTTACCGCAACGTCAACACGGTCTTCGGGGCCGGTCTGCCGCCCGTCCGGCTGGCCGCGATCGCCGACGCCAACGTCGAACTCGGCGAGGACGCCGCCCGTCGCTACGGGTACGAGAAGGCGCTGCCGAGCTGGGAGGCCGTCGCCGAGGACCCCACCATCGACGCCGTCTCCATCGTCGTCGGCAACGACCTGCACCGC
>NZ_JNWJ01000309.1:0-212 GCF_000716805.1 Streptomyces yerevanensis | reverse complement strand
GCGGTGCAGGTCGTTGCCGACGACGATGGAGACGGCGTCGATGGTGGGGTCCTCGGCGACGGCCTCCCAGCTCGGCAGCGCCTTCTCGTACCCGTAGCGGCGGGCGGCGTCCGCGCCGAGTTCGACGTTGGCGTCGGCGATCGCGGCCAGCCGGACGGGCGGCAGACCGGCCCCGAAGACCGTGTTGACGTTGCGGTAACCGGCCGCGTGAC
>NZ_JNWJ01000308.1:0-214 GCF_000716805.1 Streptomyces yerevanensis | reverse complement strand
CAGCAGGCCGAGGTCCCGGGCGCGGAGTGCCGCCTGGGTGCGGTCGCGCAGGGCGAGGCGGGTGAGGATGCGGGAGACGTGGTTCTTGACCGTTCCCTCACTGAGATACAGCCGCGCGGCGATCTCCCGGTTGGTGTGGCCGTGTGCCAGGAGTCGCAGGATGTCGGTCTCGCGGGGGCTCAGCGAGACGGCGGGAGGCGCGTCGGCGGGGGAG
>NZ_JNWJ01000307.1:0-215 GCF_000716805.1 Streptomyces yerevanensis | reverse complement strand
TCAAGACCGTCCCCTACCGGGAGCCCGGCAGCCGCTCCCGCAACGAATACCGCCTGACCCGCAAGGGCTGGGACCTGTGGCCCGTCCTGATGGCACTGACCCAGTGGGGCGAGACGTACGCCCTCGGCCCCGAGGGCCCCGCACTGGACGTCCGCCACACCGACTGCGACGCCCCGGTCCGCGTCGTCGTCGAGTGCTCCACGGAACACTCCACC
>NZ_JNWJ01000306.1:0-215 GCF_000716805.1 Streptomyces yerevanensis | reverse complement strand
GGTGGAGTGTTCCGTGGAGCACTCGACGACGACGCGGACCGGGGCGTCGCAGTCGGTGTGGCGGACGTCCAGTGCGGGGCCCTCGGGGCCGAGGGCGTATGTCTCGCCCCACTGGCTCAGTGCCATCAGGACGGGCCACAGGTCCCAGCCCTTGCGGGTCAGGCGGTATTCGTTGCGGGAGCGGCTGCCGGGCTCCCGGTAGGGGACGGTCTTGA
>NZ_JNWJ01000305.1:0-215 GCF_000716805.1 Streptomyces yerevanensis | reverse complement strand
TGCCAAAAGTCAACGCCAGATATGTTGATACCCCGTCCACCGGATCTTTCCGGTGGCGTGGTTCCTTTGAAAAACAACACAGCGAGGACGCTGTGAACCCTTCCGTTCATTCCGCGGGGGGTTCCGCTCTCGTGGTGTCATCCCGGATGACCGGGTAAACATTCACGGAGAGTTTGATCCTGGCTCAGGACGAACGCTGGCGGCGTGCTTAACAC
>NZ_JNWJ01000304.1:0-219 GCF_000716805.1 Streptomyces yerevanensis | reverse complement strand
CGGCAGTGTGCTCGCTCAGGACATCGGAATGGGGTGTCTCAAGACATCGGCATGACCTCGGAGGCAGGGTCTGGCGATGTCGAAGAGGCGTCTGGTAATCACTGCTGTCGTCGTTGAGGGCCGTACCCAGGGCGAGGTCGCTCGCGCCTACGGGGTGTCACAGGGCTGGGTCAGCCGACTGGTGGCCCGCTACCGCGCCGAGGGCGAGGCGGCGTTCGA
>NZ_JNWJ01000303.1:0-219 GCF_000716805.1 Streptomyces yerevanensis | reverse complement strand
CGCGGCTCTCGGTCTGGGCTGCGGGGCAGGGGCTGCGGGTGGTGCGGGTGGAGGCCGAGGCCGGCTCGGGCATGAACGGCCACCGGGGCCACCACGCTGATGATCGAGGACCTCGGCTTTGACACCAGCCGCGAGCAGTGCGGCTGGATGGGCAGAGCCGGCCGGGCGTTCCGCAGCACGGTGGCCGGGATGCCGACCGCGAAGTTCGCCGCCCGCCTG
>NZ_JNWJ01000302.1:0-219 GCF_000716805.1 Streptomyces yerevanensis | reverse complement strand
CGCGGCTCTCGGTCTGGGCTGCGGGGCAGGGGCTGCGGGTGGTGCGGGTGGAGGCCGAGGCCGGCTCGGGCATGAACGGCCACCGGGGCCACCACGCTGGTGATCGAGGACCTCGGCTTCGACACCAGCCGCGAGCAGTGCGGCTGGATGGGCAGAGCCGGCCGGGCGTTCCGCAGCACGGTGGCCGGGATGCCGACCGCGAAGTTCGCCGCCCGCCTG
>NZ_JNWJ01000301.1:0-221 GCF_000716805.1 Streptomyces yerevanensis | reverse complement strand
ACCGTGGCCGCCGTGGCCGAGCGGGCCGGCATGGCGGTCGGCAGCATCTACCGCCGGTTCGGCGACAAGGAAGGACTCCTGCTGGCCATCCAGCACGCCTTCACCGAAACCCTCCAGGCCGAGATCACGGAGCGCATGTCCGTGGAGCGGTTGCGCATCCTGCGCGATCCGGCCGTGGCCATCGCCGAGGCGGTCGGCGCGATCACCGACGCCTTCCAGGC
>NZ_JNWJ01000300.1:0-221 GCF_000716805.1 Streptomyces yerevanensis | reverse complement strand
GGCCCCGCTTCGGGTCGTACGTCACCCGTGACGGCGCTCGGCCAACCCGCCGCGTGTTCCTCGATCACGCCGAGGGCCGAACAGATCTGGCCCGGAGTGCAGTAGCCGCACTGGTAGCCGTCGAGATCGAGGAACGCCTGCTGTACGGGGTGCAGTTGCTCGCCCTCGGCGACGCCTTCGATGGTGGTGATCTCGCGCCCCTCGGCGGCCACCGCGAGCTG
>NZ_JNWJ01000299.1:0-224 GCF_000716805.1 Streptomyces yerevanensis | reverse complement strand
CGCCTGGTCACCAGTCTTGTGGACCCGCGCCGCTATCCGGCCCGGCAACTGGCCGCGCTCTACCGCGAGCGCTGGGAGATCGAATCCGTCTTCGCCGAGATCAAAACCCACCAGCGTGGTGCACGGGTCGTGCTCAGCAGTAAGACCCCTGACGGTGTCCTCCAGCAGATCTGGGCCCATCTCCTGGTCCACCATGCGCTGCGGGAACTGATGCTGAGAACCGC
>NZ_JNWJ01000298.1:0-224 GCF_000716805.1 Streptomyces yerevanensis | reverse complement strand
GCGCTGCCCGCCGGGCGGTGCAGCAGGGTGACGTCCCGGAAGATGCCGGGCAGCCACCACTGGTCCTGGTCCTCCAGGTACGAGCCGGCCGACCACTGGTGGACGCGGACGGCAAGGACGTTCCCCGTCGGCTTCAGCAGATGGCCGACCGCGAACTCGTGCGGCAGCCGGGAGCCCTTGAACTCGCCGATGTCGGTGCCGTTCAGCCAGACGCGGGCGCAGGA
>NZ_JNWJ01000297.1:0-225 GCF_000716805.1 Streptomyces yerevanensis | reverse complement strand
CCCAGTACCTCGATGAGCAGTTCACTGGCCGCGTTGGCGACGTTCGACTGCTCACCGAAGTCCGGCGTGCTGGCCACGAAGACCAGCATCTGCACGATCCGGACCCGGTCCAGATCGCCCACCGCCTGCACGGCGGCAGCGAGGCAGTTGAGCGCGGCATGGCGCGCGAGCTCCCGCGCCGTCTCCAGCTCCACGTCCCGGCCGACAACGCCCCTCCCCAGCAGC
>NZ_JNWJ01000296.1:0-226 GCF_000716805.1 Streptomyces yerevanensis | reverse complement strand
TCGCAGGATGTCGGTCTCGCGGGGGCTCAGCGAGACGGCGGGAGGCGCGTCGGCGGGGGAGGGGGACGGCAGGGCGGCGGTGAGGTGGCGGGCGACGGACGAGTCGAGCTGGGTGATGCCCGCGTGCGCCAGGCGGACCGCGTGGGCGAGTTCCTCGGCCGGCAGGTCCTTGAGCAGGTAGCCGTGGGCGCCCGCCCGCAGCGCCTGTACGACGTACTCCTCGTCG
>NZ_JNWJ01000295.1:0-226 GCF_000716805.1 Streptomyces yerevanensis | reverse complement strand
TCGCAGGATGTCGGTCTCGCGGGGGCTCAGCGAGACGGCGGGAGGCGCGTCGGCGGGGGAGGGGGACGGCAGGGCGGCGGTGAGGTGGCGGGCGACGGAGGAGTCGAGCTGGGTGACGCCGGCGTGTGCCAGGCGGACCGCGTGGGCGAGTTCCTCGGCCGGCAGGTCCTTGAGCAGGTAGCCGTGGGCGCCCGCCCGCAGCGCCTGTACGACGTACTCCTCGTCG
>NZ_JNWJ01000294.1:0-227 GCF_000716805.1 Streptomyces yerevanensis | reverse complement strand
CCGGCTGCACCGCGTCCTCCTGGACGAGCCCGGCGCCCGCGGCGAGCTGGACCGGTCGCGGTGCGCCATCGACTCCGTCAGCCTCAGGGCTGTAAAAAAAGGGGGCCACCGACCGGACCGAATCCGACCGACCGCGGCAGGAACGGATCGAAGATCCACCTGATTACGGGCCGGAACGGGCTGCCTCTGTCGCCGGGTATCTCCGGCGCCGACCTGCACGACAGTCT
>NZ_JNWJ01000293.1:0-227 GCF_000716805.1 Streptomyces yerevanensis | reverse complement strand
AGACTGTCGTGCAGGTCGGCGCCGGAGATACCCGGCGACAGAGGCAGCCCGTTCCGGCCCGTAATCAGGTGGATCTTCGATCCGTTCCTGCCGCGGTCGATCGGATTCGGTCCGGTCGGTGGCCCCCCTTTTTTACAGCCCTGAGGCTGACGGAGTCGATGGCGCACCGCGACCGGTCCAGCTCGCCGCGGGCGCCGGGCTCGTCCAGGAGGACGCGGTGCAGCCGG
>NZ_JNWJ01000292.1:0-232 GCF_000716805.1 Streptomyces yerevanensis | reverse complement strand
CTCCCACCTGATGTGGCAGGGCATGGACGTCATCGCCTGCGTCAAGTGGCTGGGCCCGCTGGTGTTCCACGCCGCCGCCAAGGACGCGACACTCTGCCCGGGCGCCGACATCCGCGGCGTACTGGACACATCGTTCACCCGCGTGCCCGCGGACGCGCCCGGCAAGGTGCCCACGGGCTACGGCTTTTGGTGCAACGCCTGGCCTCAGAACCCGGCGTGGAAGTTCGTCGCG
>NZ_JNWJ01000291.1:0-232 GCF_000716805.1 Streptomyces yerevanensis | reverse complement strand
CGCGACGAACTTCCACGCCGGGTTCTGAGGCCAGGCGTTGCACCAAAAGCCGTAGCCCGTGGGCACCTTGCCGGGCGCGTCCGCGGGCACGCGGGTGAAGGACGTGTCCAGTACGCCGCGGATGTCGGCGCCGGGGCAGAGTGTCGCGTCCTTGGCGGCGGCGTGGAACACCAGCGGGCCCAGCCACTTGACGCAGGCGATGACGTCCATGCCCTGCCACATCAGGTGGGAG
>NZ_JNWJ01000290.1:0-235 GCF_000716805.1 Streptomyces yerevanensis | reverse complement strand
CCGAGGATCTCGCGGTGACCGGTGGCGGAGATCCCGGTGGCGATGACCACCGCCTGGGACACGATCCGGTGGTTCACCCGGGCCTTGCAGCAGGTCGCGCCCAGGAACACCTACGGGAACACGGTGTGCTCCAGCGGCCGTTCCTTGAACGCATCCAGTTCGGTGTCGGGTTCGCCGCAGATCCGCGACACTTCCGATTTCGAGATCCCGCTGTCCGCGCCCAGGGCCTTGACCA
>NZ_JNWJ01000289.1:0-235 GCF_000716805.1 Streptomyces yerevanensis | reverse complement strand
CCGAGGATCTCGCGGTGACCGGTGGCGGAGATCCCGGTGGCGATGACCACCGCCTGGGACACGATCCGGTGGTTCACCCGGGCCTTGCAGCAGGTCGCGTCCAGGAACACCTACGGGAACACGGTGTGCTCCAGCAGCCGTTCCTTGAACGCATCCAGTTCGGTGTCGGGTTCGCCGCAGATCCGCGACACTTCCGATTTCGAGATCCCGCTGTCCGCGCCCAGGGCCTTGACCA
>NZ_JNWJ01000288.1:0-237 GCF_000716805.1 Streptomyces yerevanensis | reverse complement strand
GCGCAACGGTCAGTGGGAGAGGCTGCTGACCACCCGGGCCGGCGACCTCGGCCTGAAGATCCCCAAGGTGCGGACCGGGTCGTTCTTCCCCTCGCTGCTAGAGCGGCGCCGGCGGATCGACCGGGCCCTGTTCGCTGCGGTGATGGAGGCATACGTGCACGGGGTGTCCACCCGCTCGGTCGATGACCTGGTCAAGGCCCTGGGCGCGGACAGCGGGATCTCGAAATCGGAAGTGTC
>NZ_JNWJ01000287.1:0-237 GCF_000716805.1 Streptomyces yerevanensis | reverse complement strand
GACACTTCCGATTTCGAGATCCCGCTGTCCGCGCCCAGGGCCTTGACCAGGTCATCGACCGAGCGGGTGGACACCCCGTGCACGTATGCCTCCATCACCACGGCGAACAGGGCCCGGTCGATGCGCCGTCGCCGCTCCAGCAGCGAGGGGAAGAACGACCCGGTCCGCACCTTGGGGATCTTCAGGCCGAGGTCGCCGGCCCGGGTGGTCAGCAGCCTCTCCCACTGACCGTTGCGC
>NZ_JNWJ01000286.1:0-239 GCF_000716805.1 Streptomyces yerevanensis | reverse complement strand
CGGAAGGTGTAGCCGACGGCGGTCACCACCTCGGCACTCTGCTCCAACTCGGCCATGGCGCGGGCGTCTTCGAGCGATCCGGCCAGCGGCTTCTCGCACAGCACATGCTTGCCCGCGGCGACGAGGGCTTCCGCGATGGGGCGGTGCAGGTCGTTGCCGACGACGATGGAGACGGCGTCGATGGTGGGGTCCTCGGCGACGGCCTCCCAGCTCGGCAGCGCCTTCTCGTACCCGTAGCG
>NZ_JNWJ01000285.1:0-242 GCF_000716805.1 Streptomyces yerevanensis | reverse complement strand
GGAAGAAGACGACGGTGATCGCGGACGCCTGGCCGATGTTGTTCTGGTCGAAGGCGGTGGTGACGGCCTGGTACATCACGGTGCGGGCGGCGTCCTCGTTGAGGCCGCCGCCTTTGACGAGGACGTAGACCTGGTCGAAGACCCGGAAGGAGAGCACCGAGGTGAGCATGGCGACGAACACGAGGGTGCCGCGGATGCCGGGCAGGGTGACATGGCGGAACTGCTGCCAGCGGGAGGCGCGG
>NZ_JNWJ01000284.1:0-242 GCF_000716805.1 Streptomyces yerevanensis | reverse complement strand
GGAAGAAGACGACGGTGATCGCGGACGCCTGGCCGATGTTGTTCTGGTCGAAGGCGGTGGTGACGGCCTGGTACATCACGGTGCGGGCGGCGTCCTCGTCGAGGCCGCCGCCTTTGACGAGGACGTAGACCTGGTCGAAGACGCGGAAGGAGAGCACCGAGGTGAGCATGGCGACGAACACGAGGGTGCCGCGGATGCCGGGCAGGGTGACATGGCGGAACTGCTGCCAGCGGGAGGCGCGG
>NZ_JNWJ01000283.1:0-250 GCF_000716805.1 Streptomyces yerevanensis | reverse complement strand
TGCCTTATGGGTCTGCGGGTTGGGGTCGTTTGATGCGGATGGCTTGGGTGCCGGTGCGGGTGGGCTGGGGCCACGCGTGGTGCTCGGCTCGCTTGAGCCAGTAGTTGGACATCTTGCGCTTCACGACACGGGGCTGGCTGCGGAGCCGTCTGGCGGGCAGGAGTCTTTCCAGGAGGTCCTCTTGGAGTACTTGCAGTGCTCTGACCAGGAGTTCAGGGGGAAAAGCCGCCCGGGGTGACGGTCACGCTGC
>NZ_JNWJ01000282.1:0-250 GCF_000716805.1 Streptomyces yerevanensis | reverse complement strand
GAGGTCACCACGATCGAGGGCCTGGCCGACGGCGACGAACTGCACCCGCTGCAGCAGGCGTTCATCGACGAGGACGCCTTCCAGTGCGGTTACTGCACGCCCGGCCAGATCGTCTCCGGTGTGGGCTGCATCAACGAGGGCCACACCGGATCGGCCGAGGAGATCCGGGAGTTCATGAGCGGCAACATCTGCCGCTGCGGCTGTTACGTGAAGATCGTGCGCGCGGTCGAGCAGACCGCGGGCCGGAAGT
>NZ_JNWJ01000281.1:0-251 GCF_000716805.1 Streptomyces yerevanensis | reverse complement strand
ATACGACCCTGGCCCGGTACACGGCCCTGGTCCTCCGAGACCGGACCTAAGCGACGGGCATACGACGCACCGGCCCACGCCCCCTCCCGCCGGAGGGAAACTACGGGCACATCGTGGCTGGCGGTGAGTGGAGCCGCAGGCCTTTGCTTTTCAGGGGCGCGGGGAACTGCGCGACCAGCCACGACGGGCCCGCAGCCGCGACACAACGTGTCACCCCCACCCCCTGGCGGGGGGCCTGGGGGCGCAGCCCC
>NZ_JNWJ01000280.1:0-251 GCF_000716805.1 Streptomyces yerevanensis | reverse complement strand
GTGTCCGTGGTCCGCACGGACAACAAGATCACCCCGGACGCCTACAAGTCCGGCTCCATCGACGGTGCGTGGGTGCCGGAGCCGACCGCGTCCAAGCTGGTCGCCGAGGGCGGCAAGGTGCTGCTGGACGAGGCCGATCTGTGGCCGGACAAGAAGTTCGTGATCACGAACATCATCGTGTCGCAGAAGTTCCTCAAGGAGCACCCGGACGTCGTCGAGGCCGTACTGCGCGGCTCGGTGAAGACCAACGC
>NZ_JNWJ01000279.1:0-254 GCF_000716805.1 Streptomyces yerevanensis | reverse complement strand
GACGCGGGCGCACCCGAACGCCTTCGCCAGCTCGGTCTTCTGCGGGGCGCTCGGGTACACGCGGAACTGGTACCTGAGCTTCATAATGATCACGATACCGGAGTGAGCCTATGATGGTGTCATGGTTCAGTTGACTCTACGCCTTCCCGATGACGTCCATGCCCGGCTGACAGCTCAGGCAGAAGTCGACCGGCGGTCCCTCAACTCTGAGATCGTGCACTTGCTTGAGGTCGCTCTCACCGCCGTGGAGGCAG
>NZ_JNWJ01000278.1:0-254 GCF_000716805.1 Streptomyces yerevanensis | reverse complement strand
AAAGGCCGGGTGCGGCGGGTAGTGGGAGGTGCGCACAGCGTTGATGTTGTGCCGCTTCATCAGCAGCACGTCCTCGCGCATCGTCTCCAGGTCCAGGGCCCGGCCGCGCTCGGGGTGCCACTCGTGCCGGTTGACGCCCTTGAAGAGGAGCGGCTTGCCGTTGACCTTGATCAGGCCGTCCTCGAGTACGACCGTGCGGAAGCCGATCCGCAGGGGGATCCGCTCGCCCTCGGTGGCCAGCACGCCGTCGTACA
>NZ_JNWJ01000277.1:0-254 GCF_000716805.1 Streptomyces yerevanensis | reverse complement strand
AAAGGCCGGGTGCGGCGGGTAGTGGGAGGTGCGCACAGCGTTGATGTTGTGCCGCTTCATCAGCAGCACGTCCTCGCGCATCGTCTCCAGGTCCAGGGCACGGCCGCGCTCGGGGTGCCACTCGTGCCGGTTGACGCCCTTGAAGAGGAGCGGCGTGCCGTTGACCTTGATCAGGCCGTCCTCGAGTACGACCGTGCGGAAGCCGATCCGCAGGGGGATCCGCTCGCCCTCGGTGGCCAGCACGCCGTCGTACA
>NZ_JNWJ01000276.1:0-254 GCF_000716805.1 Streptomyces yerevanensis | reverse complement strand
CTGCCTCCACGGCGGTGAGAGCGACCTCAAGCAAGTGCACGATCTCAGAGTTGAGGGACCGCCGGTCGACTTCTGCCTGAGCTGTCAGCCGGGCATGGATGTCATCGGGAAGGCGTAGAGTCAACTGAACCATGACACCATCATAGGCTCACTCTGGTATCGTGATCATTATGAAGCTCAGGTACCAGTTCCGCGTGTACCCGAGCGCCCCGCAGAAGACCGAGCTGGCGAAGGCGTTCGGGTGCGCCCGCGTC
>NZ_JNWJ01000275.1:0-259 GCF_000716805.1 Streptomyces yerevanensis | reverse complement strand
GGCGACCGCGAAGCCGATGGCCACCGAGTCGACCCCCGGTGCGTTCTGGCGGGGATTGCGGCTGCTGGCCGTCGACGGGACCTGCTGGGACGTTGCCGATACCGAAGCCAACCAGGCCGCCTTCGGCCGTCCCGGCAACGGCCGCGGAACGGGACGGAGCGCATTCGTCCAGGTGCGGATGGCGGCTCTGGTGGAAGTGGGCAGCCACGCGGTGCTGGACGCGGAACTCGCCGGCTGCCGGACCGGGGAAGTCACCCTC
>NZ_JNWJ01000274.1:0-259 GCF_000716805.1 Streptomyces yerevanensis | reverse complement strand
GGCGACCGCGAAGCCGATGGCCACCGAGTCGACCCCCGGTGCGTTCTGGCGGGGATTGCGGCTGCTGGCCGTCGACGGGACCTGCTGGGACGTTGCCGACACCGAAGCCAACCAGGCCGCCTTCGGCCGTCCCGGCAACGGCCGCGGAACGGGACGGAGTGCATTCGTCCAGGTGCGGATGGCGGCTCTGGTGGAAGTGGGCAGCCACGCGGTGCTGGACGCGGAACTCGCCGGCTGCCGGACCGGGGAAGTCACCCTC
>NZ_JNWJ01000273.1:0-263 GCF_000716805.1 Streptomyces yerevanensis | reverse complement strand
TCGAACACCTGGGGAGTACGGATGCCCGCGCGTTCATGGAGCGCCCTGAGTCCGGCCGCCTCCAGCGGGAACAGGTCGGGCGGAGCGTCGACGGATCCCTTGAGGACGTACGCCCTTCCGTCGTCGAGGGTCAGCCGCCAGACATCGTTCACCGCGCCGCCGGAGAGCGGCTCGGCGTCGACCACGTCCGGGACGACGTCGCTGGGCAGGCTCTTCCAGAGGGTGTTCACGCGATCAGCTCCGACAGGGCGTTCCACAGGGTG
>NZ_JNWJ01000272.1:0-264 GCF_000716805.1 Streptomyces yerevanensis | reverse complement strand
CGAGCACGTCCGCGTCTTCCCGCTGTCCAACTGGACGGAGCTGGACGTGTGGCAGTACATCGCCCGGGAGAAGATCGAACTCCCGCAGATCTACTTCGCCCACCAGCGTGAGGTGTTCCGGCGCGGTGGCATGTGGCTGACCGCCGGTGACTGGGGCGGCCCCAGGGACGGTGAGAGTGTCGAGAAGCGCCTGGTGCGCTACCGCACGGTGGGTGACATGTCCTGCACCGGTGCCGTGGACTCCGACGCCACCACGCTGGACGC
>NZ_JNWJ01000271.1:0-264 GCF_000716805.1 Streptomyces yerevanensis | reverse complement strand
CGAGCACGTCCGCGTCTTCCCGCTGTCCAACTGGACGGAGCTGGACGTGTGGCAGTACATCGCCCGGGAGAAGATCGAACTCCCGCAGATCTACTTCGCGCACCAGCGTGAGGTGTTCCGGCGCGGTGGCATGTGGCTGACCGCCGGTGACTGGGGCGGGCCGAAGGACGGTGAGAGTGTCGAGAAGCGCCTGGTGCGCTACCGCACGGTGGGTGACATGTCCTGCACCGGTGCCGTGGACTCCGACGCCACCACGCTGGACGC
>NZ_JNWJ01000270.1:0-268 GCF_000716805.1 Streptomyces yerevanensis | reverse complement strand
CGACCTCGTCGCCGCAGGCACCAAGACCATCGAGGTACGGGTGAAATACCCGCACCTCGCCGACCTCGCGGCAGGCGACATCATCCGCTTCCGCATCAAGGGCACCGACGAGACCTGTGCGGTGAAGGTCAAGCGGGTCACCGAGTACCCCGACTTCGAGACCCTGCTCGACGGCGAAGGACCCGCCAACGTCAACCCGACCGCCACCCGCGACCAACAGCTCGCCAACATCCGCGCCATCTACCCACCGGAAAAGGAAAGGCTCGGC
>NZ_JNWJ01000269.1:0-268 GCF_000716805.1 Streptomyces yerevanensis | reverse complement strand
CGACCTCGTCGCCGCAGGCACCAAGACCATCGAGGTACGGGTGAAATACCCGCACCTCGCCGACCTCGCGGCAGGCGACATCATCCGCTTCCGCATCAAAGGCACCGACGAGACCTGCGAGGTGAAGGTCAAGCGGGTCACCGAGTACCCCGACTTCGAGACCCTGCTAGACGGCGAAGGACCCGCCAACGTCAACCCGACCGCCACCCGCGACCAACAGCTCGCCAACATCCGCGCCATCTACCCACCGGAAAAGGAAAGGCTCGGC
>NZ_JNWJ01000268.1:0-268 GCF_000716805.1 Streptomyces yerevanensis | reverse complement strand
GGGGTTGATAGGCCGGATCTGGAAGCACCGCAAGGTGTGGAGGTGACCGGTACTAATAGGCCGAGGGCTTGTCCCCAGATTGCTCGCGTCCACTGTGTCGGTTCTGAAACCACGAACAACCCCGTTGCCGGGCCACGGCAACGGTGCGGGTGTTCCACAGTTTCATCGTGTTTCGGTGGTCATAGCGTGAGGGAAACGCCCGGTTACATTCCGAACCCGGAAGCTAAGCCTCACAGCGCCGATGGTACTGCAGGGGGGACCCTGTGGG
>NZ_JNWJ01000267.1:0-269 GCF_000716805.1 Streptomyces yerevanensis | reverse complement strand
TGGACGCTGAACTGGTACAAGGCGCTGTTCGCCGACGGCAGCAAATGGCCGGCCGCGCTCTCCCTGAGCGCCCTGATCGCCGCCCTGAGCACCGTGTTCTCACTGATCATCGGGGTGACCGCGGCGACCGCCCTGGTCCGCAGCGAACTCCCGCTGCGCTCGGCGGTCTACGCCCTGGTGCTGGGACCGCTGGTCATCCCGCAGATCGTCACCGCGCTGGGCCTGTTCCTGCTCTTCGAGCCCGCCGCGATGCTGGGCAGCCCGCTCGC
>NZ_JNWJ01000266.1:0-269 GCF_000716805.1 Streptomyces yerevanensis | reverse complement strand
TCTCAGTGGGCGGTTCGTGAGTCTATGAGTGGTTCTGGTATCACCTGATGGTGTGGGTGAAGCCGGAACGTTCCGGTCCGGTGCAGGTGGTCTGCTGGGATCGGTGGGGTGAGTGAATGCAAGCCGTACCAGAGCGACTTGTCCGACGAGCAGTGGGCGTTGATCGAGCCGGTGCTCACGGCATGGAAAAGCCGGCACCGTTCCGTGAGCGGCCACCAGGGCCGCTATCCGATGCGGGAGATCGTGAACTCGATCCTCTACCAGTCCTG
>NZ_JNWJ01000265.1:0-269 GCF_000716805.1 Streptomyces yerevanensis | reverse complement strand
AAGAACACGGGTGCGGTGCCGCGGGTGATCGTCACCGACAGGCTCCGCTCCTACGGCGCGGCCCACCGCGAGGTCATGCCCTCCGTCGAGCACCGCTCCCACAAGGGCCTGAACAACCGGGCGGAGAACAGCCACCAGCCCACCCGGCAGCGAGAACGCGCGATGAAAGGCTTCCGCAGCACCGGCGGAGCCCAGCGGTTCCTGTCCGCGTTCAGCGGCATCTCACCCCACTTCCGCCCCCGCCGCCATCTGATGACCGCTCCCGGCCA
>NZ_JNWJ01000264.1:0-282 GCF_000716805.1 Streptomyces yerevanensis | reverse complement strand
CCACGGTGCGCCGGGTGCCGCGGCGGGCACGGAGGCGGCCAGCGAGAGGGCGAGCGGGCTGCCTCCGGCGAAGGCGACGAAGGCGCCGCGCTGCTCGGCGGGGACACCCCGGGCGGCGAGCAGGGCGTGGGACTGGGCGGCGTCGAGCGGCCGCACGGCCAGTGCGGTGAACAACTGCGCCCATCCAGGATCCAGCGACCATTCGGCGTCGGGGGCGGTCCTGCTGGCCACCACCACGATCGCGTGGTCGGCGAGCCGCAGCAGAAAGGTCTCGCGCAGCCA
>NZ_JNWJ01000263.1:0-283 GCF_000716805.1 Streptomyces yerevanensis | reverse complement strand
CCCCGCTCATCGACAAACTCGCCACAGCCGGGGTGAACATGACCGAACCCGGCGCCACCCCGCCCGCCGTGGCCACCACCGACGCCGCCGATGACTGCGACGGCAGCCCGCAGAGCCCGCAGCCGGCGGGCGGGCCGCTGGCCGGGATGACGGTGGTCGTGACCGGCGCCATGACCGGCGTACTGGAAAAGCTCAGCCGCAACCAGATGAACGAGCTCATCGAACGCGCCGGCGGCCGCTCCTCCTCCAGCGTCTCCAAGAAGACCACCCTGGTCGTCGCCGG
>NZ_JNWJ01000262.1:0-417 GCF_000716805.1 Streptomyces yerevanensis | reverse complement strand
GGCGCCGCCGCGAGGATCTCGGCCGGGGCGATGACGTACTGCGCTGCGGCGCCGGGCTTGTCCATCGGCAGGAAGCCGACAACCTGGTCGCCGACCGCGATGCCGTCCACGCCCTCGCCCAGCGCGTCGATGGTGCCGGCGACGTCGAGGCCGGGAGTGTGCGGCAGCACCACCGGGATGGCAGGACGCTCGGGTCGCCGTGCTCGTGGAAACGTACTGCCTTCATTTCGGTTCTCGCCTTCACTGCGGTCGATGTTGCTTCGAATTCGAAGCAACTGTTGATGACGGTACCTCTGCTTCGAATTCGAAGCAAGTGTTGTCGGTCACTGCCGGTGCGAGCGCATCGCCACGGCGAGTTCGGCGGCGGCCTGGTCGATGCACGCGCGCAGCCGCGCCGCGTCGCTGCGCGCCGTGGCC
>NZ_JNWJ01000261.1:0-293 GCF_000716805.1 Streptomyces yerevanensis | reverse complement strand
GATCACCTTCCCGCTGGCCGCACCGGGAATGATCGCGGCGGCGATCTTCTCCTTCATCACCAGCTTCGACGAGTTCTACATCTCCCAGTTCCTCTCCTCGGTCGACACCGTCACCCTGCCGGTGCGGGTCTACAACTCCCTGACCTTCGACATCGACCCCAGCGTGACCGCGATCAGCGCCATCCTCATCGCCTTCGCGATCCTCGCTCTCGGCCTGGTCGCCCTGGTGCGCTGGCTCGGCTCCGGACGGCAGGGCTCCCTGCTGTCGGTCGAGAACACGGCAGGGGTCGCCA
>NZ_JNWJ01000260.1:0-295 GCF_000716805.1 Streptomyces yerevanensis | reverse complement strand
TCAGTGCCATCAGGACGGGCCACAGGTCCCAGCCCTTGCGGGTCAGGCGGTATTCGTTGCGGGAGCGGCTGCCGGGCTCCCGGTAGGGGACGGTCTTGAGGATGCCGGCCGCGGTCAGCTTGCGCAGGCGGTCGCTGAGGACGGCTTCCGACAGGCCGATGTGGCGGTGGAAGTCGTCGAAGCGGCGCACCCCGTTGACGGCGTCACGCAGGATCAGCAGCGTCCATTTCTCCCCGATCACGTCGAGCGTGCGCTGGACGGGGCAGTTCTCCGTGCTCGCCTCAAGCCACTCCAT
>NZ_JNWJ01000259.1:0-403 GCF_000716805.1 Streptomyces yerevanensis | reverse complement strand
CCCGGCGGTGGCGGCCCAGTCGCTGCGAGGACTCGATGCCTTTGCGGGCGATGCGATGGCGGATGCCACGCTTGCGGAGCCACCGGCGCAGGTGGTCGTAGTCGTAGCCCTTGCCGGCGTGGAGCCTGGCCGGTCGCCGGCGGCGCGGGCCGCGCCGGGAGCGGATCGGTGGGATCCCGCCTACCAGCGGCTTTTTTTTACAGCCCTGAGGCTGACGGAGTCGATGGCGCACCGCGACCGGTCCAGCTCGCCGCGGGCGCCGGGCTCGTCCAGGAGGACGCGGTGCAGCCGGGCCCGGACCCGGTCCTGGCTCCACCGGGCGAAACGTCGGTAGACCGTCGGCCAGGCCGGGCCGGACACCGGGGGCAACTGCCGCCGGGTACCACCCGAGGCGGCCACGAAG
>NZ_JNWJ01000258.1:0-308 GCF_000716805.1 Streptomyces yerevanensis | reverse complement strand
TCAACGGACTGTCCCGCTACCTGGTCTATCGCTGGTTCACCGACCCGGCGCAACGCGATCTCTATCCCGACGAGGACCACGCCCTGCGGGGCAGGGTCTGCACCGTGGACATCCGGGTGGCGTACACGGCGGACCCTCAAGGCAGGGCCGGCGACATCGTCGCGGCACTGCTGGAGGTCAGCCCCGAGTTCGCCGACCTCTGGCAGTTACACGAGGTGGACGTCACCCACCACAACGACCTCAAGCGCTACCGGCATCCGGAGCTGGGCGAGATGGAGCTGTACTGCCAGCGGCTGGTGGACCCCGAC
>NZ_JNWJ01000257.1:0-308 GCF_000716805.1 Streptomyces yerevanensis | reverse complement strand
GTCGGGGTCCACCAGCCGCTGGCAGTACAGCTCCATCTCGCCCAGCTCCGGATGCCGGTAGCGCTTGAGGTCGTTGTGGTGGGTGACGTCCACCTCGTGCAACCGCCAGAGGTCGGCGAACTCGGGGCTGACCTCCAGCAGTGCCGCGACGATGTCGCCGGCCCTGCCCTGAGGGTCCGCCGTGTACGCCACCCGGATTTCCACGGTGAAGACCCTGCCCCGCAGGGCGTGGTCCTCGTCGGGATAGAGATCGCGTTGCGCCGGGTCGGTGAACCAGCGATAGACCAGGTAGCGGGACAGTCCGTTGA
>NZ_JNWJ01000256.1:0-316 GCF_000716805.1 Streptomyces yerevanensis | reverse complement strand
GCGAGGGAGCGCGGACGACCAGGCCCTCCTTTTCGAGTAGACCTACCTGGTATGTCAGGCCGCTGCGGCTGTAGACGACGCCGTCGGCGAGGTCGGTCATGCGGTGGCTGCCCGTCGGCGAGTCTCCGAGGCGGGCCAGGAGCTGGAACTGCACATAGCTGAGTTCGCCGGCCTCGCGCAGCTGCTGCTCGACGGCATGCCGGAGCAGGCTGGTCACCTCGATGAGGTCGAAGTAGGCGCCGAGTTGCACACGGTCGAGCGACGGCGGTGAATCAGGCATGTCCGGAGTCTACTGCTTCGAATTCGAAGAGTGTGG
>NZ_JNWJ01000255.1:0-326 GCF_000716805.1 Streptomyces yerevanensis | reverse complement strand
GGGCAGTTCCTTTTCCGGCACTTCGGGCGGCGGATGCCCTTCGAGACGGCGCCGCACACCACGGCGCAGTTCCTTTTCCTGCCCTCCGCGACGCTCAGATCCCTGCTCGGGAACCGGACTGTCATCGGGCCGGCGGACTCGGCCGAGATGCGCCTGCTGACGGCCCACGCGAACATGATCCAGAAGACGGCCACCGACCTCGGCCCGGCCGGTGTGCACGCCGCCCACAGCACCCTGATCGAACTGGCCAAGGCCGTGGCGGTGCGCCGCTTCGACGACGTGGAACCACAGTTGGCTCCCGCACTCACCCGGGCCGCGAAGGACCT
>NZ_JNWJ01000254.1:0-326 GCF_000716805.1 Streptomyces yerevanensis | reverse complement strand
AGGTCCTTCGCGGCCCGGGTGAGTGCGGGAGCCAACTGTGGTTCCACGTCGTCGAAGCGGCGCACCGCCACGGCCTTGGCCAGTTCGATCAGGGTGCTGGGGGCGGCGTGCACACCGGCCGGGCCGAGGTCGGTGGCCGTCTTCTGGATCATGTTCGCGTGGGCCGTCAGCAGGCGCATCTCGGCCGAGTCCGCCGACCCGATGACAGTCCGGTTCCCGAGTAGGCGTCTGAGCGTCGCGGAGGGCAGGAAAAGGAACTGCGCCGTGGTGTGCGGCGCCGTCTCGAAGGGCATCCGCCGCCCGAAGTGCCGGAAAAGGAACTGCCC
>NZ_JNWJ01000253.1:0-330 GCF_000716805.1 Streptomyces yerevanensis | reverse complement strand
GCAGGTCGTCGGCGTGCTTGGGGCCGACGCCGGGGAGCGGGTTGAGCGGGTTGCCGTTGCAGTTGAGGCCGGTGAGCTCCATGCCGCGGTCGGTGAAGGCGGCCAGGTACTCCTCCCGGGCCTTCGCCGAGGACAGCAGCAGGTCGACGGGGCAGTGCGGGGCGGGGATGAAGCCGCCGGTGTTGACCTCCACCGAGGTCAGGCCGTTCTCCTTGAGGATGTCGAGCGCTCCGGTGAGGGTGCGGTCGTGCAGGCAGGCGGTGTAGGCGCCGAGCTTGAGGGCCATGTGCGTACTCCTTGGATACGGGAGGTCAGGCGGCGGGCGGAACC
>NZ_JNWJ01000252.1:0-330 GCF_000716805.1 Streptomyces yerevanensis | reverse complement strand
GCAGGTCGTCGGCGTGCTTGGGGCCGACGCCGGGGAGCGGGTTGAGCGGGTTGCCGTTGCAGTTGAGGCCGGTGAGCTCCATGCCGCGGTCGGTGAAGGTGGCCAGGTACTCCTCCCGGGCCTTCGCCGAGGACAGCAGCAGGTCGGCGGGGCAGTGCGGGGCGGGGATGAAGCCGCCGGTGTTGACCTCGACCGAGGTCAGGCCGTTCTCCTTGAGGATGTCGAGCGCTTCGGTGAGGGTGCGGTCGTGCAGGCAGGCGGTGTAGGCGCCGAGCTTGAGGGCCATGTGCGTACTCCTTGGATACGGGAGGTCAGGCGGCGGGCGGAACC
>NZ_JNWJ01000251.1:0-331 GCF_000716805.1 Streptomyces yerevanensis | reverse complement strand
CCGGATGCCAAGTACCCCTCCTGGGTGGTGAATCCGTGGGACGGCGTGTACATGGACGTCCTGGACTACCAGTGGGCCGTGGCCGTCGACTTCTGGAAGAAGATCGACGCGCTGGCCCGGGAGAACGACGTCCGGGTCGCCATCGAGATGCACCCGCACAACCTGGTGTTCTCGCCGGTGACTTTGAAACGGCTGGTCGACGAGACGGGCGCGACCAACCTCGGCGCCGAGCTGGACCCCTCCCACCTGATGTGGCAGGGCATGGACGTCATCGCCTGCGTCAAGTGGCTGGGCCCGCTGGTGTTCCACGCCGCCGCCAAGGACGCGACAC
>NZ_JNWJ01000250.1:0-333 GCF_000716805.1 Streptomyces yerevanensis | reverse complement strand
GAGGAGAGGAACTGGGAGATGTAGAACTCGTCGAAGCTGGTGATGAAGGAGAAGATCGCCGCCGCGATCATTCCCGGTGCGGCCAGCGGGAAGGTGATCTTCCGGGCGATCGTCAGGCGTCCGGCGCCCATGCTGGCGGCGGCGTCCTCGAGGCGTTCGTCGATGCCGCGCAGGGTGGCGATCAGGATCAGCACCGCGATCGGCGAGGCCAGCACCGTGTGGCCGAGGGCGATGGCGAGCGGGCTGCCCAGCATCGCGGCGGGCTCGAAGAGCAGGAACAGGCCCAGCGCGGTGACGATCTGCGGGATGACCAGCGGTCCCAGCACCAGGGCG
>NZ_JNWJ01000249.1:0-333 GCF_000716805.1 Streptomyces yerevanensis | reverse complement strand
CGCCCTGGTGCTGGGACCGCTGGTCATCCCGCAGATCGTCACCGCGCTGGGCCTGTTCCTGCTCTTCGAGCCCGCCGCGATGCTGGGCAGCCCGCTCGCGATCGCTCTCGGCCACACGGTGCTGGCCTCGCCGATCGCGGTGCTGATCCTGATCGCCACCCTGCGCGGGATCGACGAGCGGCTGGAGGACGCCGCCGCCAGCATGGGCGCCGGACGCCTGACGATCGCCCGGCGGATCACCTTCCCGCTGGCCGCACCGGGAATGATCGCGGCGGCGATCTTCTCCTTCATCACCAGCTTCGACGAGTTCTACATCTCCCAGTTCCTCTCCTC
>NZ_JNWJ01000248.1:0-464 GCF_000716805.1 Streptomyces yerevanensis | reverse complement strand
CGCAGGCGTTCGTCGTGGGTGCGGCGGGAGCCCATCGCGCCGACGTAGCCGACGGGCAGGGAGAGTGCCAGCCGCAGCAGGGGGATGTCGAACTTGGCGTCGTGGGTGAGGACGCATACCGCGGTGCGGGCGTCCACCTCGGTGCGTTCCAGGTAGCGGTGGGGCCAGTCGACGACGACCTCGTCGGCGGGCCCTGCGGCCGGCGTCCCGTCGGCGATCCCGCTGTCGCCGAGAACGCTCAGGGTGGCGCCGATCAGTCCGTCCGGGCCGTCGACGACCTGGGCCACGGCGGCGGGTCGGCCCCCGGCAACCTCGGCGAGGGCCGCGCCGAGAGGCGGCTGGGCCACGGGGTCGATGCGCTGGACGAGGACATCGAGTTCGCCGCCGCAGGTCAGGCCGACGGCGAAGGCGTCGTCGTCGGAGTAGCCGAACCGGGCGCGCTGCGGGGCGCCGCGGTCGCGCAG
>NZ_JNWJ01000247.1:0-341 GCF_000716805.1 Streptomyces yerevanensis | reverse complement strand
CGAGTACGACCGTGCGGAAGCCGATCCGCAGGGGGATCCGCTCGCCCTCGGTGGCCAGCACGCCGTCGTACAGCTTCGGTGTCTCCGCGGTCCACGGCTCGACCGGAACCGTCACCGACTCGCCGGTGGCGACATCGATATCCAACTGTGGGACCGTGACCCGGCCGTCGACATCCGATGCGACGCGCAGGGTGCCCTCGCCGCTGACGTGGTCGTAGGAGGCGTGCACGAAGAAGTCCAGGGCGCTGCCCGCCGGGCGGTGCAGCAGGGTGACGTCCCGGAAGATGCCGGGCAGCCACCACTGGTCCTGGTCCTCCAGGTACGAGCCGGCCGACCACTGG
>NZ_JNWJ01000246.1:0-343 GCF_000716805.1 Streptomyces yerevanensis | reverse complement strand
GCACGGGCACTCGGGTCCGTGAGCGGTTCAGCGCGGTGGGCCGAGGATGACGCCGCCGTAGAGTTCGGATGCTTCCGCCAGGAGGGATGTGGGGATGTCCGTTCTTGGAGGTCGGCGGGGAAACTGGTTCCTGAAGGCGGGGGCGGCCCCCGCAGGGCGGGGGGCGGGCCGGAGCCCGCCCCCCCAGGGGTTCAGACGGCCGTGGCGGCGCGCTTGCCCAGTTCGAGGGCGTGAAAGAAGGTCCGGGCACTCATGCCCATGGACGGCACGTTCTCCTGCATCAGCCGCATGCGGTGCGGGGCGTCGTGGAACTTGGGGTCGAGCTGGAACTCGGCGGCCAGGG
>NZ_JNWJ01000245.1:0-345 GCF_000716805.1 Streptomyces yerevanensis | reverse complement strand
TTCAGCACGACGCCGGACTGCTTGACGCCGAGCGCGGCGGTCGGCTCGTCCAGGATGAGGACGCGGGCGCCGAAGTAGACGGCGCGGGCGATGGCCACGGACTGGCGCTGGCCGCCGGAGAGTGTGCCGATGGGCTGCTCGAGGTCGTCCAGGACGATGCCCATGGCGCGCAGTTCGTCGTCGGCGGTCTTCTTCATCCGGGCGATGTCGAGGCGGCGGACCGGCCAGGGGCCGCTGGTCATCTCGGAGCCGAGGAAGAAGTTCCGCCACACCGGCATCAGCGGGACGACGGCGAGGTCCTGGTAAACCGTGGCGATGCCCTTGTCGAGCGCCTCGCGCGGAGTG
>NZ_JNWJ01000244.1:0-353 GCF_000716805.1 Streptomyces yerevanensis | reverse complement strand
TGCGCTGCAGCTGGTCGACCGGCATCGGCCGGTCTCCGGCCACAGCTACGACGTTTCCGCCCTCCTCCCCCTTGATGATCTTGTCGAACGAAACGATCACCACGTGCGGGAACACGGCGCGCAGCGTCGCGATCTCGGACCGCGCGAAGTCGCCGGGGGGGAAAGTCGATCATGTTGACCGTGTACAGACCGCCGGGGCGCAGGACGCGTCGTCCTTCCTCGGCCACCTCCTGGTGGTCAGGTGCCACGGCGGGCTGTGCGCGCCGAACGCGTCCTCCACTATCAGGTCACGGCTGCGGGACGGCTCTTCCCGCAGTCCCATGCGCCCGTCGCGAGTGACGACCCTGAGCCGG
>NZ_JNWJ01000243.1:0-353 GCF_000716805.1 Streptomyces yerevanensis | reverse complement strand
GCCGAGCAGCGCGGCGCCTTCGTCGCCTTCGCCGGAGGCAGCCCGCTCGCCCTCTCGCTGGCCGCCTCCGTGCCCGCCGCGGCACCCGGCGCACCGTGGGAGCCGACCGGCGACGTCCTGAGGACCCTGGTCGAGCGGCTGGTCGGCGACCTGCCCGGCGCCGTCCACCGGCGCGCCCTCGAGGTCGTCGCACAGGCCTACGTCACCCGCGAGCCCCTGCTGCGCGCAGTGCTGGGTGACCAGGACACCGACAAGGTGTTCTCCTGGCTGCGCCAGCTGCCCTACATCGAGGCCACGCCCGAAGGGCTGCACCCGCACGACGCGGTGCGGGCGACCCTCGAGGCCGACCTGCG
>NZ_JNWJ01000242.1:0-353 GCF_000716805.1 Streptomyces yerevanensis | reverse complement strand
CGCAGGTCGGCCTCGAGGGTCGCCCGCACCGCGTCGTGCGGGTGCAGCCCTTCGGGCGTGGCCTCGATGTAGGGCAGCTGGCGCAGCCAGGAGAACACCGTGTCGGTGTCCTGGTCACCCAGCACTTTGCGGAGCAGGGGCTCGCGGGTGACGTAGGCCTGTGCGACGACTTCGAGGGCGCGCCGGTGGACGGCGCCGGGCAGGTCGCCGACCAGCCGCTCGACCAGGGTCGTCAGGATGTCGCCGGTGGGGTACCACGGTGCGCCGGGTGCCGCGGCGGGCACGGAGGCGGCCAGCGAGAGGGCGAGCGGGCTGCCTCCGGCGAAGGCGACGAAGGCGCCGCGCTGCTCGGC
>NZ_JNWJ01000241.1:0-353 GCF_000716805.1 Streptomyces yerevanensis | reverse complement strand
TGCGCTGCAGCTGGTCGACCGGCATCGGCCGGTCTCCGGCCACAGCTACGACGTTTCCGCCCTCCTCCCCCTTGATGATCTTGTCGAACGAAACGATCATCACATGCGGGAACACGGCGCGCAGCGTCGCGATCTCGGACCGCGCGAAGTCGCCGGGGGGAAAGTCGATCATGTTGACCGTGTACAGACCGCCGGGGCGCAGGACGCGTCGTCCTTCCTCGGCCACCTCCTGGGTGGTCAGGTGCCACGGCGGACTGTGCGCGCCGAACGCGTCCTCCACTATCAGGTCACGGCTGCGGGACGGCTCTTCCCGCAGTCCCATGCGCCCGTCGCGAGTGACGACCCTGAGCCGG
>NZ_JNWJ01000240.1:0-365 GCF_000716805.1 Streptomyces yerevanensis | reverse complement strand
CTCCATGGGGCTTCAGCCGGACGATCGTCCCCATGGGCTGTAGGTGAGGCCCGGGGACACTGTCCCCTCCGCAGCCACGTACAGGTGAACGGTCAACCGGTGCGGGTTGTTCCCGGCCGGTTCTGGCTGCCGATGTGAGCTGCGGCATGCCCCCTTGCCGATGGGCTCAGTCGACGAAGTCGGCGATGAGGGTGGCGAATTCGTCGGGGGTGGCCAAGCGGATGCCGAGGGTTTGGGCCTTGGCGCGTTTGGATCCGGCGCCGTCTCCGGCGACGACCAGGGTGGTCTTCTTGGAGACGCTGGAGGAGGAGCGGCCGCCGGCGCGTTCGATGAGCTCGTTCATCTGGTTGCGGCTGAGCTTTTCC
>NZ_JNWJ01000239.1:0-365 GCF_000716805.1 Streptomyces yerevanensis | reverse complement strand
GTCCTGAAGACGAGCAACGCCGAGATCAGCCACGTCGACCTCAAGGACCCCACTCACCTGACGATGGGGTACGTCCAGGCCATCGTGGGCGCCTCGGACCTCATCAACCCCGGTGGTCGCCTGGACGGACTCCACATCGGGGGCGGCGGCATGACCGTGCCCAGGTATCTCGAGCGCACCCGACCGGCGGGTGATCAGCGGGTGTACGAGATAGACGAGGGTCTGACCGACCTGGCCGAGCGCGAGCTGGGCTTCCAGCAGAGCGACCGGCTCAGGGTCGTCACTCGCGACGGGCGCATGGGACTGCGGGAAGAGCCGTCCCGCAGCCGTGACCTGATAGTGGAGGACGCGTTCGGCGCGCACAG
>NZ_JNWJ01000238.1:0-365 GCF_000716805.1 Streptomyces yerevanensis | reverse complement strand
CTCCATGGGGCTTCAGCCGGACGATCGTCCCCATGGGCTGTAGGTGAGGCCCGGGGACACTGTCCCCTCCGCAGCCACGTACAGGTGAACGGTCAACCGTTGTGGGTTGTTCCGGGCCGGTTCTGGCTGCCGATGTGAGCTGCGGCATGCCCCCTTGCCGAGGGGCTCAGTCGACGAAGTCGGCGATGAGGGTGGCGAGTTCGTCGGGGGTGGCCAGGCGGATGCCGAGGGTTTGGGCCTTGGCGCGTTTGGATCCGGCGTTCTCGCCGGCGACGACCAGGGTGGTCTTCTTGGAGACGCTGGAGGAGGAGCGGCCGCCGGCGCGTTCGATGAGCTCGTTCATCTGGTTGCGGCTGAGCTTTTCC
>NZ_JNWJ01000237.1:0-377 GCF_000716805.1 Streptomyces yerevanensis | reverse complement strand
ATGGGCCGCAGTTACGCGGGCGCGGGCTCGACGATCGGACCCGCGATGACATTCGGGTACATCGCGGCACGGGACATCGCGGCGCGCAGATGATTCGTCAACCGCTTCAGGTACCTTCTCCAGCCTCTGAATTCTGGTCTTCGGACTCCAGTGGAGTCCCCTGAGGACTGTTCTGCCCCTTGAAGCCTGCCCTGATGGTGATCGCACCGGGCCGCGTACGGCCACTGGAAGAACGTCCCCTTCACCCGCTCCACCAGCAGCCGCCTGCCCTGCGCGAGAACTCCCCGTGGCTGTAGCCCGGTCAGGCTCGCGGTCGTGTAGGCGGCGCTCAGGCTGGCGAGGTCGTGGACGATGCGATGCTGAACAGGGACCGGGCC
>NZ_JNWJ01000236.1:0-381 GCF_000716805.1 Streptomyces yerevanensis | reverse complement strand
TCTGTGAACGCCTTCCGCAGCTCGTCCCGACGTCTCCCAGCGTGCTCAACCACGGCGACCTCTGGCGCGCGAACATCGTCGCGGGCCCGGCCGGCGAACCCGTGTTCCTCGACCCGGCGGTGTGCTGGATGTGGGCCGAGTCCGACCTCAGCATGATGTACTGCTGCGATCCTCCGCCGGACCGCTTCTTCCGCGTCTACGAGGAGATTTTCCCCCTGCCCGACGGCTGGCGCGACCGCATGCCGCTGCTGCACCTGCGCGAACACCTCAGTGTGCTGGCCCACTTCGGGACGTACGGCGACACCGTGGCGCGGGTCCGTGACGTCGTCCGTACGTTCTCCTGACTCCGGGGAGCCCGCCGTGCCCTGCCTGAAGACCAAC
>NZ_JNWJ01000235.1:0-381 GCF_000716805.1 Streptomyces yerevanensis | reverse complement strand
TGATCGTTTCGTTCGACAAGATCATCAAGGGGGAGGAGGGCGGAAACGTCGTAGCTGTGGCCGGAGACCGGCCGATGCCGGTCGACCAGCTGCAGCGCAGGGTCTCCCGCTACGACAAGACCGGCATGCTCAAGGTGATGGACGAGCGCACGACCGCCGAGTACGCGGGAGACCACAAGCCCCTGACGGACGACTTTGCCCCCGTCGACCAGCTGATCTCGGTACCGCTGCGGTATTGGTGACCGGCTGGCCGCGGGCGGGTGACCATGAGGCCATCGCCGAGGCCCGGTCCCTGTTCAGCATCGCATCGTCCACGACCTCGCCAGCCTGAGCGCCGCCTACACGACCGCGAGCCTGACCGGGCTACAGCCACGGGGAGTT
>NZ_JNWJ01000234.1:0-394 GCF_000716805.1 Streptomyces yerevanensis | reverse complement strand
CTGCGCCGGGTCGACCGGCGCGAGGTTGAGCACGACGTCGACCGGCTCGGTCACCGCCGCGGTCACCTCGGTGGTGCTGTGATCGATGATCTCGTCGGCGCCCGCCGTCTTGACCTGCTGGCTGCTGCGTGGGCTGGCTGTGGCGATGACGTAGGCGCCGGCGTTCTTGGCCAGCTGCACGGCGTAGCCGCCGACCGCTCCGCCCGCGCCGTTGATCAGCACGCGCTGACCCGCCGTCAGCTTGGCGTGGTCGAACAGCGCCTGGTACGCGGTCAGGCCCACCAGCGGCAGCGCTGCGGCGTCGGCCAGCGGGACGCTCTTCGGCGCCGCCGCGAGGATCTCGGCCGGGGCGATGACGTACTGCGCTGCGGCGCCGGGCTTGTCCATCGGCAGG
>NZ_JNWJ01000233.1:0-398 GCF_000716805.1 Streptomyces yerevanensis | reverse complement strand
GACATCCATTTCCAGCCGAAGTACGTGTTCGCGGCGATCGAGGCGGGCTGTGCGGCCGTCCGCGTCAACCCCGGCAACATCAAGCAGTTCGACGACAAGGTCAAGGAGATCGCGCGGGCCGCCAAGGATCACGGCACGCCGATCCGGATCGGGGTCAACGCGGGCTCGCTGGACCGCCGTCTGCTGCAGAAGTACGGCAAGGCGACGCCCGAGGCGCTGGTGGAGTCGGCCCTGTGGGAGGCGTCCCTCTTCGAGGAGCACGACTTCCGGGACATCAAGATCTCGGTCAAGCACAACGACCCGGTGGTGATGGTCAACGCCTACCGGCAGCTGGCCGCCCAGTGCGACTACCCGCTGCACCTGGGCGTGACGGAGGCGGGCCCCGCCTTCCAGGGCAC
>NZ_JNWJ01000232.1:0-407 GCF_000716805.1 Streptomyces yerevanensis | reverse complement strand
ATGTCCGCGGTGAGGGTGCCCAGGTCGGCCCGGACGGTGCCGCGCGCCTTGGTGCCGGGCCGGGCCTCCAGGGAGCCGACGGAGAGGGTGGTGTCGCTCATGGTCATGCCTCCGTACGGCCGACGGTGGAGAGGAAGTCGATGGGCTGAGGAGAGGCGCCGTCCAGCGCGAGGTCGGTGGCGATGTCGCCGAAGGCGGGCGAGAGCTTGAAGCCGTGACCGGAGAATCCGGCGAGCAGGATCACGTTCTCGGCGCCGGGCAGCGGGCCGACCAGGGGGCGGCTGCTCTCGGTGTAGCCCTCCATGTAGACGGAGAGCCGGGTCGGGTCCGGGTGCAGGTCCGGCAGGTAGCGGCCGATCAAGTCGGCATAGATCTGCAGCTCCTCCGGCTGCACCGTCCGGTCCAGC
>NZ_JNWJ01000231.1:0-416 GCF_000716805.1 Streptomyces yerevanensis | reverse complement strand
GGCTGCGCCGGCATACCGGCCGCAAGGGCGAGCGCCGCTCGCTGGGCGAGAGCGACTGCATCCGCCTGCTCGACGGCGCCCACCAGCTACTGAAGGCCCCGCTGATCGTGGTGTGGGACCGGCTGAGCACCCACACCTCCAAGACGATGCAGGCGCTCGTGGCCGAGCGGGACTGGCTGACGGTGGTCCTGCCGCCCGGGTATGCGCCCGAGCTCAATCCGGTGGAAGGCCTGTGGGCGCATATCAAGCGGAGCCTGGCCAACCTGGCCGCCCGCACCCTCAGCGAGCTGGAGACTCTGCTCCGCCAGCGGCTCAAGGCGATGCAGTACCGGCACAACATCCTCGGCGGATTCCTCGCCGGGACGGGCCTGACTCTCGACAGACCGGACGGACCCTAATACGCCGAAGTCAGTAAG
>NZ_JNWJ01000230.1:0-425 GCF_000716805.1 Streptomyces yerevanensis | reverse complement strand
CGGTTGACGACGCTGGACAGGGTGAGCGCGGTGACCGTGTCCCGTACGCCGGGCATCTGGGCGATGTCCTCCCAGATGCCCCGTATGCGTTCCAGTGAGGCCGCCTCCAGGCGCACCATGATGTCGAAGTCGCCGCTGAGGATCTCGCAGATGACGACCTCGGGGATGCGTTTGAGCGCGGCCAGGACGTCGCCGCCGCGCATGCGGTCCTGGCGGTGGACGAGGACCAGCGCCGAGACGACATCGCCGGTGTCGTCGCCCGCGCGGACGATGGTGTAGCCGGCGATGTGGCCCTCGCGCTCCAGCCGTTCGATGCGCTGGCGCACCGCGTTGCGGGACAGCAGCACCTTGCCGGCCAGCTCGGAGTGCGAGATGCGGGCGTTGCGGGTCAGCTCGGCAATGATCTTCTCGTCGATGGCGTCCAC
>NZ_JNWJ01000229.1:0-436 GCF_000716805.1 Streptomyces yerevanensis | reverse complement strand
GTGCGAGAAGCCGCTGGCCGGATCGCTCGAAGACGCCCGCGCCATGGCCGAGTTGGAGCAGAGTGCCGAGGTGGTGACCGCCGTCGGCTACACCTTCCGGCGTTCGCCCGGCATCGCCGCGATCCGCGACCATGTGCGTGCCGGTGAGCTGGGCGACCTCACGCTGTTCGGCGGCCGGTACTGGTGCGACTACGCCACCGATCCGAACGGCCCGCTGACCTGGCGGTTCAAGGGCGGCCCCGGCTCCGGTGCGCTCGGGGACGTCGGCTCGCACGTCATCGACATCGCCGAGTACGTCGCCGGGCCCATCGCCGCGGTCTCCGGTGCCGCCCTGTCGACGCAGATCCCCAAGCGGCCGCTGCCGCTGGGCGCGGTCGTCGGGCACAACGCGGCGCCCGTCTCCGACGAGGTCGGCGAGGTCGAGAACGAGGACACC
>NZ_JNWJ01000228.1:0-436 GCF_000716805.1 Streptomyces yerevanensis | reverse complement strand
GGTGTCCTCGTTCTCGACCTCGCCGACCTCGTCGGAGACGGGCGCCGCGTTGTGCCCGACGACCGCGCCCAGCGGCAGCGGCCGCTTGGGGATCTGCGTGGACAGGGCGGCACCGGAGACCGCGGCGATGGGCCCGGCGACGTACTCGGCGATGTCGATGATGTGCGAGCCGACGTCCCCGAGCGCACCCGAGCCGGGGCCGCCCTTGAAGCGCCAGGTCAGCGGGCCGTTCGGATCGGTGGCGTAGTCGCACCAGTACCGGCCGCCGAACAGGGTGAGGTCGCCCAGCTCGCCGCGCTGGACATGGTCGCGGATCGCGGCGATGCCGGGGGAGCGGCGGAAGGTGTAGCCGACGGCGGTCACCACCTCGGCACTCTGCTCCAACTCGGCCATGGCGCGGGCGTCTTCGAGCGATCCGGCCAGCGGCTTCTCGCAC
>NZ_JNWJ01000227.1:0-453 GCF_000716805.1 Streptomyces yerevanensis | reverse complement strand
CAGTGGCCTTCTCCAGGGCGTCGATGACGTCCTTGCCCAGGTGCATCCCAGCAGCGTCGTGGTGAGCGCGCGCGGTGGTGGAGTCGATGCTGACCAGGGACAGATCCACCTCACCGCGCTTTGCGGCTTCCGCGATCAGCCCCTCCAGCAGGGCCTCGAAGACGCCTGCGTCACGCCACTGCCGGAAGCGGTTGTGGACGGTCGACCAGGCGCCGAACTCCGTCGGCATCTCCCGCCACTGCCCGCCCGTCTTGAACCGCCAGATCACACCCTCGAACTGCTGCCGCAGCCGCTCGGGATACGGGCCGTACTCGCCGATCGGCAGATACGACCCGACGAACTCCCACTCTTCGTCCGTCAGTTGGGCTTGCGTCATGCGAGAAGATCTACCGGTACACGCCTCGCCATGAGGGCGAATCCCGCAGATTGATCACGACCCGATACGCGCCCTAG
>NZ_JNWJ01000226.1:0-466 GCF_000716805.1 Streptomyces yerevanensis | reverse complement strand
AGCGAGGTTGTGGGAGCGCAGAAGGTTTGCGAAACCGACTGCGTAGTCGACGAGAACGACGGTGGTGTTGGCGGGGGTGAGGGGCTCAGGAGTCATGACATGACTTCTTTCTGATCAAAGAGGAGGACAGCGGCGCGTTGATCGCGCAGCGGTGGGCAGGTGCCTTGGCGCACGGGTGACCGCTTGGTCACTGACGAAGGTGCCGTCGCGCGCCGTGCTGAGGGCCTGGAGGCGGGGCCGTCATCGCTTCTCTTCAGGCGTCGTGGCGGGCGGGGTGGTCGGTGTACCCGATTGCGCCGCCGCTGTAGAAGTGGCCGGGTCGGGCCTGTTCAGCGGGGATGTGTGCGCCGCCCGACAGCCGACGAGGCTTAAGCGCCTACGGCTGCCAGGAGTTGGAGCTTTTCGTAGTCCGGTGAGCCGGGTACGGCGGAGAAGACCAGCAGTTCCTGAATCTGGTCGGGGTCCA
>NZ_JNWJ01000225.1:0-472 GCF_000716805.1 Streptomyces yerevanensis | reverse complement strand
GATCGGCTCCTGCGCGAGGACCATGTCTCCTTCCGGGGTGACTACTACTCCGCCGTCGACGCTCGTTCGGTGCCCGGGTGCCTGGGTGCCCGGGTGCCGGCAGCGGCCGCGGCTGCCGTTCATCGTGGCCGCCAACGGACCCGCGTGAACGTCTTCCGCGGCGCGGAACGGGCAGGGGTGGGTGACGATCGGAGGGATGGCGGAGCGGCTCGACGCGTGGTGGGGTCTTGTCTCGGCGGCGAGCGACCGGATGACGGCTGCCCTTGCGGCGCACGGACGCGAGGCCAATCCGCAGTTCCGGCGGGTGCTGCAGACCGATGCCGCACCGGTGCTCAGTATCCAGTCGGCCGACTGCTTCGACGATTTTCTGGGCCGGGCCGACGAGCTGGGGTTCACCGATGTCGTCGCCCCGTGGCCGCGTGCGCAGGGTCCCTTCTCCGCGCCGCGGTCGGTGGTCGACCGGATCGCCGCG
>NZ_JNWJ01000224.1:0-642 GCF_000716805.1 Streptomyces yerevanensis | reverse complement strand
CTCGATGAGGTCGAAGTAGGCGCCGAGTTGCACACGGTCGAGCGACGGCGGTGAATCAGGCATGTCCGGAGTCTACTGCTTCGAATTCGAAGAGTGTGGGGTGCCGACTTCCAGTTACCGCAGGCGGCGCTGGAACCGAACTTCTCCGCGTGTTTCGATGCCATCCCGCCGGTCACTGGCGGCCGGAGGTGCGCGCGCCGAGGTGGAGGTGCTGGAGCTGCACCGGCTGGCGCCCGACCTCGCTCAGCACTTTGCCCAGCGCCGCGCCAGCCTCGACCTGCGGGAGGCGATCGCGGCGGTCGTGGCGGCCGACGGGCTCGTGGTGGCGACCCCGGTGCTCGCCGCATCCCCGAGCGAGGTATTCGACTTGTTCTTCGCCGTCCTCGGGGACGGTGTCCTCTCCGGCATGCCGGTGCTGCTGGCGCTCAACAGCGGCTCCCGCTGGCGGCCGCCCGACCTCACGCAGGTGCTACGCAGGCGCCTGGCCAGCGTGCACGCCGACCCCGTGCCCACGATCGTCGTCGCCGACCCCGCCGACTGGCCGGCCACGGCGCGCAGCGACGCGGCGCGGCTGCGCGCGTGCATCGACCAGGCCGCCGCCGAACTCGCCGTGGCGATGCGCTCGCACCGGCAGTGACCGAC
>NZ_JNWJ01000223.1:0-633 GCF_000716805.1 Streptomyces yerevanensis | reverse complement strand
GTCGGTCACTGCCGGTGCGAGCGCATCGCCACGGCGAGTTCGGCGGCGGCCTGGTCGATGCACGCGCGCAGCCGCGCCGCGTCGCTGCGCGCCGTGCCGGTGCAGCTCCAGCACCTCCACCTCGGCGCGCGCACCTCCGGCCGCCAGTGACCGGCACACAGCCTCCGCCACCCAGTCCGCGAGCCGGCGAGTCGGACGCCCGTAGCCGACGCCGGCGCACAGGACGGCCAGAGACACCGGGCTCCACACGGCGGTGTTCATCCCGGCATCGTGTTCTCGGTCATGGCCGGTCCTCGAGATCTGTGGGCGGCGGCGCCGTCCTTCTGCTCGCAACCCTGCGCCGCACCACTGCCCGATCTCCATGTTCTGCGGTGCTCAGTCGGGCCCACCACTGCCCACACCGTGCGCTCAGGAGGCCACCACATCGGACCGGTGAGACCCTCGCCTCCGCCCAGTCCCCCCGCCCGGTATGGCACCGGAACTCACGGAAAAGTGCAGTTCCAACTCCGCCGAGGTGGCTGGAACGGCGGCACTCCACACTCTTCGAATTCGAAGCAGTAGACTCCGGACATGCCTGATTCACCGCCGTCGCTCGACCGTGTGCAACTCGGCGCCTACTTCGACCTCATCGAG
>NZ_JNWJ01000222.1:0-476 GCF_000716805.1 Streptomyces yerevanensis | reverse complement strand
GTTCGCCGGCCGGGCCCGCGACGATGTTCGCGCGCCAGAGGTCGCCGTGGTTGAGCACGCTGGGAGACGTCGGGACGAGCTGCGGAAGGCGTTCACAGATCCGCTCCAGGCCCGCCAGGTCGGCCGGTTCGAGGGCGCTGCGTACCTTGGGCTCACGCAGGTAACGGCGGATCCGGTGCTCGGCGAAGAACTCGTAGCCGTCGTCGGCCCAGCCGTTGGCCTGGGGAAGCAGGCCGAGCCATCCGTCGGTGTCCCAGCCGAACCGGTCGCCGCGCACCGTGTGCAGGGTGACGAAGGTCCGGCCCGCAGCCTCCCAGAACTCGTCGGTGTCGGGCCGGGGGTGCAGCGCCTCCATGAGGACGTGGTGCGCACTCACCTCGAACACCTGGGGAGTACGGATGCCCGCGCGTTCATGGAGCGCCCTGAGTCCGGCCGCCTCCAGCGGGAACAGGTCGGGCGGAGCGTCGACGGATCCC
>NZ_JNWJ01000221.1:0-476 GCF_000716805.1 Streptomyces yerevanensis | reverse complement strand
GTTCGCCGGCCGGGCCCGCGACGATGTTCGCGCGCCAGAGGTCGCCGTGGTTGAGCACGCTGGGAGACGTCGGGACGAGCTGCGGAAGGCGTTCACAGACCCGCTCCAGGCCCGCCAGGTCGGCCGGTTCGAGGGCGCTGCGTACCTTGGGCTCACGCAGGTAACGGCGGATCCGATGCTCGGCGAAGAACTCGTGGCCGTCGTCGGCCCAGCCGTTGGCCTGGGGAAGCAGGCCGAGCCATCCGTCGGTGTCCCAGCCGAACCGGTCGCCGCGCACCGTGTGCAGGGTGGCGAAGGTCCGGCCCGCAGCCTCCCAGAACTCGTCTGTGTCGGGCCGGGGGTGCAGCGCCTCCATGAGGAGGTGGTGCGCACTCACTTCGAACACCTGGGGAGTACGGATGCCCGCGCGTTCATGGAGCGCCCTGAGTCCGGCCGCCTCCAGCGGGAACAGGTCGGGCGGAGCGTCGACGGATCCC
>NZ_JNWJ01000220.1:0-704 GCF_000716805.1 Streptomyces yerevanensis | reverse complement strand
AGTGCGTCTGACTTATCGGGTCTTGGCCTGTTGACCTGGGTGTATCCGCCGGGGTTGGTGGATCGGGTGGTGGCCGCATGCGGACGTTCAGAGCAACGTAGGCGACTGCTTCCTGCGCGGTTGGTCGTGTACTTCGTCTTGGGGCTGGCGCTGTTCTCGCCTGCTCCGTATCTCGAGGTCATGCGGCACCTGGTCGCGGGACTGCGGGGCCTGGGGCTGCTGGGGCATTCGTCCAGGTGCGGATGGCGGCTCTGGTGGAAGTGGGCAGCCACGCGGTGCTGGACGCGGAACTCGCCGGCTGCCGGACCGGGGAAGTCACCCTCGTCGGCCGCCTGCCCCGTTCCTGCGGTGCGGGCCAGCTGGTCCTGGCCGACCGCGAGTTTCTGGGCGTCCCGCTGTGGCGGGCATTCACCGCCACGGGAGCCGACCTGCTGTGGCGGGTGCCCGCCAACCGCGTCCTGCCCGTCCGCAAGCTGCTTCGTGACGGATCATGGCTCTCCGATATCCACGCCGGCACCGACGGTGCGAAACGTGATCCGGTGCCGGTCCGAGTCCTTGCCTACCAGCTCAAAGACACAGGCGGCGCTGCTGCGGCCGACGACTACCGCCTGGTCACCAGTCTTGTGGACCCGCGCCGCTATCCGGCCCGGCAACTGGCCGCGCTCTACCGCGAGCGCTGGGAGATCGAATCCGTCTTCGCCGAG
>NZ_JNWJ01000219.1:0-497 GCF_000716805.1 Streptomyces yerevanensis | reverse complement strand
CGGTAGGTCGACGGAAGAGCACACGCGTTGCCCGTCCCGGACAGGCCGGTCCACTTCTGGTTGGTGCCGCCGTGGCACGACCAGATCTGCACCCCCGTGCCGTTGGCCTTGCCCCAGCCCGAGACGTCCAGGCACAGCCCGGACCGCACGCCGACGATCGTGCCGTCGGGGTTCACCCGCCACTGCTGGTTGTCACTGCCGTTGCAGGTCCAGATCTGCACCGGGGTTCCCACCGCGCACGTCGCTGGTGGTGGCCGCCTGGGCCGGGCCGGCGACGAGCAGCGCCGCCAGCGCGGCCAGGGCCGCGACCGCGGCGGCGAGCACCGCGGACGGGTGTCTGCGGCTGAAACTACGTCTGTGCATAAGGACCTCGTCATCCTTGAGCAAGCGACTCCGGCTTGGCCCGTCAGGGGCTGTCAGGAGGCGGTGTGGTGTGGCCCTGAAATGTTCGACATAGCGAACACGGGTCGAAATGTCGAGCAATTGGATAATAGGGT
>NZ_JNWJ01000218.1:0-561 GCF_000716805.1 Streptomyces yerevanensis | reverse complement strand
GCCGCCGCCCGCAGCTTCACCGCCGGCAACGACCGCAGCGCAGGGAACGGCTCGTTGATGCGCACCGGTGTCGTCGCCCTCGGTCATCTCGGCGACGCCGCCGAGATGACCGAGGCCGCCATCGCCGTCAGCGCGCTCACCCACCCGGACCCCGATTGCGCCGATGCCTGCGTGCTCTGGTGTTCCGGCATCCGCACCGCGGTGCTGCACGGGACCTTCGACGGCGTGCGCGCGGGCCTGGACCTGCTCCCCGCCGAGCGCCGCGGGGTGTGGGCGAAGCGGCTGGACGAGGCGGAGGCGAATCCGCCGCACCACTTCGCCAACAACGGCTGGGTCGTCCACGCGCTCCAGGCCGCCTGGTCGGCGATCACCCGCACCGCCGTCCCCGAGCTGAGCCCCGCCGAGAACAGTTTCCCCGCGCAGCACTTCGGCCTCGCCTTGGAGGCGGCGGTGCGGGCCGGAACGGACACCGACACCGTCGCGGCGATCGCGGGCGCCCTGCTCGGCGCGCGCTGGGGCTGCTCCGGCATCCCGCTGGCGTGGCAGCAGGTCGTGCATGGC
>NZ_JNWJ01000217.1:0-561 GCF_000716805.1 Streptomyces yerevanensis | reverse complement strand
GCCGCCGCCCGCAGCTTCACCGCCGGCAACGACCGCAGCGCAGGGAACGGCTCGTTGATGCGCACCGGTGTCGTCGCCCTCGGTCATCTCGGCGACGCCACCGAGATGACCGAGGCCGCCATCGCCGTCAGCGCGCTCACCCACCCGGACCCCGACTGCGCCGATGCCTGCGTGCTGTGGTGCTCCGGCATCCGCACCGCGGTGCTGCACGGAACCTTCGACGGCGTGCGCGCCGGCCTGGACCTGCTCCCCGCCGAGCGCCGCGGGGTGTGGGCGAAGCGGCTGGACGAGGCGGAGGCCAATCCACCGCACCACTTCGCCAACAACGGCTGGGTCGTCCACGCGCTCCAGGCGGCCTGGTCGGCGATCACCCGCACTGCCGTCCCGGAGCTGAGCCCCGCCGAGAACAGTTTCCCCGCGCAGCACTTCGGCCTCGCCTTGGAGGCGGCGGTGCGGGCCGGGACGGACACCGACACCGTCGCGGCGATCGCGGGCGCCCTGCTCGGCGCGCGCTGGGGCTGCTCCGGCATCCCGCTGGCGTGGCAGCAGGTCGTGCATGGC
>NZ_JNWJ01000216.1:0-657 GCF_000716805.1 Streptomyces yerevanensis | reverse complement strand
GCAGGAGGAGACCGGCCGTGAGCTGCGCCGTCTGACCGGGTGCCTGCTGATGGGGCCGACCGAGCAGCAGCAGATGGCCACCGTCCTGCAGTCCATCGCCGAGCACGACCTCGACCACGAGGTGCTGGACGCGGAGTCGCTGGCCAAGCGCTTCCCGCAGTACCGGCTCGGGGACGGTGACGCGGCCGTGCTCGACCGCCGGGCGGGCTTCATCCGCCCGGAGCTGACCGTCCAGAGCGCCGCGCGCCGCGCGGAGGAGCTGGGTGCCGTGATCCACCGCTACGCCACGGTCCGCGAGATCGTTCCCGTCGCGGGCGGCGGGGTGGAGGTCCGCACCGACGCCGGCGGCGAGCGTTTCGACGCGGCCGTCGTCACGGTCGGTCCCTGGGTCAACGACCTGCTGCCCGGCCTGCCGTGGGAGGTGGGGTTCGGCGAGGAGCGTCCCGCGTTCATCCGTACGGCACCCATCCACTGCTACGGTCTGCCCTCCCCGGACGGCGTCTCGGTCAAGCTCGGCCTCTCCCAGGCCCTGAACCGGCCCGCCGGCGACCCGAACCGGCTGGACCGGACGGTGCAGCCGGAGGAGCTGCAGATCTATGCCGACTTGATCGGCCGCTACCTGCCGGACCTGCACCCGGACCCGACCCGGCTCTCCGT
>NZ_JNWJ01000215.1:0-707 GCF_000716805.1 Streptomyces yerevanensis | reverse complement strand
GCAGGAGGAGACCGGCCGTGAGCTGCGCCGTCTGACCGGGTGCCTGCTGATGGGGCCGACCGAGCAGCAGCAGATGGCCACCGTCCTGCAGTCCATCGCGGAACACGACCTCGACCACGACGTGCTCGATGCCGAGTCTCTGGCGAAACGTTTTCCCCAGTACCGCATCGAGGACGGCGACGCGGCCGTGCTCGACCGCCGCGCCGGCTTCATCCGCCCCGAACTGACCATCCAGACCGCCGCCCGCCGCGCCGAGCAGTTGGGCGCCGTCATCCACCGCTACACCACGGTCCGCGAGATCGTTCCCGTCGCGAACGGTGTGGAGGTCCGCACCGACGCCGGCAGCGAGCGCTTCGACACCGCCGTCGTCACCCCCGGTCCCTGGGTCAACGACCTGCTGCCCGGCCTGCCGTGGGAGGTGGAGATCCTGCGTGTGGTCAGCGCCTGGTATGTGCCCACCACCCCCGAGGCCTGGGGTTCGGCGAGGAGCGTCCCGCGTTCATCCGTACGGCACCCATCCACTGCTACGGTCTGCCCTCCCCGGACGGCGTCTCGGTCAAGCTCGGCCTCTCCCGCGCTCTGCACCGCCCTGCGGGCGACCCGAACGAGCTGGACCGGACGGTGCAGCCGGAGGAGCTGCAGATCTATGCCGACTTGATCGGCCGCTACCTGCCGGACCTGCACCCGGACCCGACCCGGCTCTCCGT
>NZ_JNWJ01000214.1:0-574 GCF_000716805.1 Streptomyces yerevanensis | reverse complement strand
ACCGTTCCTATTCACTGAGCCATAGTGAGTCCTGCGTCCAGGACTGCCTGTCAGTGGCCTGCCGCGAACGGTCTTCGGCGGGCTGGGCCGTTGCCTGTGGTCTTCGGCGGCGTGCATCGTGTGCACGGTCCCCGGGACAGGCGCGGACCCTGGGTGCGTGGTGGGGCCGTGTGGGGGTGTGCGCGATGTGGGGGCGATGGTCTTCCGTACCGGCCCGGCCGCGTGTCGTCGCACACGGTTCGCCGTTTCCGGCTGGGGCGGCTTCCTTCTTCTTGAGGGGTACGGTCTTCTCTGCCCTGCGTCGCGCGCCCAGGCCCTGGCCACGCCTCCCGATCACGATCGCCGCAGCGTCGTGCCGGGACGTCTCCTGTGTTGTTGTGCCGGTGGTGGCGCGCCAGTAGGCGGCGCCCCAGCGGCTCGAATACGCCGGATCGACCACGATCACCGCCAGGCCCGCCCGGTGTGCCATCGCCACCAGGCGGGCGGCGAACTTCGCGGTCGGCATCCCGGCCACCGTGCTGCGGAACGCCCGGCCGGCTCTGCCCATCCAGCCGCACTGCTCGCGGCTGGTGTC
>NZ_JNWJ01000213.1:0-577 GCF_000716805.1 Streptomyces yerevanensis | reverse complement strand
GCCCCGCGCCCCTATGGGGCGTTGTCGCTGAGCCTCGTTCTCCCGCACCCTGATAATGGGCTGATGGCACGGGCGAAGGCGCAGCCGAGGACCAAGCGGTCGGGTGACCGGCGGGTGGCATCCCAACCCGTCGTCGCCACAGTCGACGGCGGGCTCGCCGAGCTGATGCCCGACCGGGACCGGGCGCGTGCCTGGTCGCTGCTCATCGACGGCGCCCCGCAGTCGCACGTGGACCTGGACGACCCGGCGTATCTGAAGTTCGAGTACCAGCGCCGCCTCGGCCACGTCATCGACCTCGCCGCCCCGCCGGGCAAGCCGGTGCACGCCGTGCACCTCGGCGGCGGCGCCCTCACCCTCGCCCGCTACGTCGCCGCCACCCGCCCCCGGTCCACCCAGCAGGCCGTCGAACGCGACGCCGCCCTCGTCCAACTGGTCCGCCGAGAGCTGCCGTTGGATCCGAACACCCGCATCCGCGTACGTTCCGTCGACGCCCGCGAAGGGCTCGCCAAGGTGCCGGACGGCTGGGCGGACCTGGTCATCGCGGACGTGTTCAGCGGGGCGCGTACGCCCGCGCATC
>NZ_JNWJ01000212.1:0-595 GCF_000716805.1 Streptomyces yerevanensis | reverse complement strand
GTCATGACTCCTGAGCCCCTCACCCCCGCCAACACCACCGTCGTTCTCGTCGACTACGCAGTCGGTTTCGCAAACCTTCTGCGCTCCCACAACCTCGCTGACCACATCAACAACGTCGTGGGCCTGGCGAAGACGGCGAAGTGGTACGAAAGCGGTCTGGTCGTGACCAACGGCCAGTCGAGCAAGCCGTCCGGCCCGCTGTACCCGGAGCTGTTGGAGGCCATCGGTGACCAGCCGGTCATCGAGCGTGCCGTCGACTTCAACTCCTTTTTGGACGAGTCGTTCGCCCAGGCGGTCCGGGAGGAAGGCCGGGAGAACCTGGTGGTCGGCGGCATCGCCACGGACGGATGCGTGCTGCAAACGGTGCTGGGCGGCATGCGCGAGGGCTACCGCGTGCACGTGGCCGTCGACGCCTGCGGCAGCCCCTCGCTCGAGGCACACAACGCGGCGGTGCAGCGCATGGTCCAAGCCGGCGCGGTACCGGTCACCTGGTTCTCCCTGGCCGCCGAGTTCCAGCTCGACCCCAAGTTCCACGACGCCCCGCACCGCATGCGGCTGATGCAGGAGAACGTGCCGTCCATGGGCATGAGTGCCC
>NZ_JNWJ01000211.1:0-602 GCF_000716805.1 Streptomyces yerevanensis | reverse complement strand
CTGGACGCTTTGGAGTCGGAGGGTGTGCACATCTTCCGTGAGGTGGCGGGCGAGTTCGAGCGGCCGGTGATCCTGTTCTCCGGCGGCAAGGACTCCATCGTCATGCTGCACCTGGCGCTGAAGGCGTTCGCCCCGGCGGCCGTCCCCTTCTCGCTGCTGCACGTGGACACCGGACACAACTTCCCCGAGGTCCTCGAATACCGGGACCGGGTGGTGGCCGAACACGGACTGCGGCTGCACGTCGCCTCCGTGCAGGACTACATCGACGCCGGCAAACTGCGCGAGCGCCCCGACGGCACCCGCAACCCGCTGCAGACCGTACCGCTCACGGAGAAGATCCAGTCCGAGCGGTTCGACGCGGTGTTCGGCGGCGGCCGCCGCGACGAGGAGAAGGCCCGCGCCAAGGAGCGGGTGTTCAGCCTGCGCGACGAGTTCTCCCAGTGGGACCCGCGCCGCCAGCGGCCCGAGCTGTGGAACCTGTACAACGGCCGGCACGCGCCCGGCGAGCACGTCCGCGTCTTCCCGCTGTCCAACTGGACGGAGCTGGACGTGTGGCAGTACATCGCCCGGGAGAAGATCGAACTCCCGCAGATCTACTTCGC
>NZ_JNWJ01000210.1:0-604 GCF_000716805.1 Streptomyces yerevanensis | reverse complement strand
CCACCCACTGGATGGTCGCGGACCTCTTCCGCACATGGTTCCCCCAGGTCGCACTCGACCCGGACGCCCTGTTCATCGACGACGGGGACATCCTGACCTCGGCCGGTGCCGCCTCCGGACTCGACGTCTGCCTGCACCTCATCCGCAAGGACCACGGCAGTGAAGTCGCCAACCAGGTGGCCCGCATGTGCGTCGCCCCTCCATGGCGCGAGGGAGGACAGGCGCAGTACATCCAGCACCCGGTGCCCGAGGCCACGGCCAGTGGAACGGCCACCGCCCGTCAGTGGGCGCTGGAGAACCTCCACGAGCCGATGACCCTGACGGACCTCGCCGAGCACTCCCACATGAGCCTGCGCACCTTCGCCCGCCGCTTCACCGAAGAGGTGGGCATCAGCCCGGGACGCTGGCTGATCCAGCAGCGCGTCGAGCGGGCACGGCACCTCCTGGAAACCACCGACCTGCCGGTGGACGAGATCGCCGGCCAAGTCGGCTTCGCCGGCGGCACCTCGCTACGAGAACACCTGCATGCCGCCATCGGCGTCTCACCGCTCGCCTACCGGCGCACCTTCCGCGGCGCCCTGACCCCCACACACTGAGCACCACC
>NZ_JNWJ01000209.1:0-742 GCF_000716805.1 Streptomyces yerevanensis | reverse complement strand
ACGCAGATCCCCAAGCGGCCGCTGCCGCTGGGCGCGGTCGTCGGGCACAACGCGGCGCCCGTCTCCGACGAGGTCGGCGAGGTCGAGAACGAGGACACCGCGTCCTTCACCGCCCGCTTCGAGTCCGGGCTGGTCGGCACCTTCTCGGTGACGCGCACCGGCTTCGGCCTGCCCAACGGGCTCGCCTTCGACGTCCTGGGCCTGGGCGGGCGGGCCGCGTTCGACCAGCACCGGCCCGCCGAGTACCTCTTCGACGACGCCCAGCCCAAGGCCCGTACGCGCGGCGCGCGGCAGGTCATCGCCGGGCCGCAGCTGCCGTACTTCGCGGGCGGCGTCCCGATGGAGGCGCCCGGCGTGGGCGCCAACAACGCCGACCACTTCACCTACCAGGCCCGGGCCTTCCTCGACCAGGTCGCCGGCGTCGCCGATCCGCTGCCGGCCTGCGCCACGTTCGCCGACGCGCTGCGGACCCTTCACCGACCGCGGCATGGAGCTCACCGGCCTCAACTGCAACGGCAACCCGCTCAACCCGCTCCCCGGCGTCGGCCCCAAGCACGCCGACGACCTGCGCCGCACCATCCGCCTCGCGGGCCTGCTCGGCGTCAGGCACGTCGTCACCATGTCCGGCACGCCGGGTTCCGACCCGGATGCCAAGTACCCCTCCTGGGTGGTGAATCCGTGGGACGGCGTGTACATGGACGTCCTGGACTACCAGTGGGCCGTGGCCGTCGACTTCTGGAAG
>NZ_JNWJ01000208.1:0-638 GCF_000716805.1 Streptomyces yerevanensis | reverse complement strand
TTGATGCGGAAGCGGATGATGTCGCCTGCCGCGAGGTCGGCGAGGTGCGGGTATTTCACCCGTACCTCGATGGTCTTGGTGCCTGCGGCGACGAGGTCGGAGTACTGGCGGTAGAGGTTGAGTTCGCGGACGCGGGCGGTGGTGTTGTCGGTCATGGCGTAGGTCAGTCCTGCCTCTCGCCGAGTGCCGTACGCAGCCAGTCCAGGGACCCGGTCGCGAGCACCGCGTCGGCGAGTTCGTTGGCCGACTTGGTGGTGAGTCGGCTGCGGCTGTTGTCGATCCAGCGCTGGGCGTTCTCGTAGCCCTGGGCCTTGTACTCGATGCCCTGGATCATGCACTCCAGTTTGTCGGCGTCCCGGGCGCAGATCGCCTCGGCGGACTCCTTCGCCTCGTACTCGGCGACGAGTTCCCGTACGGCTGAGGCCAGGATCTCGGGCATGTCGGCGACCTGGTCGGCGGTGACCGCCTGTGGGTTTGCCTCGGTGGCGTACTTCTTTCCGAGGTGGTTCACGTCCCCGGTCCGGGTCTCCTGGGAGTCGTGCCACACCGCGAGGTACGCGGCCCGCGCGGGATCGGCGCCTTCGAGCTTCGCGATGATCGTCGCAAGCAGAGCGGTGCGCCAGGAGTGCTCGGCCACC
>NZ_JNWJ01000207.1:0-660 GCF_000716805.1 Streptomyces yerevanensis | reverse complement strand
GAGCCGAGGAAGAAGTTCCGCCACACCGGCATCAGCGGGACGACGGCGAGGTCCTGGTAAACCGTGGCGATGCCCTTGTCGAGCGCCTCGCGCGGAGTGCTGAAGCGCACCGGTTCGCCGTCGACGAGGAACTCGCCCTCGGTGTGCTGGTGCAGCCCGGAGATGATTTTGATCAGCGTGGACTTGCCGGCGCCGTTGTCGCCGAGGACGCAGGTCACCCTGCCGGGCTGCACGGAGAGGGTCACGCCGTGCAGGGCGCGGATGTTGCCGTAGGACTTGCCCGCGCCGCGCAGTTCGACGATCGGCTTCTCGTCCTGGGGGGCGTCTTTGACGAGGGCCCCGTTGGCCGTGGATCCGTTGCTTGTCATGGGATCAGATCACCTCCGGGTGGCCGCGTTGCGGACCCACAGATTGACGAGGGTGGCGCCGAGCAGCATCACGCCCAGGAAGGCCATGAACCAGTCGGGGTTCCAGCCGGCGTACACGATGCCCTGCTGCACCATGCCGAACATGAAGGCACCGAAGACCGGGCCGATCGCGGAGCCGTAGCCGCCGGTCAGGAGACAGCCGCCGATCACCGCCGCGGCGATGTAGATCAGCTCCTGGCCGACGCCCTCGCCGGACTGCACGGTGTTGAAGGAGAACAGCTGGTGCATACCG
>NZ_JNWJ01000206.1:0-860 GCF_000716805.1 Streptomyces yerevanensis | reverse complement strand
GCGCTGCATGGTGTGACGCCTGGGGCGCAGTATGGCTTGCACCTGTCTCATCCCTGGACACCCCGTTCTGCGTCTGTGCTTCCGCATGCTGGCGGCGTGCGCCTGGGCGCACTCGGTTCTGGGCGGTACGTCCAGGTCATGAGTGAGCGACGCCCGTATCCGAGTGATCTGTCCGATGCCCGCTGGGAGCTGATCGAGCCGGTGCTTGCGGCCTGGCGCTTCGAGCGCCGCGGCCGGGCCCTGGACTTCGGGCGCCCGCCCCGGCACGACCTGCGCGAGATCATGAACGCGATCCTGTACGTGGACCGCACCGGGGTGCAGTGGCGCTACCTGCCTCACGACTTCCCGCCCTGGGAGACCGTGTACGGCTACTTCGCGAAGTGGGAGAAGGAGGGCGTGTTCGCGCAGCTCACCGGCGTATTGCGCAGGCTGTTACGGCAGCAGGAGGGCAAGCGTGCGGAGCCGTCCGCCTGCGTGATCGACGCGCAGAGCGTGAAGACCTCCACCAGCGTCCTCCGCAAGGTCTGGGTCGACGGCGGCTACCGCCAGCACCTCGTCGAGCACGCCGCCGCCCTCGGCATCGACATGGAAATCGTCCAACGGACCCCTGGAACCAGGGGATTCACCCCGCTGCCCAAACGCTGGACCGTGGAGCGGACGTACGGGTGGTTGATGTTCCACCGCCGCCTGGCCCGCGACTACGAAACCCTGCCCAGCCGTTCCGAAGCCATGATCCACCTCGCCATGACCGACCTCATGACCCGCCGTCTCACCGGCGAGGCCATCATCTCCTGGCGCGACCCGACATCACCGAACCAACTCCGCATACCGGGATGAAACAACGGGAGAAAACGACCTCT
>NZ_JNWJ01000205.1:0-693 GCF_000716805.1 Streptomyces yerevanensis | reverse complement strand
GGGTCGGCGGGCCAGACGCGGATCGCCTCGATGAGCGCGTCCTGCACGGCGTCCTCGGCCGCCGCGAAGTCGGCTCCGCGGCGGACGAGGACGGCGAGCACACCCGGCGTGAGGCTCCTGAGCAGGACCTCGTTCACCTGGTTCACCTCGTTCACCTGGTAGGTCACTCCGTGATGGTGGGCGACACGCCGTAGAACGGACGCAGTTCGAGCCACTCGTGGATCGGCTCCCCGCCCTTCCCCGGGGCGGCCGACAGCTCCCCGGCCAGCTCGACGGCGCGCTCGTAGCTGTCGACGTCGATCACCATCCAGCCGGCGATGAGGTCCTTGGTCTCGGCGAACGGGCCGTCGGTGACCGGCGGGCGCCCCTCCCCGTCGTAGCGGACCCACGTCCCCTCGGGGGCGAGCGCCTGACCGTCGACGAACTCGCCGCTCTTCTCCAGCCGGGCCGCGAAGTCGTTCATGTACTGCACGTGGGCCGAGATCTCCTCCGGGCTCCACTGGTCCATCGGCACGTCGTTGGCCGGAGCCGGGGCGCCGCGGTAGTGCTTGAGCAGCAGGTACTTGGCCATGGTGGTTCTCCTCGAGGCTGGTGCGACCCATTGTGGGCGCGTTCACCTCGGGGACGGAGCCGGTCACGGGTTCTCGACATCGCCGGCCAAGATTTTTTTGGCGATTTTCCGGCGCTCGTGGA
>NZ_JNWJ01000204.1:0-695 GCF_000716805.1 Streptomyces yerevanensis | reverse complement strand
GGGTGCATAGATGGACTCAGACATGCAGGGTGGGCCGGTAGATGAGCTCTTGGGTGTGGCCGTCGAACGTCCGGCTCTCGATCAGCTCGAGGTCGAAGTCGGCCGCGCCCTCGAAGATCGGGTCGGTCCCGGTCTGACCGCTGATCACAGGGAAGAGCGTCACCTGGACGCGGTCGACGAGCCCTGCGGCCATCAGCGCCCGGTTCATCGACAGGCTGCCGTGCGAGCGCAACGGCACCTCGGACTCCTCCTTGAGCCGGGCGACGACGTCGACGGCGTCGCCGGCCACGACGGCCACGTCCGGCCATGCGAAGGGTCCTGCGAGCGTCGTCGACACCACCGTTGTCGGCATGCTTCGCATCCGGGAGTTCACCGGGTCGAGGTCGGCCTCTGGGATCGGGCCCAGCAGCTCCACGAACTGCCGAAAGGTGGTGGCCCCGAGAACCATCCGCTGCTCTTCGCTGATCACGGCAAGGCGGTTGTCAAGGAACTCAGGGCCCTGTTTTCCCCAGTAGCCGCCCCAGTCGCCGTCGGGGCCGTAGGAGCCGTAGCCGTCGAGGGTGGAAAAGACGTCCCAGGTGTAGATAGCGGTTATGGTGCTCTCCTCGAGTGCGGTTGATCGCGTGTTGGGGGTACAGACCGGAACCCACGGCGAAACTCATCGCCGCTGGACTCCTGGAGTCCAGCGTGGTCAG
>NZ_JNWJ01000203.1:0-703 GCF_000716805.1 Streptomyces yerevanensis | reverse complement strand
CCCATGTCGATGCCCTCGGCGTCGATGTTGAGCTCACGGGCCAGACCGAACAGCTCGACCAGCGTCTTGCCGGCGGAAGCCATCGCGTCACGCGGACGCATCGCCTGCTTGGTCTCGACGTCGACGATCAGCTTGTCGAAGTCGGTGCGCTGCTCGACACGCGTGGCCTCGACCTTGTACGTGACCTTGAGCACCGGCGAGTAGATCGAGTCGACCGGAATGCGCCCGATCTCCTGACCGACCTGCTTGTTCTGCACGGCGGAGACATAACCACGGCCACGCTCGACCGTGAGCTCCATCTCCAGCTTGCCCTTGCCGTTGAGCGTGGCAAGAACCAGATCGGGGTTGTGCACCTCGACACCGGCCGGCGGCGCGATGTCGGCGGCGGTGACCAGACCCGGGCCCTGCTTGCGCAGGTACATCACCACAGGCTCGTCGTGCTCGCTGCTCACGACCAGCTGCTTGATGTTGAGGATCAGGTCGGTGACGTCCTCCTTGACGCCCGGCACGGTGGTGAACTCGTGCAGGACACCGTCGATACGGATGCTGGTGACAGCAGCTCCGGGGATCGACGACAGGAGAGTACGACGCAGGGAGTTGCCGAGGGTGTAGCCGAAGCCCGGCTCCAGCGGCTCGATCACGAACCGGGAGCGGAACTCGTCGACGACCTCTTCGGTCAGGGACGGACGCTGAGCAATCAGCA
>NZ_JNWJ01000202.1:0-705 GCF_000716805.1 Streptomyces yerevanensis | reverse complement strand
TCGCCCTGACGGCGATTCGCCTTTCCTTGCCCCGCTACGCGGGAAAGTCGGCTACACCTCCGGGCTGAAGCCCGGAGTACTGCCGACGATCCCGATAGCGACCCTGCCAGTCGTCATCCAGCCTGGCGTCAGCACTGCCCGCTCCAGGGCGCGAGGGAAGACCGCCGAGGTCACGACCGGCGGCGGCCGCCACCCGCCGCGAGCCTGATGGTCCGCCCACTGAGTCCGGTCCGCACCCCGCCCACGGCCCTCCACTCTCCGTCGGGAGGGCGTTTGTGCTGTTCAGGGCGGGTTCACCCACACGCAGAAAAGCGCCGGACCCTCCCCCGGTGATCGCGGGGAGAGTCCGGCGCTGTCCGGCTGTCACCGGGTTTCTGCGGGTGGCCACGGTGAGTACGCGGTGGCGCTTCCGAGCGCCCGTCAGGCGGTCTCTGACACCTCGGGGCAGAAAAGGCCGTGGGAGCTGCGGGCGGAAGGGAGGCCCGAAGCCGCCTCGCCGAGTTGGGGAGACGGGCGGTTCGGCCTGCGGAGACCGTATCGCCCGTACCCTTCATGGTGTCTACGGCGTCACACAGCGGGCGCCAAACCACTGGAGGCAATACCTCGTGCTGATTGCTCAGCGTCCGTCCCTGACCGAAGAGGTCGTCGACGAGTTCCGCTCCCGGTTCGTGATCGAGCCGCTGGAGCCGGGCTTCGGCTACACCC
>NZ_JNWJ01000201.1:0-709 GCF_000716805.1 Streptomyces yerevanensis | reverse complement strand
GCCGGGTCAGCGGGCGAATGTCTCGGTCAGGCGCACGCTGTAGCCGTCTTCTTCCATCAGGACGACCGTGACACCGAAGGGGGAGGGGTGGTCCAGCTCGAGCGGTGTGAAGGAGTAGTTGACGGCGGCCTGGATCGGCGGGGGCAACTCGCCGCCCGGCTGGGGCTCGAGGGCAGGAAGCCACCGGGGTCCGGCCGCGGCCGGATCCTCGGGGGCTTGGGCCAGGGACTGCTCGGTGTAGGGGAGTTGGTGCAGGACGTGGCCGTCCTTCGTGGCGTGCACCATGTTCAGGCACGGCGCCGGGCCGACGAGGGGCAGCCGGCAGGCGGTGGCGACGTCGTGGGTCTCCCAGGCAAGGACGATTTCGTCGGCGCCGGCCGCCGCGGCGATGTTCGAGAGCGCGGCAATGCCGGTGAGTGCGTCCTCGCCGGCCTTGAGGGGGCGTACCCAGATCAAGCCGACCAGTTCGCCGCGCACCAACGGCATGATGACCGGGCGGGGCACCGCTCCCTCGCCCAGGCCCGCGGTGTACGCGTTCTTCATCGATGCGACCAGTGCGTCCCACACCTGCGTGTCCACGAACTCCCTCTCACCCACGGCATATTCACGATCACGCTGACCTTGTCATGGTCGCCGCGCCGCCGCCAGCCGCCGTCACCCGCCCGGACAGGGACGTGAGACGCTGTCAGCGCTCCACCGCACTGCCGGA
>NZ_JNWJ01000200.1:0-926 GCF_000716805.1 Streptomyces yerevanensis | reverse complement strand
TCCAGGATCCAGCGACCATTCGGCGTCGGGGGCGGTCCTGCTGGCCACCACCACGATCGCGTGGTCGGCGAGCCGCAGCAGAAAGGTCTCGCGCAGCCATGCCTCGAGGGGCTGACACTGCTCGAAGGTGTCGATGAGCAGCACCGTGCCGGGTTCGGTGCACGCCGGGGCGGCCGTCTCCTCGAGCCGGCGCGGATCGGCGTCGAGGAACCGGCCGTGCAGGTACGCCACAAACGGCGCTTGCGCCGCGCCCGACAGCATCCGGTCGAGCACCGCCCGCTCCGGCTCCCTGCCCACCAGCGCACCGGCTCGTGCCGCGGCCAGCCGGCCCGCCAGGCCCCTCGCACTCAATCCGGGCTCCTCTCGTCAGGCCCATCTTGCCGTCGAAGATCCGATTGATGAAGCGCTTTCGACGTGAGTAGCACCGAGCGCGGGGCAGCACCCGGGACGGAGAGCGCTGCTCGCATGTATGCAGCACCGACTCGACGTCGTCCGGGTGCTACGCCACAGTCCCTGTCCTCGGCGTGGCTCGTCGCTTCTTCCACTGGCCCCACGTCGAGCGGGACGTGTCGTGGTCCCTTCTGCGTGGCCTGGGTCGGATCCTTATGCTCCGCCTTTGTGGCGGCGAGGCGTGGCCGAGCGGGGCGGTGTCGAGCGCATGTGGTCGCGTACCGGCGCCAGCAGGCTCGCGAGAGCCTTGACGTCGTCGCGCGAAAGCGGCTCGAACAACAGGTCGCTGACCACCTCGACGTGACCCGGCAGCACCTTCGCAAGCAGCGCACGCCCGGCATCGGTGATGGTGACGGTGATGCTCCGCTCGTCGTCCGGCGAGGGAGCGCGGACGACCAGGCCCTCCTTTTCGAGTAGACCTACCTGGTATGTCAGGCCGCTGCGGCTGTAGACGACGCCGTCGGCGAGGTCGGTCA
>NZ_JNWJ01000199.1:0-738 GCF_000716805.1 Streptomyces yerevanensis | reverse complement strand
GCCGAGCACCACGCGTGGCCCCAGCCCACCCGCACCGGCACCCAAGCCATCCGCATCAAACGACCCCAACCCGCAGACCCATAAGGCAACGGCATTGGGACTAGGCCCGTTCGGTCCCCCGTGATCGGACGGGCCTTTCTCCTGCCGTCAGGCGCTCTCGTCCAGCAGAACGCGCGTGAAGTCGTGGCGGACATGAACACTGAGTACGACGAGCACGTCATCCGTCGCCAGGTACGTGACCGATAGATCGCGCGTGAGCATCACCGAACGCGTTCTCTCATCCGCAGAAACGGCCACCGATATTTCGGGGCGAGGGTTCGGCGCGAGTGCCTCCAATGCGCGCTGAAGTGCCTCGCGACGCTCAACCGGCAGACCGTCACGCACTACTGCCGAACCCTCCGTGAACTGGACGTTGTAGGCCACTGCAAACCGCCTTACTTCAGCGGAACGGCCCGCTGATTTGGTGGGTTCAGGGTAGATCAAGATCATGTGACACCTCGTTAGATAACAGTTCAGTAACGTGCGATTCGGGGAATATGCAGGCCAGCGACCTATGGGCCCTCGATTTCCGCAAACCCGTTAGAGATGCCCTCTCTAACAGAGACAACGAAGCGTTTTCACCTCGGAAATTTCCCAGGTTGCGGGTGTCGAAAATTCCATCCATGGTCTGTGACGTGCAGGTTCTTGTAGGCGGCCGATGGATGGCGGACAGGCGTGTCAGGCTGATCGATCGTGCTG
>NZ_JNWJ01000198.1:0-948 GCF_000716805.1 Streptomyces yerevanensis | reverse complement strand
GGTGTTCTCCTGGCTGCGCCAGCTGCCCTACATCGAGGCCACGCCCGAAGGGCTGCACCCGCACGACGCGGTGCGGGCGACCCTCGAGGCCGACCTGCGCTGGCGGGACCCCGAGCGCTACGACGACGTCCGCGCCCGCATCTCGCTCGCCGGCCTGCACGCCGTGCGCGGCGCCGCCGAGGAGGACGTGCTGCTGCGGGTCGCGGAATGGATGTTCCTCTTCCGCGACCAGGGCGGACGGGATGATCTGTACAACTACCGGACGCACCCGCACATCGAGGACACTCCGCTCCGGTCCGAAGACGTCCCCGGCGTGCTGCGCATGGCCGAGGAAGCGGAGGGCCCGGCATCGGCAGCCGCGGTCGCGCACTGGCTGCGCCGCCAGCCGGAGGCCTTCCGCGTCCACCGCTACGCGGGCTCCTCCGCACCCGTGTCGTTCATGGCCATTCTGCGGCTGGACGCACCGCTGCCCGAGGACCGCGCCGAAGACCCGGTAATCGCGGCAGTCTGGGACCTCGTGGAGGCGGCCGCTCCCCTGGGGCCGGGCGAGCACCTGGGCATCCGCCGCTTCGCGGTGCAACCCGGCGGGCACCAGCGGCCCTCGCCCCTGATGGAACTCATCAGCCGGCGCACCATCGCCGAGGAGATGACGAGCCACAAACGCGCGGTGACCTTCACCGTCTTCGAAGACGCCGACCGGTGGGGACGCTACCTCGCCGAGGCCGGGATGCCGGAGGTCGCGGCCGTGGACGTCGGCGGCCTGCGACAGCACGTCTTCGGCCGGGACTGGCGACGGCAAACAGTGGAACAGTGGGTGCAACACCGGGCTCGCACCGCGGTCACGCCCGTAGCGACATGGCCCGCAACCGCCGCCGCGAGCGGCCCGGGCGACCAGCCGGCGCGCGCCGCGTTCGCGGAAGGCGTGCTCGAGGCACTGCGCACCTGGCA
>NZ_JNWJ01000197.1:0-1010 GCF_000716805.1 Streptomyces yerevanensis | reverse complement strand
CTCTTGTTGGGGTGGGTGGATCAGTGCTGGGGCCGGGCAGGCGCGTCTTATGGTGCGGCGACACGAACTGACCGACGCGCAGTGGCAGAAGATCGAGCCGTTGCTGCCCGCCAACGGCAGGCCCGGCGGGCAGTGGGCCGATCACCGTAAAGTGATCAACGGGGTGCTGTTCAGGGCCCGTACCGGGGTGCCCTGGCCGGACCTACCCGAACGCTACGGCCCCTGGCAGACCGTCTACGAGCGGCACCGCCGCTGGTCGGCGGACGGCACCTGGCAGCAGATCCTGACCGAGTTACAGATCGAGGCTGACGCCACCGACCCCGACGGCCAACTGGCCAAGGCCATCGAGGAGGAGCACCTGCAGCGCGTACAGGAGTGGGCGGTGAACATCGACTCCACCTCCTGCCGGGCACATCAGCACGCCGCCGGGGCCCGCCACCGGCCGCCGCGCGACTTCCCGCAAAAGGGGGCGGTGCGCGTGTGGAGGCCGATGGACGGGAGGCACTGGGGCGCTCACGGGGCGGACTGACCAGCAAGATCCACCTGCTGTCCGACGACCGGGCCCGCCCGCTGACCTGGCAGACCTCTCCGGGCCAGCGGGGCGACAGCCCCATGTTCATCCACGTACTGGACGGCTTACGGATCCAGCGGCGCGGACCCGGCCGGCCACGCAGCCGTCCCGATCGCGTCCGCGGCGACAAGGCGTACTCCAGCCGCGACAACCGCGCCTATCTGCGGCGACGGGGCATCAAGGCCACCATCGCCCAGCCCGACGACCAGCGGGCCAACCGCAGGCGCAAGGGCCAGGCCGGCGGACGCCCACCGGCCTTCGACAAGGCCCAGTACCGCCGCCGCAGTGCCGTCGAGCGATGCGTCAACAAGTGGAAGCAGTACCGCGCTGTCGCCACGCGGTACGACAAACGCGACTACATCTTCAACGGCACCCTGACCGTCACGGCCGTCGTCATCTGGCTCCGAGACATCGTCCAAGAGCCATCAGAAACGCCCTA
>NZ_JNWJ01000196.1:0-1026 GCF_000716805.1 Streptomyces yerevanensis | reverse complement strand
GGGCCTTCAGTAGCTGGTGGGCGCCGTCGAGCAGGCGGATGCAGTCGCTCTCGCCCAGCGAGCGGCGCTCGCCCTTGCGGCCGGTATGCCGGCGCAGCCGGTAGCACAGACGGGCGGGCAGGCCCGGCCGGTAGCACAGCAGCCCGGCCACCGAGAGCCGCCCCCGGCTGCGGCCGGACACCTTGACGCTCGGGGTGATGCCGCGCCGGCCCCAGGTGCGGCCCTTGGGCGGACGGCCGGTCACGCCCGCTTCGTCTTCGAAGCAGACGAACGCGCCGGTCGCCGCCCGGAGGGTTTTACCTCCTGCCAGGTCGCCTCCCGCCACGCGGTGATCGCGTCCTCGTCGCGCTCGGCGGCGGGACGGGCGGGCATCTGCACGCTGTAGCCCATCCGGTGCAGCAGCCGGGTCATCCCGGAGACGCTGTAGGAGAGGTGGAACTTGCGTCCGATCAGCGTGCGGACCCGGGCGGCGGTCCACACCTGGTCCTCACTCCAGCCGTGCGCGGCCGGCCCCTCCTCCAGCCACATCGCGAGCTTGGCCTGCAGGTGGGGGGCCAGGCGGCAGTCGTAGCCGGAGGGGCCCTTGGAACGCAGCGCCTTGCGTCCGCCCGCCTTCCAGGCGCGGCGCCACTGGTAGACCGATTTCTCACTCACCCGTAACTCCCGGGCGACGCACGGGACTTTCACGTCCTCCTCGAAGAGGTCAACGGCCCGCATCCGTACCTCGTCCCGGCGTCTGCGCTGCTCGGCGGTCAGCCCGCCCCCGTCCGGATACCGCATGCATCCGGCGTACCAGTCCGGACGGACCACGTCACCGGTCCCGACACACATCCAGACCCCAAGACGCCGAAGTCAGTAATGCCATGGCTACGACGAACAGCGCGCCTACCTCGGAGAGGTAAACGCGCTGGTCAGACCCTGTGCCCCCGGCAGTGTGCTCGCTCAGGACATCGGAATGGGGTGTCTCAAGACATCGGCATGACCTCGGAGGCAGGGTCTGGCGATGTCGAAGAGGCGTCTGGTAAT
>NZ_JNWJ01000195.1:0-1046 GCF_000716805.1 Streptomyces yerevanensis | reverse complement strand
CGAGGAGGAACCCGAGCCGCCGGACGGCTGGTGGGTGGCGGTGGACGCGGCCGCCGGCGGAAGGTAGGTGGCGAGGTGGGGCCGGAGCGTCGCGTCGTCCCCGGGTGTGGCCGTCCGTGCCCGCGTACGGGACGCACGCGCGTTCGCCTCGTCGGCCGCTGCCGCCGCGGCCGTCCAGGCCTCGGCCTCGCCGAGGGCCACGGCCCACGCGATCTCGTCCCCGTCACGCTTCTGCCAGCCGTGCCGTCCGGGTTCGGCCAGATGGCGCCGGTAGGCCTCCGCCTGACACCACAGCTGAGAGCCGCGCACGGTGCGTGCCCGCAGTTCCCAGGCCCGGACGAGGGCCGCGAGCCCGGCGCCGGCCAGTGCCGCGCCGACTGCCAGCGGCGTCCGCCAGTCCGCGCCCGGATCCGCCACGTCCGTCGCCGTGATCCCCACGACGACCGTTCCGGCGGCCGCGGCCACCGCGCCGCCCCACACGGCGATCCGGCGGTGCCGCTCCCCGGACGGCTCCCACAGTCCGTCGCCACCCGTGCGCCGCCAGTCCTCGAGCCGGTGCCGCAGCAGGTTCCAGGCGAGGGCGAACGCCGTGTTGTACTGGCCCAGTTGGACCCGCCGCTTGTGGGCGAACACGGCCTGGAGCACCTCCGCCGTCAGCGGGTCGGCGGCGCCGCCCTCCGGCCGCTCGCCGGCCTGGTGCAGCGTGGGCTTCTTCTTGCCGCTGATGGTCAGATGCCCGTCCGCCGCCGCGGTCAGCAGCCACGCCGCCAGGTGTTCCTGGCGCACCCGGTCGGTGAGCAGGATGCCGGCGTGCGCGGGAGCGATGCCCGCGGGCGGCCGGCTGTTCGGTGTGACCGAGGCAGCCAGCCGGCGAACGTCCATCCGCCGGGTCCGGCCGTCCGCGCCCTGGACCCTCTCCCGCCCCGCCAGCCGCACCAGCTCCGCGACCACGGCCGTCGCGGCGAGAGCGATCCCCGTGGCCCACAGCCACCCGGCCACCACGCCGTCCCCGGCCTCGACGGCAGCCGCCCGTCCACCGGGCGCCT
>NZ_JNWJ01000194.1:0-1052 GCF_000716805.1 Streptomyces yerevanensis | reverse complement strand
GACATCCCCACATCCCTCCTGGCGGAAGCATCCGAACTCTACGGCGGCGTCATCCTCGGCCCACCGCGCTGAACCGCTCACGGACCCGAGTGCCCGTGCCGGAACAGCCGCCACCCCTGGCTGCCGCCCGGTCTCGAAGGCACTGCCTCCGAGGCGACGGCGGGCCCGTTTCCTTTCCCGCTCCCACCACCGCGGCCGATGTCGAGCAAGCGCCGGTCGCTCAGGAGACTTTCATGCCCCTCCCTGTCCTGTTCGGCGCGAACGTAGAGCCCAATGCCCTCCCCGTCGGCCGCTCCAGTGAGCAGGCACTACTCATCGACAGTCTCGGCCTCGACCTTCTCACCATCCAGGACCACCCGTACCAAGCGGCGTTCGACGACACCTGGACACTGCTCACCTTCCTGGCCGCGCGGACGCGACATGTCACGCTCGTCCCGACGGTCAGCTCCCTGCCGTTGCGCCCGCCGGCGGTGCTGGCCAAGGCTGCGGCGACCTTGGACAGACTGACCGGCTCCCGGGTCCAGCTCGGCCTGGGCGCCGGCGCCTTCTGGGAAGCCATCGAGGCCATGGGCGGCTCCCGACGCACGCCGAAGGAGGCCGCCGACGCACTCGAAGAGGCGATCACCGTCATCCGGGCCATGTGGAGTGGCGAGCGCAGCGTGCGGACGCACGGCGCGCACTACTCGCTGGCCGGCGTCCACCCCGGCCCGGCGCCGGCCCCCGGTCTGGGGCTGTGGCTGGGCTCGTACGGGCCCCGCACGCTGGCACTGACCGGTGCAAAGGCGGACGGCTGGCTTCCCTCGCACGCCTACCTCGGACTCGACGCACTGCCCACGGCTGTCCGCCGCATCGACGACGCAGCCCTGGCGGCGGGCCGCGATCCGGACACGATCCGCCGGGTCTACAACATCGCCGGTGTCATCCAACCGGAGTCGGCCGGCCCGTTCCAGGGGCCAGCCGCCCAGTGGACCGAGCACCTTGTCACACTCGTGCGCACCGTCGGCATGAACGGTTTCGTCATCTGGCCCGAACGAGACCACGGCCAGCAGATC
>NZ_JNWJ01000193.1:0-1139 GCF_000716805.1 Streptomyces yerevanensis | reverse complement strand
ACGATGGGCAGCCAGGCCGCCTGGCGGCTGGCGGCACGGGGCGCCGAAGTCGTCGGCTACGACCGGTTCGCCCCCGGCCACGACCGCAGCGCCGCGGGCGGTGAGACCCGGGTCTTCCGCAGCGTGCAGACCCACGACGGCCGCTATGTGCCGCTCGTCCGGCACGCCGACGCCCTCTGGAAGCAGCTGCAGGCGGAGACCGGACGGGAACTGCGCCGCCTGACCGGAGCCCTGGTCATGGGGCCGGCCGACCACCCCGAGATGCGTACCGTGATGGACGGCATCGCCGAGCACGGCCTCGACCACGAGGTGATCGACGCCGAGGCGATGGCCAAGCGTTTCCCGCAGTTCCGCGTCGACGAGGGCGATCTGGTGCTCCTCGACTCCCACGCGGGCTTCGTCCGCCCCGAGCTGACGGTCCAGACCGCGGCCCGGCGCGCCGAGGAACTGGGCGCCCAAATCCGCCGCTACACCCCGGTGCGGGAGGTCACTCCCGTCCCCGGGGCAGGCGTGGAGATCCGCACCGACACCGACACCGAGCGCTTCGACGCCGCCGTCGTCACCCCCGGCCCCTGGGTGGGCGACCTGCTGCCCGACCTGCCGTGGGAAGTGAACGTCTACCGCGCGATCAGCGCCTGGTTCCTGCCCCACGAGGACCACCCGGCAGACGCCGAGCGTCCCGCCTTCATCCGCTGCGGCGACATCCCCTTCTACGGCATCCCGTCCCCGGACGGCCTGACCGTCAAGCTCGGCCTGCCCCAGCCCCACCACAAGCCCGTGGACGACCCGAACCGGCTGAACCGGACCGTCGCACCGGAAGAACTGGAGACCTTCACCACGGCGGTGCGGCGCCACCTGCCCGGCCTGAACCCCGATCCGGTGCGCCTGTCCGTCTTCATGGAGGGCTACACCGACAGCACCCGGCCGCTGGTCGGCCCCCTGCCGGGCTGCGACGACATCGTCCTGCTGGCCGGCTTCTCCGGCCAGGGCTTCAAGATCTCACCCGCCATGGGCGACATCGCCGCGGACCTCGCCCTGGAAGGCCGCACCACCCAGCCGATCGACTTCATCACCACAAACGGCCGCACCGCGGCCTGAGCCCGAACGAGGAAAGCCATGACGCTGACCATCGGCCCGCT
>NZ_JNWJ01000192.1:0-1215 GCF_000716805.1 Streptomyces yerevanensis | reverse complement strand
TGCGGGTGTCGAAAATTCCATCCATGGTCTGTGACGTGCAGGTTCTTGTAGGCGGCCGATGGATGGCGGACAGGCGTGTCAGGCTGATCGATCGTGCTGCTACGACTGCCCTACCTCGCTGTGTCGAGCGTGTTCGCCTTCATACGGCTCCTGCCGATGAGCGACGTGGACAAGGACATCGAGATATTGACGCTGCGCCACCAGCTGGCCGTCCTGCAGCGCCAGACCGACAGGCCGCGTGTCACGACGGCGGACCGCGCCTTCCTTGCCGCGCTCCTCCACCGGCTCCCGAGGCCCAAGCTGCGGCAGTTGCACCTGATCGTCTCCCCGGACACGATCCTGCGGTGGCACCGCGATCTCATGCACCGCCGCCACGCCGACGCCTCCCGGCGCAAACGGCCCGTCGGCCCGTCGGCCCGTCGCAGCATCCAGGCTCTCGTCCTGCGCCTGGCGCGGGAGAACTCCGGATGGGGCTACAGAAGGATCCACGGCGAACTCGCCGCCCTCGGCATCAAGATCGCCCCTTCCACGGTGTGGGAGATCCTCAAGCAGCACGGGATCCAGCCTGCCCCCGAACGTGACCGCCAGACCTGGGCCGCCTTCCTGCGCAGCCAGGCGCACGCGATCCTGGCCTGCGACTTCTTCACCGCCACCACCCTGAACGGCACGAGCGTGTACGTCTTCGCCGTCATCGAGCACGCCAGCCGCCGCATCCGCATCCTCGGCGCGACAGCCCACCCCACCGCGGACTGGGTCACCCAGACCGCGAGGAACCTGGTCATGGACCTTCAGGACGCCGGCGCCACCGTCACACACCTGCTCAGGGACCGCGACGGCAAGTACACCCGCGCGTTCGACGCCGTCTTCGAGGCCGAGGGTATCGAGATCGTCACCACCGGCATCCGCATCCCCCGCATGAACTCGATCATGGAGCGTTGGGTGCAGACCTGCCGACACGAGCTACTCGACCGCACCTTGATCTGGAACCTGCCCCACCTGCTCCCCACACTCGCCGAGTTCGAAGTGTTCTACAACCAGCACCGGCCCCACCGCACCCTGCACAGCGCAGCACCCCTGCGACCGGTCCCGAACCGATCACCGAACCCGAGCGGCTCGACCGACTGGACGTCCATCGACGTGATCGACTCGGCGGCCTCCTCCACCAGTACACACACGCCGCCTGACCGGCACGGACGTAATAATCGGCACCCGCAG
>NZ_JNWJ01000191.1:0-1292 GCF_000716805.1 Streptomyces yerevanensis | reverse complement strand
GGTATCGTGATCATTATGAAGCTCAGGTACCAGTTCCGCGTGTACCCGAGCGCCCCGCAGAAGACCGAGCTGGCGAAGGCGTTCGGGTGCGCCCGCGTCGTCTGGAACGACGCGTTGCGTATCCGCCAGGACGCCTACCTGCAGGACGAGGCACTCCCCTCGATTGTCGAGCTGGCCAAGCTGGTGATCACCGAGGCCAAGAAGACGCCCGAGCGTGCATGGCTCGGCGAGGTCTCGGCGGTCGCACTTCAGTCGTCCCTGCGGGATCTCCAGACGGCATACAGCAACTTCTTCGCGTCGAAGAAGGGCACCCGCAAGGGTCCGAAGATCGGGCCTCCGCGCTTCAAGAAGAAGGCCAGCCGCCAGGCGGTCAGGTTCACCAAGGCCGCCCGCTTCTCCATCACCAAGAACGGCAGGCTCCGACTCCCGAATATCGGCGACGTGCGTGTGCGCTGGTCCCGAGAGCTTCCCTCCGACCCGTCATCCGTTACGGTCATCAAGGACGCGACAGGCAGGTTCTTCGCCTCGTTCGTGATCGAGACCGAGGACAAGCCCCTGCCGGAGCTGGACTGGGAGGAGACGGACACCGGGATCGACCTGGGCCTGTCCTCCTACGCGGTGCTGCGGGGCCGGAAGATCGCTTCTCCGAAGTTCTTCCGGCGTCAGGAGAAGAAGCTCCGGCGCGCCCAGCGCAAGCTCAGCAGGTGCGCCAAGGGGTCCGGTAACCGTCGTAAGGCCAAACTCGCCGTAGCGAAGATCCATGCCCGTGTCGCTGACCAGCGGCGCGACTTCATCGACCAGGAGACCACCCGGACAGTCCGCGAGAGCCAAGCGGTCTACCTGGAGGACCTGAACGTGAAGGGCATGGCCAAGACCTTCGGTAAAAGCCTGCACGACCAGAGCCTCGGCATGTTCGCCCGAACCCTCGAAGCCAAGTGCGCGAGGTACGGGCGGACTTTCGTCAAGGTCGACCGGTTCTTCCCCAGCACCCAGTTGTGCTCCGCATGCGGGGCACTGACGGGCCCGAAGGGGAAAGCAGGGCTGCGGATACGCACCTGGACGTGCGACTGCGGAACCCGACACGACCGGGACCAGAACGCCGAGTGCAACCTCCGCCTTGAGGGGCGAAGCATCGTGGCCGAGGGACGACCGGACACGTAAAACGCCTGCGGAGCCCGTGTAAGACCCGGCAAGCCGGGCGGTGGGTGATGAAACAGGAACCACCCGAAGGCCGTCGCTCAACAACGGCGGCCAGGCGGGAATCTCCCGGCTTCAGCCGGGAGAGACGTCAA
>NZ_JNWJ01000190.1:0-1305 GCF_000716805.1 Streptomyces yerevanensis | reverse complement strand
TCATGGTCACCATGAGTCAACGAGACCGCTCCCGTCCCCTGGCTGTGCAACACAACTTCAGCGACGATGAAATCGAGCACGGACTCAAAGCTGTTCGCCCCTACGCCAGTTTGAGACTTGGCGTTCGCGACGCGTCCCAGCCCAATGAGCACTGTGCATCGTGAAGTTGCAGGTCTTGTGTCCTGAACATGAAAGGGAGTTGGTTGTAGGACAGCTTTCGGAAATGATGCTGTGCGGGAGATGAAAGGATTTGTGGCCCTTTGAACGGCCAAGCGGTACGCCGTTCCACGAGGACCAGGGTGGATCAGGAATTCTGACGCACGTGCTTCACAGCGACTCTCCACGGTTCCCGTGGACGGTCCCCAGCACCACGCTGACCTGCGAGCTCACCGGCATCACAGAGGCATCGGTTTCGGTCGGAACGAACCCCACCAGCGTCCCGGACCGACATCAGCCCACGTCAGGGCACACAAGAAGCACCTCGGCGCACGCCACGGCATTTACCACGCCCCCGGCGCGCACCGAAGGTGCGCTGTATCGCTGACCCGAGAAGTCAGAGCTTCCGGCGGCGATAGTGCTCACCTGCTGACAGCTACGGAATCGAGCATTCCCCGGCTCCGTATCTCCCATTAGGCGGTGGGCGGGACGACGATGGCCTTGCCGTGCACCGCGCCTTCGGCGGCCCGGGCATGCAGGGCCGGCAGCTCGGCCAGCGGCACCCGTTCGGCGACGTCGACACGCAGCTCGCCGCGGTCGATCAGCGCTACCAGCTGCGCCAGCTGGTCGGCGTCGCTGCGGACGAACAGGTCGATGCCGCGCACGCTGCGCTGTTCGTCACTGGGCGCGGGCATCCACACCGTGGTGTTCACCAGCACTCCACCGGGACGGATCAGGGCGGGCAGCGCGGCCAGCTGCGCCGGGTCGACCGGTGCGAGGTTGAGCACGACGTCGACCGGTTCGGTCACCGCCGCGCTCACGCTGGTGGTGGTGTGGTCGATGACTTCGTCGGCGCCTGCCGATGTGACCGCCTCGCTGCTGCGTGGGCTGGCCGTGGCGATGACGTGGGCGCCGGCGTTCTTGGCCAGCTGCACGGCGTAGCCGCCGACCGCTCCGCCCGCGCCGTTGACCAGCACGCGTTGCCCGGCCGTCAGCTTGGCGTGGTCGAACAGCGCCTGGTACGCGGTGAGGCCCACCAGTGGCAGTGCGGCGGCGTCGGCCAGCGGGACGCTCTTCGGCGCCGCCGCGAGGATCTCGGCCGGGGCGATGACGTACTGCGCTGCGGCGCCGGGCTTGTCCATCGGCAGG
>NZ_JNWJ01000189.1:0-1310 GCF_000716805.1 Streptomyces yerevanensis | reverse complement strand
TAGGACTTGTCCGGTCGATCATGCTGCTGGTTAGGCTGCAAGCGTGTCCAAGACGTGCGTGAGTAACGAGACCAGCAGCATGGTCTGCCTATGGGTCGAGCCGTGGGGAACCGATCATTGGATGCGTCCGGGTGAGGAGTTCACCGTGGTGACCGAGACAGAGCCGGAGCAGTCGCCGTTCAACGTGGTTGTGCATGATCAGGGCATCACGGTGTGGGTGAACTCGGGTCATGACGCTGAGGTCTTCGACAAGAGCGGTGGCCTGGTGCCGTGTGGGCACCAGCGGCCTGCCGAGGGTGGTCTCTGAGCTGCGTCCGATCGTCAGGTCCTGAGCCAGATGACCAGGGATGCCGCCGTCGCGGTGCCTAGGAAGACGTAGCCGCGTTTGTCATAGCGAGTGGCCACCGCGCGGGACTGCTTCAAGCGGTTGATCGCCCGTTCAACGGTGTTGCGCTTCTTGTACCGCTCTTCGTCGAAGCCCGGTGGCCGTCCTCCGCGTGGCCCTTTGCGTAAACGGGCCGCCTGACTGTCGGTCTTCTCCGGAATCGTGTGACGGATACTCCGGCGCCGCAGATACTCGCGGCACGGGCCGTTGCTGTATGCCTTGTCTGCCGCGAGACTGTCCGGCTTCTTCCGCGGCCTGCCTCGACCAAGTCTGGGGACGCGGATCTTCTCCAGAACCGGCTTGAACTGGGTGCAGTCAGCCCGTTGGCCTGGGGTGACGATCAAGGACAGGGGGCGGCAGCGGCCATCCGCGCTCAGGTGGAGTTTGCTGGTAAACCCGCCGCGCGAGCGGCCCAGGCCCTCACCTCCAGCACCACCTCCACCAGGCGGCCGACGAGGCTCTGCCAGGGCGTCTCGTCCTGGTGTTCCACCCTTTCGGCCCCCTTTGAGACGAAGGCTGCTGGCGGATCAGTGCGGGCGCCGGCCGCGTGCTGATGCGCGCGGACGACGGTGGAGTCCACCGAGATGTCCCAATCGATTTCGCCCGCCGCATCGGCCGCTGCCTGGACCTGCTGGAGGAGACGTTCCCAGGTGCCGTCGCCTGACCACAATCGGTGGCGCTCATAGACCGTCTTCCACGGGCCGAACCGCTCGGGCAGGTCACGCCACTGAATTCCGGTCCGCACCCGGTGCAGAATCCCGTTGATCACCTGCCGGTGATCCCGCCAACGGCCACAACGACCGTTGCTGACCGGCAGGAACAGCCGCAGTCGTTCCCACTCGGCATCCGTCAGATCACCCCGTCCCATGTCCATATCAACGACTTGGGAACGGAGTCGTCACATGATCGACCGGACAAGTCCTAG
>NZ_JNWJ01000188.1:0-1319 GCF_000716805.1 Streptomyces yerevanensis | reverse complement strand
GATCCGGCTGTAGTAGTCGACCGACATGCCGGCCAGCGCGGCCACCTCTTCACGCCTGAGCCCACCGGTACGACGCCGAGAGCCGCGGGGAAGCCCGACATCCTCCGGTTGCAGCACCTCCCGGCGTGCCCGGAGAAAATCGGCCAACAATGCCCGGTCCATCTCAACCTCCGCGAAGGAGACGCATCCGGGTCGCCGTACTGATGGAAACGCACTGCCTTCATGTGTCTTTTCTGCTTTCGCCCGAGAGGTCGCGGTGGCGTCGCTTCGCACGCGAAGCAAGGCATGGTCTCTGTGGCGCCGGGTGCATCCGCAGGCTGTTGATCGTTGACGGTTGAAGTGCAGCCAAGGATAGGCGCAGCCGTGCGAGGAAAGCGTGTACTTGTGCGACATCAGATGGGATTCCGGCGACATCTTCAGGGAGACCTGTACCCCTGCCGGAATTCAGCGCTTCCACGGCCGACGGCTTCCAGGGAACGATGCGCTCGGTGACCCTGCAGGACACCGCCGTCAACGAACTCTGGGGCTCCTCCCCGTGAGCACCCGCGCAGTCGGGAGACATGAGCACGATGAGATCAGGTTGTACGTCGGGCTGCGCGGCGCAGTGGCTCTGCAGGACCCACACGATCAGGGCGGTGACGCGTACGTCTCGGCCGGCACCTACTTCATGCACCACGTCGTGACGGAGAATCACTCCACACCACGCCCGAGATCGGCACCCGCATCTTCATCTTTCCCGGCGATGCCCTGCGCTCCCTGGTCGCCGGGAAAACCACGCGACGCCGGGCAGGCCAACTCGCCAGCACTATACGCCGCAGTTCAAGGCGGACGCAGTCGCGCTGTACAGGTCGCGGCCCGAGGCGACGATCCGGCAGGTCACTGCCGGTCTGGGGGTCAACCCCGAGACCTTGCGTGACTGGGTTGGGGCAGCTGGCGCGAGCCGGCCGCGGGGACACCGGGCGGAGGTGCCGACCGAGCCGCCGACACCATTGGAGACGGAGAACGCCGTTCTGTGCCAGAAGACGTTGTGTGAGGACCAGCGACTCATCCCTCCCCATCGTGTGGTTTGCCACGGACAACTTGTCCGTGGATAAGTACGGCCTTCATCCGGGTTGTGGTTCACGCGATGCTTGATCAGTCGAAAACGGGAGGTTGAGATGGACCGGGCATTGCTGGCCGATTTTCTCCGGGCACGCCGGGAGGTGCTGCAACCGGAGGACGTCGGGCTTCCCCGCGGCTCTCGGCGTCGTACCGGTGGGCTCAGGCGTGAAGAGGTGGCCGCGCTGGCCGGCATGTCGGTCGACTACTACAGCCGGATC
>NZ_JNWJ01000187.1:0-1372 GCF_000716805.1 Streptomyces yerevanensis | reverse complement strand
ACCGACTGGACGTCCATCGACGTGATCGACTCGGCGGCCTCCTCCACCAGTACACACACGCCGCCTGACCGGCACGGACGTAATAATCGGCACCCGCAGGCTGTCGTACTCGGTCGGCATGACCATCACCGACGCCATCCACGCCGCGGTGCTTCGCATCCCGGCCACCGCCTGGACGGCCGCCGTCGAGCCGGACGGTGAGATCCGCGACGGGGCCTGGGTGGCCGAACTCGACGGCGACTGCCTCAAGGGCTGGCCCGAAGGGATGCGGCTGCTCGTGCGCAAGGAACGCCCACATCCGGGCGCCCAGTTGCGCTTCACCGACGCCGACGGCATGCGGCTGACCTGCTTCGCCACCAACACCACGAACACCCCGATCGCCGCGCTGGAGTTGCGCCATCGCCAGCACGCACGGGCCGAGGACCGCATCCGCGCCGCCCGCGCCACCGGCCTGCGCAACCTCCCGCTCCACGACATGGCACAGAACCAGATCTGGCTGGAGATCGTCCAGATCGCCCTGGACCTGCTCGCCTGGATGCCGATGCTCGCCCTGACCGGCAAGCCCCGCCTGTGGGAACCCCGCAGACTCCGCCTGCGGCTGTTCTCCACCGCCGCCCAGCTCGTCACCACCGGACGCCGCCGCATCCTCCGCCTCGCCCGCCACTGGCCCTGGACCCACCTGATCACCGGCGCCCTGGATCGACTCGACACCCTCCCGAACCCCGACTGACCAGCACTTTCCCGTCCCTGCGAGCAGCACCACCCCACCGGAACCGTGGAACCCGGCGCCCACCCGACGCGACAGCCGGGCCACCGACATGCCCACTACCTCCTCAACACGCCGAAACGGCCCGCCAGTTGGACTGACGAGCCGTCATGAAACGCCGAGGTTAGGAACTCGGCACGGCAGGCACTTGAACCGCAGCGGCGTCCGGACAGAACATGTACGCCACAAGAAGGCGTCGGAACATCGAACACGAGGTGGATCACCGGAGATGAACAGCACTGGATCGGTGACCGACCTGGCGCCCGGGGCGTTCGCCGTGGATTCCAGGGTCCCGGGTGCGGCACCGCGAGGATTCGATGCCTTCCGTCGTAAATGGCAGACGCAGATCGGCGATGTCTTCCCCCTGCCGGCCTTCAGCCCGGCCACGATCGCCGACTTCCGGCTCAAGGGATCCGTCGCCCGGGTGCGCGATGTGGTGATCGCTGATCTCCACATGGCGTCGGCCACCCGGATCGCGGACCCCGCGGGCGGCGATCGGGACCTGGTGGAGATCCACGTATTGCGGCGCGGCGCATGGACGTTGGGCGGCCTGCCCGATCGCGACGAGCACACCGTATCGACCGGGCAGTTCCTTTTCCGGCACTT
>NZ_JNWJ01000186.1:0-1780 GCF_000716805.1 Streptomyces yerevanensis | reverse complement strand
CGCTGCGGGGCGCCGCGGTCGCGCAGCACCTGCCGGCACAGTTCGTACACCGCGCCCTCGACACAGCCGCCGGAGATGCTGCCGACCGCGTTGCCGTCCCCGTCCACCGCGACCGACGTACCGACCGGCAGGGGTGCGCTGCCGGTGACGTCGACGACGGTGGCCAGGGCGAAGGGGCGTGCCTCGCGGCACCAGCGGTGCAGCGTGTCCGCGATGTTCAGCATGAGTCCTTCTCCGTGGTTCGCCGTGGGGGCGTGGGGCGGGTCGCCGCCGCGCCGTCGGGGAGTGGATGGGCGGCGGCGACCCTGGTGGGTCCGGCAGCCGGACGGGGACCGACTACCGGACAGGCCGGTGGTGTGCTGGTGTCAGAGCAACGCCCTTCACGTCGGGGACGTCGGCGTTGACCGGGACCAAGTAGTCGGCGAGGTTGGCGTTCACGATCCGGCCGTCGCGGTGGTCGGTGACCGTGTGCTCAAGCAGAGCCCCGCCGATACCGCCCACGATGCCGCCGATCGCCTGACTGTCCGCCAGCTTGGGGCTGATGATCCGCCCCGCGTCGTACACGCCGAGCATGCGCCGCACCCGCACAAGACCGAGGGGCGCATCCACGGCGACCTCGGCGAAGGCCGCGCCGTAGGCGTGGTAGGAGCGCCGCGCGGGAGTCGGCGGCCCGGCGTAGGAGCCACGTGCTTCCAGGTGGGAGCGGTCGTTGCGGGCCAGCAGCCGTTGGTACGTCTCACCGCGCGCCGGGTTGCCCTTCACATGCAGCCGGCCGCCGCGCACCACCACATCGCCGGCGTCCACGCCGTACAGCGGCGAATCGCGGTCCTCGACGGCCAGCTTGACCGCCTGCTGCCGCACCTTGTCGCAGGCGTCGAGGACGGCGGAGCCGACGCTGGCCATGGTCGCCGAGCCGCCGTGCGGGCCGGTCTGCGGATACAGCGAGTCGCCGAGCCGGAAGGTCACCGTGCGCATGGTCAGCCCGAGCGCGTCCGCGGCCACCTGGGTCTGGGAGGTGTAGGTGCCCGGCCCCATGTCACTGGTGGCCGTCTCGACCACAGCGGTGCCGTCGGCATCCAGGCGGGCCCGGGCCTCCGCGGGAAAACGCCCGGGGTCGTACACGCTGGCGGCCATGCCCATGCCGATCAGCCAGTCGCCCTCGCGCCGCGAACGCGGCCGGGACGAACGCCGGTGCCAGCCGAACTCCCGGGCACCGACCGTGTAGCACTCGCGCAGCCGACGGGTGGAGAACGGCAGGTTGCTCGACTCGTCCTCGGCCGGTTCGTTGCGCCGCCGCAGCTCGATCGGGTCGATGCCGAGCCGGTCCGCGAGCTCGTCCATGGCCGACTCGATCGCGAACGACGCCGTGGCGAAGCCGGGGCCGCGCATCCAGATCGGGGTGTTCACATCCAGCGGCACCTGCCGGTACGCCTGGCTCACATTCGGCATGCTGTAGGTCATCTGCCCCGCGCCCATGATGGCCTCGGTGAACGTCTCGTACGAGGAGGTCTCGGCGTCGATACCGTGAATGGCCGCGGTCAGCCGACCGCGCCGGTCACTGCCGAGGCGCAGCCGGTACGCGTACGCCGGCCGGAAGCCGGTGCCGAAGTACATCTGCCGGCGGCTGAGCACCAGCTTGACCGGGCGCTTCGTCTCGCGCGCGGCCAGGGCGGCGACGATCGTGTGCGGCCAGCAGCGCAGCCCGCTGCCGAAGCCGCCGCCGACGAACGGGTTGATGACGCGCACCGAATCCGCGGGCAGGCCGAACACGGCGGCGATC
>NZ_JNWJ01000185.1:0-1786 GCF_000716805.1 Streptomyces yerevanensis | reverse complement strand
GATCGCCGCCGTGTTCGGCCTGCCCGCGGATTCGGTGCGCGTCATCAACCCGTTCGTCGGCGGCGGCTTCGGCAGCGGGCTGCGCTGCTGGCCGCACACAATTGTCGCCGCCGTGGCCGCGCGCGAGACCGGCCGACCGGTGAAGCTCGTTCTGAGCCGCAGGCAGCAGTACTTCGGTACGGGCTTCCGGCCCTCCTACGAGTACCGGCTGCGGGTAGGCAGCGACCGGCGCGGCCGACTGACGGCCATGGCCCACGAGATGGACGCCGAGACCTCCTCGTACGAGACGTTCACCGAGACCGTGATGCCCGCCGGGCAGATGCTCTACAGCATGCCGAATGTGAGCCAGGCGTACCGGACGGTGCCCTTGGACGTGAACACCCCACTGTGGATGCGCGGTCCCGGCTTCGCCACGGCGGCCTTCGTCATCGAGTCGGCCATGGACGAACTCGCGCACAAGCTCGGCATCGATCCGATCGAGCTGCGCCGGCGCAACGAACCGGAACAGGACCCGTCCAACGGGCTGCCGTTCTCCACCCGTCGACTGCGCGAGTGCTACACCACCGGCGCCCGCGAGTTCGGCTGGCACCGCCGCGACCCCAGGCCCCGCTCCCGGCGTGAGGGCGACCGGCTGATCGGCATGGGTGTCGCGGTCGGCGTGTACGAGACGCAGCGCAACCAAGCCCAGGCCCGGGTCCGACTGGACGCCGACGGCACCGCCTTGGTAGAGACCGCCGCCAGCGACATGGGGCCGGGCACGTACACCTCCCAGACCCAAGTCGCTGCGGACGCCCTCGGGCTGACCATGCGCACGGTCACCTTCCGGCTCGGTGACTCCCTGTTCCCGCCGACCCCACCGCACGGCGGCTCCCAGACGATGGCCAGCGTTGGCTCCGCTGTTCTCGACGGCTGCAACCAGGTCCGCCGAGAGGCGATCAAGCTGGCCGTGGAGGATCGCGAGTCGCCGCTGTACAGGGTGGCCGCGGACGATGTCGTCGTACGCGCCGGCAGGCTGCATGTGAAGGGCAATCCGGCGCGCGGTGAGACCTACCGGAGCCTGCTGGGCCGCAACAAGCGCACCCGTCTCGAAGCCCTCGGCTCCTACGCGGGGGCGTCGCAACCGGAGAGGCACTCCTTCTACGCCTACAACGCCACCTCGACCACCGCGACGGCCGGATCGTGAACGCCAACCTCGCCGACTACTTGGTCCCGGTCAACGCCGACGTCCCCGACGTGAAGGCGATCTACCTGGACGGTGAGGACATCGAGGCCGACCCGCTCGGCGTCAAGGGACTTGGCGAGGTCGTCCACGTCGGGGTGGCACCCGCGATCGCCAACGCGGTCTTCCACGCCACCGGTCGCCGTATTCGCGAACTGCCCATCACCGCCGAGGCGTTGCTCTGAGCCTCGGCTCCGATACGAGCCCCCGGGCGGCCGGTTTCGTGGTGAGACGGCCGCCCGGGGTGCTCCCAACTGTTCGGCGGCCGACCATGCCCGGCCGCCGGACCCCCGGGCCGCCGCCGTGTCACCCCCCTCGACGACACGGCGGCGGCCCACCTCCCAACAACCGTCGTTCCACACCGCTTCACCCGGATCACATGGAGACCCGCCCATGCTGAACATCGCGGACACACTGCACCGCTGGTGCCGCGCGGCCCGCCCCTTCGCCCTGGCCACCGTGGTCGACGTCACCGGCAGCGCGCCCCTGCCGGTCGGTACGTCGGTCGCGGTGGACGAGGACGGCAACGCGGTCGGCAGCATCTCCGGCGGCTGTGTCGAGGGCGCG
>NZ_JNWJ01000184.1:0-1609 GCF_000716805.1 Streptomyces yerevanensis | reverse complement strand
CGGCCGAGGAGATCCGGGAGTTCATGAGCGGCAACATCTGCCGCTGCGGCTGTTACGTGAAGATCGTGCGCGCGGTCGAGCAGACCGCGGGCCGGAAGTGAGGATCGGCCGCCATGTATCCCTTCTCCTACACCAAGGTCTCCGACACCCGTGAGGCCGTCAACGCGGGCCGCGACGGCGGACGTTACATCGCCGGAGGGCTGCCGCTGCGCGAGGTCAGGGTCACCGAACGCGGAGGGCTGCGCATCGGCGCGCTGGTGAGCATGGCCGAGGCCGCCGTCCACCCCAAGGTGCGCACTCTGTTTCCCGTCATCTCGCAGGCGCTGGAGCTGAGCGCGTCCGCGCAGCTGCGCAACATGGCCACCATCGGCGGCAACATCATGCAGCGCACCCGGTGCACCTACTTTCGTGACGTGAGCGCCGACTGCAACAAGCGCGACCCCGGCTCGGGGTGCGCCGCACTGGAGGGCGTCAACCGTACGCACGCCATCCTCGGCACCTCCGACGACTGCGTGGCCACGCACCCCTCCGATGTGGCCGTGGCGTTCGCGGCGCTGGAGGCGCGGGTGCAGCTGCTGGGCCCGGACGGGGAGCGCCACGCCCCCTTCGCCGACTTCCTGCTACGACCGGGCAGCACCCCGAACCGTGAACAGGCCCTGCGGCAGGGGGAGTTGATCACCGCTGTGGAGATTCCTGCCCTTCCGCGTCCGCTGAAGTCCGGCTATCTGAAGGTGCGCGACCGGCAGTCCTACGAGTTCGCGCTGACCTCCGCGGCCGTGGCGCTGCACGTACGCGGCGAAGTGATCCGGGACGCGTACGTCGCCGCCGGAGGCGTGGGCACCGTGCCCTGGAAGCTCCCTGCCGTCGAAGAAGCCCTCGTCGGTGAACGCCCCTCGGACCGGCTGTGGGCCGAGGCCGCCGGCCGCGCCGCCGACGGAGCCCGGCCGCTCCAGCACAACCGGTTCAAGGTCGAGTTGCTCCAGCGGACCGTCGAACGCCAGCTGCGTACCGTAGGAGACAGCAAATGAGCCCCCAGCCGCAGGCAGCCGTCGGCGCACCGCTCTCCCGGGTCGACGGACGGCTCAAGGTCACCGGCCAGGCCAAGTACGCCGCCGAACACGACATCAAAGGCGCCGTGCACGCGGTCATCGTCGACGCGAGCATCGGACGCGGCCGTATCACCTCCATCGATGCCGGTGACGCCGAGAAGCACCCGGGTGTGCTGCGGGTGATCAGTCACCGCAACGCGCCGAAGTTGCCGTACCGCGACAACGCCGGGTCCAACAACCCTCCGGGGGGCCGGCGGCTGCGGGTCTTCCAGGACGACCGGGTCCTCTTCCACGGCCAGCCGGTCGCCGTCGTGGTCGCCACCACGCTGGAGGCCGCCCAGCACGGCGCGAGCCTGGTCAAGGTCCGCTACGACACCGAGCAGTCCTCGACGGACCTCGCCGAGGCCGAGCCGGGCGAGCCGACGAACTATGCGCGCGGTGACGCGGAAGCCGGCCTGCGCGACGCTGCCGTGCGGCTGGACCTGACCTACCAGCTGGCGCGCAACCATCACAACCCGATGGAGCCGCACGCCACCCTCGCCCGCTGGGACGGCAACAAG
>NZ_JNWJ01000183.1:0-1590 GCF_000716805.1 Streptomyces yerevanensis | reverse complement strand
CTTGTTGCCGTCCCAGCGGGCGAGGGTGGCGTGCGGCTCCATCGGGTTGTGATGGTTGCGCGCCAGCTGGTAGGTCAGGTCCAGCCGCACGGCAGCGTCACGCAGGCCGGCTTCCGCGTCACCGCGCGCATAGTTCGTCGGCTCGCCCGGCTCGGCCTCGGCGAGGTCCGTCGAGGACTGCTCGGCGTCGTAGCGGACCTCGACCAGGCTCGCGCCGTGCTGGGCGGCCTCCAGCGTGGTGGCCACCACGACGGCGACCGGCTGGCCGTGGAAGAGGACCCGGTCGTCCTGGAACACCCGCAGCCGCCGGCCCCCCGGAGGGTTGTTGGACCCGGCGTTGTCGCGGTACGGCAGCTTCGGCGCGTTGCGGTGACTGATCACCCGCAGCACACCCGGGTGCTTCTCGGCGTCACCGGCATCGATGGAGGTGATGCGGCCGCGGCCGATGCTCGCGTCGACGATCACGGCGTGCACGGCCCCGTCGACATCGAACTCGGCGGCGTACTGCGCCTCGCCCGTGACCTTCAGCCGGCCGTCCACCCGGGACAGCGGCGCACCCACGGCTGCCTGCGGCTGGGGGCTCACTTGGTACCTCCTACGATGCGCAGCTGGCGTTCGACGGTCCGCTGGAGCAACTCGACCTTGAACCGGTTGTGTTGAAGGGGGCGGGCCCCATCGGCTGCCCGCGCGGCGGCGGCCTCCCACAACGACTCCGAGGGACGTTTGCCGACCATGTGCTGCTCGACGGCGGGCAGCTTCCAGGGCACGGTGCCTACGCCTCCGGCGGCGACGTACGCGTCCCGGATCACTCCGCCGCGTACGTGCAGCGCCACGGCCGCGGAGGTCAGCGCGAACTCGTAGGACTGCCGGTCGCGCACCTTCAGGTAGCCGGACTTCAGCGGACGCGGAAGCGCGGGGATCTCCACCGCCGTAATCAACTCCCCCTGCCGCAGGGCCTGTTCACGGTTCGGGGTGCTGCCCGGTCGCAGCAGGAAGTCGGCGAAGGGGGCGTGGCGCTCCCCGTCCGGGCCCAGCAGCTGCACCCGCGCCTCCAGCGCCGCGAACGCCACGGCGACGTCGGAGGGATGGGTGGCCACGCAGTCGTCGGAGGTGCCGAGGATGGCGTGCGTACGGTTGACGCCCTCCAGTGCGGCACATCCCGAGCCGGGTTCGCGCTTGTTGCAGTCGGCGCTCACGTCACGAAAGTACGTGCACCGGGTGCGCTGCATGATGTTGCCGCCGATGGTGGCCATGTTGCGCAGCTGCGCGGACGCCAGCGCGCCGATGCGCAGCCCTCCGCGTTCGGTGACCCTGACCTCGCGCAGCGGCAGCGCGCTGATGTCGACCAGCGTGTCGGGGCGTTCGACGGTCTCGCGCATCAGGTCGACCAGCGTGGTGCCTCCGGCGATGTAACGTCCGCCTCGGCGGCCGGCGTCGAGGGCCTCACGGGTGTCGGAGACCTTGCTGAAGGAGAAAGGATGCATCGCCCCTACTTCCGGCCCGCGGTCTGCTCGACCGCGCGCACGATCTTCACGTAACAGCCGCAGCGGCAGATGTTGCCGCTCATGAACTCCCGGATCTCCTCGGCCG
>NZ_JNWJ01000182.1:0-1458 GCF_000716805.1 Streptomyces yerevanensis | reverse complement strand
CCTGGTGGTCGGGTACGAGGGTGTACTGGGCGGCGGTGCCGAAGGGGCGGTAGGACTGGGCGCCGTATACCCAGACCCGTTGTCCGACGCGGTGGGCGTCGACCTGGGCGCCCACGGCGTCGATGACTCCGGCGGCGTCGCTGTGCGGGATCACTCGCGGGTAGGGCATGGACGAGCCGAGCCAGCCGCGCCGTTTCTTGGTGTCGCCGGGGTTGACGCCCGAGACGGTGACGCGGACGCGGACCTCGCCGGGGCCGGGGACGGGATCAGGGAGTTCGCCGACGTGCAGGACATCGGCGGCGGGGCCCTGGCCGTCGTACCAGGAAGCAAGCATGGGGATACCTCCGTGGGCGGTCAGTTCGCGGGAGCGGCGGGTGCATGCGGATCGCTGTCGGTGCATGCGGTGTCGAATGCGGGCGGCTTCTCCCCGAGGGTCTCGCGCAGCCAGGTCCGTTCGGCGCGGCTGGTGGCGCGGGCGGTGAGCAGCATGCCCCGCCGGTAGGGGTCGGCGATCTCCTCGGCACGCAGGGGCCGCTCGTTGTCGTAGAAGAAGCTCGCCGGTTCTTCCAGGAACTCCAGCCGTCTGCGCAGCACCGCGTGCTGTTCGGCCACGTCGGGCAGGTGGGAGAGGAAGGCCAGGACGATGTAGAACCGGGTGAAGTCGGTGATCTCGTGGTCGGCGGGCTTGCGCAGGCGCTGCAGCATGTCGGCCCGTCCGGCCGCGGTCAGGCTGAGCACGTACCGGGCCGCCCCGGCGGCCGGGTCGGCGCGCCGCTCGATCAAGCCCGCCCTGGTCAGACGGTTGATCGCCGGATACAGGCTGCCGTCACTGACCGGCCGCGTGTAGCCGGTCAGCTGTGAGAGGCGGCGGCGCAGTTCGTGTCCGGGCAGGGGGGCTTCGGCCAGGAAGCCGAGTATGGCGAGTTCCAGCATGAGTCCATCTTCGCACGCAGACATCGAATCGATGTGAGCATCGGTTCGATGTTACGCTCGCAGGTACCCGCTCAAACGTCTCTGGAGAGGCCCAGCAAGATGCCGTCGCAGTCCACCGAGTCAGTGATGAACCGCTTCGTCGAGTTCATCAACACGGGCGACGAGGATCTCGCCCGCGAGGTCATTTCTCCGGACGCGGTGTTCCACGCACCCAGTCACCCGGAACCACTGCGGGGGCCCGATGGGTACATGGAAGTCCTCGGGATGATGCGCGGCGCCTTCCCCGACGTCCAGTGGACGCTGGAGGAGACGGTCACCGAAGGCGACACCGTGGCCGCGCGGTTCACCATGCGGGGAACCCACGACGGTGAATTCTTCGGGGTCCCGGCGAGCGGCAACAAGATCTCGGTACAGGCCCTGAACTTCTACTACCTGGCCGACGGCCGGATCGTCGGCGAACGGGGCCAGCCCGACCTCCTCGGGGTGATGCAGCAGATCGGTGCCCTGCCGGCGCCGTGAACCTCG
>NZ_JNWJ01000181.1:0-1470 GCF_000716805.1 Streptomyces yerevanensis | reverse complement strand
CCGTACCCAGGGCGAGGTCGCTCGCGCCTACGGGGTGTCACAGGGCTGGGTCAGCCGACTGGTGGCCCGCTACCGCGCCGAGGGCGAGGCGGCGTTCGAACTGGCCCCGGCGAACCCCGAGTCCCCGTGAGTCCCCGTCCGTTCTGGCACGAGAGTGGCACGGCCGGGTGACCGTGCCACAGCTCCTCGATGCGAACTACGGGCAGAGCGATCACTGAAGCCGGGGAGGCTGGCCACGCGGCGCCTTGGGGTTGTCGCGACGGCGAGCGCAGTTGCAGTGGTTGCTGCACTTCACTGCTGTACCGTCGTCCCGCACCCTTCCCCGCGCTGCCGTACCGCTCCGGGTATCGGCACCGGGTACGTCCGCTCACCGCGCGCCGTGTACCCGCCGACCTGGGCGTAACCGCTCTGCGGCCGGATGGCTCCAGAAGGGTGGTTTCTGCGCGGCACGTTCCCGCAGGTCATGGCGCTGATCTACGGACGTGTGATGTGGATCACTGCTTTGGGTGTGCTCTTGCGATGATTTCTGCGCAACGGGCACCATCATCGCAGGTCAGATCCTGCCAAATCGGCGAAGGGTTTCCGACCAACGCCCGCTTAAAGGGCATAGAAACTTGTCGGCCCAGCCGGTGATCGCGTACACGAGGCTCATGGTTTCCGAACAACGCCCGCTTTAAGGGCATAGAATCGGGTCGACCGCCTTGAGCTTGTTGGTCCCGCTGTCCGTGTTTCCGAAAAACGCCCGCTTAAAGGGCATAGAAACTTCTGCGAACCGCAGACCGTGGCCATGTTGATGGCGCGTTTCCGAACAACGCCCGCCTGAAGGGCATAGAAACGACGAAGGCGATCATGAACCACCAGAACGCGAGGCCGGTTTCCGAACAACGCCCGCCTGAAGGGCATAGAAACTAGAGTTTGCCCTGGATGAGGTCCTGACTGCCGCCGTTGGCGAGGACGTTTCCGAACAACGCCCGCCTGAAGGGCATAGAAACCAGATGTGGCCGTTGTTGTCGAACTTCAGGATGGCGTGGTTTCCGAATAACGCCCGCCTGAAGGGCATAGAAACATCAGAATGCTGGTCGGGATGACCTGGGCACAACTGGTTTCCGACCAACGCCCGCTCAAAGGGCATAGAAACAGCAGACCGCCGCTGAACCCGTCCAGGAAGGCTGTCTTGTTTCCGATCAACGCCCGCTCAAAGGGCACGGCTTGGTGGCGGCGGGAGGTCGGCGGAGCGACTTTGGGCGGGAGCTGCCATGGGGCGAGTGATCATGGCCCCGTAAGCTTCCGGCGAGTCGGGCAGTCTGTGGACCTGCCCGTTAAAGCACGACGTCGGGGCCATGATCTTCGAGGCTCGCCCCATGGTGGCTGCCTAATCCGTTGCTAAGGGCGTTCCGAGGGAGCGGTTGGTTCTCGGGATGTTCAGGTGCCGGACCGCGACACCTCGTGGCTGCCGGGCAGGCAACGCCT
>NZ_JNWJ01000180.1:0-1495 GCF_000716805.1 Streptomyces yerevanensis | reverse complement strand
CGGTCAGACACCCCATGTCGTTGGGGTGTCAAGCGGGCTGGGGGTAGGCGTGGTGTGACCACGCGGTTGCCTCGTCGTAGGTGGTGCGGGTTTTGAGGCATCCGTGGAGGATGCCGACGAGGCGGTTGCCGAGCTGGCGGAGGGCGGGGTTGTAGCCGATCTCGCGGGCTCGTTGCTTGTCGTAGTAGCGGCGGGCGCCGGGTGAGGCCCGCAGCGCGCAGAAGGCTTGGGTCTGGAGAGCGTCGGCCAGGCGGTTGTTGCGGACGTAGCGGGCCTGGACGGTGTGGCTCTTGCCGGAGGCCCGGGTGACGGGGCTGGTGCCGGCATAGTTCTTGCGGGCCTTCGCGGAGGCGTACCGGTCGGGGTCGTCTCCGAACTCGGCGAGCACCCGGGCCCCGGTGATCTCCGCGATGCCGGGCATCGAGAGGTAGATCTCAGCGTCCGGGTGCTTGAGAAAATGGGCCTTCACCTGCTCTTCCATCACGGCGATCTGCTCGTTCAGCGCGATGAGCAGCCGGGCGTGAGCGGTCACGGTGGCCGCGTAGGCGGCGGTGACCTGCTCGGGCAGAGCGAGTTGCCGCTCACGCAGGGCGGTCCGGACAGTGGCCGCCTTCGCGTCGCGGTTGCGTCGGCGGTGGCGGGCCAGGACGGCAGTGATCTGGGTGCGGGTCAGCTTCGCCCCGGTAGCCGGTGTGGGTGCTTTGATCAGCAGTTCGAGGGCGTCGGTGCTGGTCAAGGTGAGATCGGCGTAGGCAGCCAGAGCTGCGGGGAAGTACTCGCGCAGCGTGCTGCGAAGCCGCTGGAAGGTGCGGGTGCGTTCCCAGATCAGGGTCTGGTGGGCGCGGGCGACGACCTTCACGGCCTGGGCGGCGTCGCTGTCCCCGGCCACCGACCGCAGCCGGTCGCGGTCGATGCGGACCATGTCGGCGAGTGCGTGTGCGTCACCCTTGTCGCTCTTGGCGCCGGAGGAGGCGTACCGCTCCTTGAACCGGGCCACCTGGCGGGGGTTGATCGCGTAGACCTGGTAGCCGGAGGCCACCAGAGCCTGCACCCATGAGCCCCGGTCGGTCTCGATACCGACGACCACCTCCGCGGGCTCCAGCTCGCCGCCGTGACGGGCGATGAGTTCGTGAAGCTTGGCGATGCCTGCCACGCCTTCGGGCAGGTTCGCGGTGGCCAGCTTGCGGCCGCTCTCGTCCTGGAGCTCGACATCGTGGTGGTCTTCGGCCCAGTCGTCACCGATCAGCAGCAACAAACCCTCCCCAAGTGCGTTCCTCGTACCGCGGCGTAGCCTGCGGAAGGCACGGCACGCGGCCTAATGGTCCAGTGCTCACGCCCGATGGGGCGGGCACGCCACCCCATCAGCGGTCTGGCCTCCCGGCCACCAGCAGGGGCACGGTCTGACCGCAGAAGTCAGTGCTTCCGGCGTCGATAGTGCTCACCTGCTGGCGGCTACGGAACCGAGCATTCCCCGGCTCCTTAGCTCCCATTAGGC
>NZ_JNWJ01000179.1:0-1496 GCF_000716805.1 Streptomyces yerevanensis | reverse complement strand
GCCAAGACCCGATAAGTCAGACGCACTCGCAGCCACCCGCACCACCCCCGGCACCGACTCCCAACCAGCCTACGCCCACAGCAAAAGCAACGGCATTGCCTCTAGGTCCTGTCCGATGGGTTGTGTTGGGGTCTGAGAAGATCGGCCCAACCACAGGGGCGGACGTGAAGGACAGGCTGATAGGCATGGGTGACGTGGCCTGGTTGCCGTATGACGAGCACGGTCTTGCCTCCAGCGGGGTACGCGGCCAGGCAGCCCGCCTCCTTGTTGAGCGGGGCTTGCCGGCCGATTGCAACCGGATGTTCGTGCGTGACCGGGACCGGGAACTGGCAGTCCGCGAACTTCCCGGAGGCCGAGCGGTGTTCCTCGGCTCGTTCGAGGACGGCATCAACTCGTACTGGCTGCTGACCGACAACGGTGAGGTCTGGATGGTCAAGGGCTATGAAGGCGATCCGGAGGAGCAGTACGGCCTGGTCAACACATCGGTGGAACGCTTGGTGGAGGTATTGCGGATCTGGGAGACGTTCGTCTACTCCGGCAAGAGCGACATGGATGACGACTACGACGACTGGGCACACGACGTGATCGGCCGGGCTCGGCAAGCGGATCCGATGGCCTTCTCGGATGAGGACTCTTGGTGGTCACGAGTGTTCGAGGAAGTCGAACTGGGCGTGCTCGTGCCGGAGGACACGTAGTCCTCGGCCGCTGTTCAGGTGCGAAGCCATAGCCGGATCGCGGCCACGGTGACCGTCCCGTGGAAGACGTACGCCCTCTTGTCATAGCGCGTGGCGACAGCTCGGAAGTTCTTGAGCCGATTGATGGTCCGCTCGACTTCATTGCGGCGTCGGTAGATCATCTTGTCGAACCCTGTGGGCCGGCCGCCTTGGCTGCCGTGGCCCTGGCGGTTGGCCCGCTGGTCTCTCGGCTCGGGGATCGTGTGCTTGATCTGGCGTCTCCGCAGGTGACGCCGGTTGCGGCGTGATGAGCACGCCTTATCGCCCCCGACGTGGTCGGGCCGAGTTCGTGGACGTCCACCACCCAGCCGGGGCACGCGGATCTCTTCCAGCACGGGAATCATCTGCGGTGCGTCCCCCCACTGGCCGGGCGTGATGACAAACCCGAGCGGGCGGCGCCCACCCTCCCCGGCGAGATGGATCTTGCAGGTCAGCCCGCCTCGCGAGCGTCCCAGAGCCTCATCGGAGCGGTGACGCGCCAGTCGGCTTCGCCGGCCCGGAATCTTCGGGGCGCGAGTGGTGGCGCCAGCCGCGTGCTGATGAGCGCGGCATGTCGTGGAGTCGACGCTGACCATGCTCCAGTCGATCCGGCCTTCGGCATCCACGCCGGCACCGACGGTGCGAAACGTGACCCGGTGCCGGTCCGAGTCCTTGCCTACCAGCTCAAAGACACCGGCGGCGCTGCTGCGGCCGACGACTACCGCCTGGTCACCACTCTTGTGGACCCGCGCCGCTATCCGGCCCGGCAACTGGCCGCGCTCT
>NZ_JNWJ01000178.1:0-1756 GCF_000716805.1 Streptomyces yerevanensis | reverse complement strand
CACCTGCCGGGCCATCTGCCGGTAGGTGATGCCGCCCGCTTCCTGACGCAGCTTGCGCAACTCGAACGCAAACCGCTGCACCGGCCCCAGCCCCGGATCGAGGTCCGCCTCCGGACGCCCCATAGCGCTTCCCTCCCCCGTGCCGTCCGCGTGAGCAGCAGCGGCGTCTCATCCCAACCGGGCTTGTGACCTGCTTTGTTTCACGCCCGGGACACGGCTGTGCAACAACCCCCAGCCCGATGAACTCGATCCAGGACGCCCCCAGCGGCCGCCCTGACGGAGAAGCGGGCTGTGCGAACCGCTCCGGTTCACATAGTCCGTGGACACACGGCCCCAATCGCAAAACACCGCAATGACTCAGAGGGGAACATCATGCGCATGCGACGTGCACTGGTAAGCCTGGCCCTGGGAGGTGTGCTCGCCCTCGCTGGCACAACTGTGACGGCCCAGGCGGCCGAGCCCGCACCGGCACCGAAGGTCTCGGCCAGCGAGACGAACGTCGGGATCATGAGCTGGCGCTTCTGGGCGGCCTACTGGACCCCGGAAGCATGCGTCGCTGTGGGAGATCAGAGCGGCCGCAACTGGAAGTGCGAATACAAGAGGGGCACCGACGGCAAGATGAAGTGGTTCCTGTACCTCTGGTACTAGTGCCGCATCAGGCAACGTTCGCCCTGTCGTGATGTGTCGCCCACTTCCTGCGCGAGGAAGCATCGGACGGCCAGAATGATCAGGTGGCTGAACGCGTGCGGGTTCGGGAGATTGATGACGACGAGGGCAGGCGGTTGCTGCGGATCATCCGCATCCTGCTCCGCGAGGAGGGCGTCTCCGGCGCGCCGCCCCCTCGATGCGCCAGGCCGGCGGCGGCGCGATCGTCAACGTCAACTCCATCGCCGGCCTCGCGGCCGCACCGGGCCTCGTCGCGGACAGCCGCGCCGTCCTCCCGCTTGGAGACCCTGCGCCGCCCCGCTGCCCGGTCGCTAGCCCTCGGTGTTGCTCAATCGTGCTCAGCACTGCCCACGGGAACCTCTGGTGTGGCTTGGGTTCCGGTCCAGCAGCAGGGCCCTCGGCCGGCGCGGGTACCGGCACTGTCGCCGTGCCCTGCGCCGAGACCTTCAGGCGTCATGGGCCCGGGTGAAACCGCCCGCAGAGTGGTCATGTTCGAGCGCAACTGCCCCGGCCAGCACGCCGGGTTCGCGGACCAACGCCTCGAGGGAGGCAGATGAGGGTAGGGATGAAGGAGTTTCTTGTTGTGGCCATTGAACGACAACGAGTGGCAGTACGCGCTTCTCACGGAGGACGTTGCCCCGCGGTACCGCGGTGGCCTCACTCCTCCGGGGACGAGTGTGGCGGGGTCGGTGTGATTGTCGTGGCCGGTTGTCGCAGCAGTTGTTCGATGAGGCGTTCCTTGGCCAGGGCGAGGTGGCGCCGGTAGGTGCCGTAGGGCACCCCCAGTCGCCGGGCGGCGGCCTTGTGGGTGCGGGAGGCCGTGAGGTAGGTGGCGGTGAGAGCCTCGTGGGCTTTGACGCCCGCGGGGTCGATCTGCAGCGCGTCGAGGGCGGTGAGGATGGCGCCGCGCAGGTCCGCGGCCGGGTCGGGTGAGCCCGGCGGCACGAGATGGGAGTGCAGCAGGACGCTGGTGGCGAATTCGCGGGGGATCTGCCAGGTGCGCAGTGCCTCGAGCACGCCTTCCGCGAACGCGGCGCGCGCCGGCTGGTCGCCCGGGCCGCTCGCGGCGGCGGTTGCGGGCCATGTCGCT
>NZ_JNWJ01000177.1:0-1612 GCF_000716805.1 Streptomyces yerevanensis | reverse complement strand
CCCAGCAGACCACCTGCACCGGACCGGAACGTTCCGGCTTCACCCACACCATCAGGTGATACCAGAACCACTCATAGACTCACGAACCGCCCACTGAGAACCGTGCCCTACTCGATGGTGCGGTGAAAACCGAAGACGCGCGCCACGCAGGTGTCGAGCAAGGCTCCGAAGACCTGGGCGGAAGTCATTGCCGGGGCAGGGATCACGTCTGCGTCGTCGATACTCGCGATGTAGTCGACGTCGGCCCACCCGCCGCGGTAGAGGACAACGTGCAGTTCGGCCTCGTGCGAGTTGCGTACGTGGATGCCGATTGAGTCGGGATCACTCACCTTGGACCTGTCAGTCTCGAGCCGCTGCGGCCAGGGAGCTGCTTCGTCGCGCCAGGTCACAGGCCCGACGGTCAGCCCTGCTGCCTGCCAGGCGGGCTGGTGGGCAGCGACTGCGGCAGCAACTTCGTCGAGATCTATGACTCGCTCCATGTGGCGATGATCGCCTATCGCGCCGCCCCTCCGCGGGCGGTGCGGCACGAAGGTCGAAGCCCCTGCCTACGGGCTGGGCGCTCGCGAGTGAGCCGGCGGACTATCACGCTGATCATGGCCCAGCGGATCATGGTTTCGGCGTGGGCGGTGTGGTGCTCGTAGTCGCGGGCCAGGCGGCGGTGGGAGGTGAGCCAGGCGAACGTGCGCTCCACGGCCCATCGCTTGGGCTGAACCTGGAAGCCTCGCTGGCCTGGCTCTTTGCGGACGATCTCCACCATGCGGTTGAGGGTGTTGGCGGCCCAGTCGACGAGGCGGCCGGCGAATCCCTGATCGGCCCAGACCTTCAGCACCGTTGGGTGGTCCAGTCGGGTCCACAGCAGGGAGCGCCTTGCGCCGTCGCGGTCCTGGATGCTGGCCGCCATGACGTGGACGGTCAGCAGAAGGCCGAGGGTGTCGGTGACGATGAACCGCTCGCGGCCCTTGACCTTCTTGCCTGCGTCGAAGCCGCGGGTGTCGGCCGGGACGGTGTCTGCGGTGCGTATCGACTGCGAATCGATGAGTCCGGCCGTGGGCTCGACATTCCGGCCCTCGCCCCGCCGGACCTGATCGCGCAGGGCGTCGTGGATGCGAGTGACAGTGCCCTCATCGTGCCAGCGCACGAAGTACCAATACACGGTCTGCCAGGGCGGAAAGTCGTGCGGCAGCTGTCGCCAAGCGCACCCGGTCCGCACCACATACATGATCGCGTCCACGGTCCGCCGCCGCGGATGCTTCTCTCGCCGCCCGCCCTTCGGCCCCGTTCGCGGCGCAGGCAACAACGGCTCCACCAACGCCCACTGCTCCTCGGTCAGGTCCGACGGATACGGCTCCCCAGCACCACTCACGTCCGGTTCAACGACCACCTGCATCCTGTGGCACGGCAGATCTCAAACGCCCTCTCAGAGGTCGTTTTCACCATTGATGCGCGTTTTCTCCTGCATTTCTCGGTGCGGGTTGGTCGGCTCATGGGGGCAGGTGGAGTGGATGTGGCCCAGGCGCTGCATGGTGTGACGCCTGGGGCGCAGTATGGCTTGCACCTGTCTCATCCCTGGACACCCCGTTCTGCGTCTGTGCTTCCGCATGCTGGCGGCGTG
>NZ_JNWJ01000176.1:0-1716 GCF_000716805.1 Streptomyces yerevanensis | reverse complement strand
GGAGGGGGCAGGGCGGAGGGGCGGGACGCGGGGCTCAGCGGTGCGGTGAGAGTGGTTCGCCGGTGCTGACCGGATACCGGACCTGCCGGGTGGGGGTGGAGTGGCGTACGGCACAATCCCGGTGCCTGGTACTTGGGATGCCTGGTACTTGGGGCTATGAGTCGGCTCTACGAGTTGGCTCTACGGAGCGGTGCGGGAAGGCGGCAACGGGCGGTGGCGGTGCAGGAGGCTGGACAAGGCGCGCACGAAGGCGGTTGCACCTGCGGGGACTGTCCGCAGGGGGCACGCGAAGGGCATAGACGAGCTGTTGCCGCATTCCTTTCCAAGCGGGACGAGTTGGCCTCCGGCCAGGGGCTGCCCGCCGCTGTCGCGCACTCGGCGGGGGCCTCGCGGCAGTGGGTGTCGGACGAGCTGACCCAGTCGGCGGACCTCGTCGCCGAGCGGGGCCGGGCCGAGGCTGCGGCATGGCTGGGGCTGCTGTGGCGGCGTACGGCCTTCGCGGTGGCGGGAGTCGTCGGGGGCCTGCTTCTGGTGCAGGCGCTCACGGCGATCGGGGCGGGCTGGACTGCCGCGCGGACCGCCGGTTTCCTCGCCGCGGTCGTCGTGGGCGGGCTGCTGGTCGGGGCGTCGTGGTTCCACCGGGCGCGTGGAGGTGCACTGGCGCCCGTCGTCGGTGAGGACAACCGGCTGTCCACTTCCCGCGCGGTGGCGGCGAGTTGGGTGCTGTTCGTCGTCTACGCCGTGCTGGTACTGGTAGGCCGGCTCGCGGGCGCCTCCTCGCCGGGCGAGCGTGACGCGCTGGTCTCCGGGCTCGAACTCGCCCGGGGTGCCGGGCTCGTCACCGTTCTCGCCGTGGTGTGCGGGATCGCTGTGCTGGTGCGACGGGTGGTGGGCCTGCGGGTGCTCGGCCAGCGCCTGCAGAAGATACGTGCCGACCGGCCGCGGGCCGCTGACCTGCTGACCGATGACTCGGGGCGGGGCAGCTTCGCAGACACGCAGTACGTGGTGATCGCCGGTGCCGCGCTGATGTTCGCGGCGGTACGGCTCGCTCGGCGGCCCGAGCAGTTGCCGGATCTGCCGTGGGGGCTGGCGTTGGTGGTGCTGGTGTCGGCCGCGACGTACGTTGCCGCCAAGTACGCCGAGGGTGGGCGACCGGTGATTCTCTCGGTCGTCCGGTCCCGCGAGGCCGGGGACCTGGACGCACCCATCCGGACGGGGGACGACATCGAGATCCGCGGGGCCGGGTTTGTGCCTCCGGGTGCCCACACGGCTGAACGTCTGTCGCGGATGGTGGTCCGGATCGGGACCGTCCATGTGCACGTACCGCTCGTCCCTGTGGCCGGAGGCTTCCGTAACCCGTCCGACGCGGTTCTCACCGTGCCGGTGCCTGCGGATGTGGAGCCTGGGCGGGTGGAGGTGCAGGTGGTTACTGCGGCGGGGGTGGAGACGAATCGGTACGGGATTGATGTGACGGATTGACTCCGTCGGTTGGGCGAGGGCGCTCCGCTGGTTGTGCGGGGCGCCTACCAGGTGGGTGGATTCGGTCCGTTGGCGGCTGCGGGCCGTCGGTGGCTGGTCGCGCCCACGCGGCGGAGCCGCATATGTCACAGCCCCGCACCCCTGGGGTGGGTGGGGGGTGCGGGGTCGTGGGCCGGTGCGTCAGCCCGTCGCAGGGCGGGCATACGGCCCTTAGCTGGTACAGGGTGCGGGTTCTCC
>NZ_JNWJ01000175.1:0-2484 GCF_000716805.1 Streptomyces yerevanensis | reverse complement strand
GATGGTCAGCCCGGACGGTGACCTGCCCGAGCTGGAGTTCGCGCTGCTGGCCGACGGCGTGCCGATGGACAAGCTGTACCCGCTCGATGTGGACCGCGCTTTCAAGGTGCTGACCCGGCTGCGGGGCGACATCAAGAAGTTCTGGGACAGCGGCCCGCTCCCCGGTGTGCTGCTCAGCCGCGAAGAGGTGACAATGTCCACCGTCTGGGACGGCCGGCTCGCCGACCTGCAGAAGCAGGGCGTCCCGGTCGAGCGGCAGCTCAACGGCATGCGCCGCCAGTTCTCGGGCTACGCCATCCCAAGTACTACGACGAGGGTTTCGACGCGGACATCGACTGGTGGCTGAAGAACGAATCGGCCGTCACCAAGCGCTGGTTGGAGTGGGCTCGTGGCTGAATTCGGTGTCGCCGCACCGTCTGTCAAGGTGGCCGGCGCCAAGCCGGCCACCGCGACCGGCAAAGCGCTGTCGGTAGTGGCATTGCGCAAGACGTACGGGGACGTCGTCGCCGTCGACGAGGCGTCCATGGAGATCGCGGCCGGGGAGTTCGTCACCTTCCTCGGCGCCTCCGGGTCGGGCAAGACCACGACCCTGATGATGATCGCCGGGTTCTGCGAACCGGACTCCGGCACCATCACCGTCGGCGGCCGCGACGTGACCCGGCTCGCCCCGCAGAAACGCAACCTCGGTTTCGTCTTCCAGCAGTACCTGCTCTTCCCGCACATGACCGTCGCTGAGAACGTCGCCTTCCCGCTCACGCTGCGCGGGGACAAGAAGCTCCGTGACCAGCTGCAGGTGGAGATCAAGACCATCCAGCAGGAACTCGGCCTGACCGTCATCTATGTGACGCACGATCAGGAAGAGGCGCTGGTCCTCTCGGACCGCATCGCGGTGATGCGCAACGGCCTGATCGAGCAGTTCGACACCCCCCGGGAGCTGTTCGAACGGCCGAGGACGCCGTTCGTCGCGGACTTCCTGGGCGCGGCGAACTTCCTGCCCGGCCGTATCGACAAGCACGACGGCGAGCACACCCTGGTCCGCCTGGACAACAGTGGCGGCCTGCTCAAGGCCCGCCGTCACCAGTTGCCCCCCGGCACCGAGGTGAAGGTCGCCGTGCAGCCGGGCCGGCTACGGGCCGGCTGCACCGACGACGGTTTCTGTACCGGCACGGTGGAGATGGCCACTTACGTGGGCACCCTGGTCCGCGCGGGCGTGCGCGTCGACGGCAAGGAGGCGCCGCTGCTGCGCCTGGAGGTACCCGCCGGACGCGGACCGGTCACCGGCGAGCGCGTCGGGATCACCGCCGACCCCGAGGACGTCAACCTCTTCGCCGACGAAAAGGCAGGGTGAGTCATGGCCGCCACCCTCACCGCGACCGCCCCCGCCCGTCCGCGCAAGCTCCTGGCGTCGCGCCGGACGCGGGTCGGGATCCTGTACGCGCTGCCGGTCGTCGTCTATCTGCTGGTGCTGTTCGTCTACCCGATCTTCAGCACCCTGCTGCTGAGCCTGAAGGACGCCGACGGCTCGTTCACCCTGCACTGGTACGCCGACGCGCTCACAGGCGTCAACCTGTCGGTGCTGTTCACCACGCTGCGGATCTCCGCAGAGACGGCCGTGCTGAGCCTGGTCTTCGGGTTCGTCCTGGCCCAGGCGATCTCCCGGCTCAAGCCGCTGTGGGCGGGCCTGGCGATGCTGGTCGTGGTCGTCCCGCACTTCGTCAGCGCCCTGGTGCGCACCTACGGCTGGATCATCATGCTCGGCGACAAGGGCCTGGTGAACGAGACTCTGGCGTGGGCGCCGGGGGCGCCGTACTCGCTGCTCTACAACGAGCTGGGCGTGGTCATCGGCACCACCTCCATGATGCTCCCGTACACGGTGCTGCTGCTGTACGGCGTGATGCGCGGCGTGGACCGCCGCCTGCTGGCGGCCGCGTCCAGCATGGGCGCGGGCCGGGTGACGATCTTCCGCCGCATCTATCTGCCGCTGGTCGCCCCGGGCCTGGCCAGTGCCGGACTGCTCAGCTTCATCCTCTCGCTGGGCTACTACATCACCCCGGCCCTGATGGGCGGACCCAACCAGACGATGATCGCCACCCTCATCAACCAGCAGGTCACCAAGGAGAACCAGTGGAACGGCGCGGCCGCGCAGGGCGTCATCCTGCTGGTCCTCACCCTGGCCGGACTGCTGCTCGTCAAGGCCGTCAGCTCGCTCGGCGCCAGCCGTAAGAAGAGGAACGCCTCATGATGGAGCTGCGCAAGACCCTCACCGGGCGGATCGCCCTGACCGCGATTGCCACCGTCATCCTGCTGTTCCTGGCGCTGCCGATCGTGGTCATCCTCGTCACCTCCTTCAGCAACAACGCCTTCGCCGCGTTCCCGCCCGAGGCGTGGACGCTGAACTGGTACAAGGCGCTGTTCGCCGACGGCAGCAAATGGCCGGCCGCGCTCTCCCTGAGCGCCCTGATCGCCGCCCTGAGCACCGTGTTC
>NZ_JNWJ01000174.1:0-2395 GCF_000716805.1 Streptomyces yerevanensis | reverse complement strand
GAACACGGTGCTCAGGGCGGCGATCAGGGCGCTCAGGGAGAGCGCGGCCGGCCATTTGCTGCCGTCGGCGAACAGCGCCTTGTACCAGTTCAGCGTCCAGGTGTCGGGCGGGAAGGAGGCGAAGGCGTTGTTGCTGAACGAGGTGACGAGGATGACCACGATCGGCAGCGCCAGGAACAAAAGGATCACGGTGGCGACCGCGGTCAGGACGATCCGTCCGGCCAGGGTGCTGCGCAGCTCCATCATGACGCACTCCTCTTCTTACGGCTGGCGCCCAGAGAGCTGACGAGCTTGACCAGCAGCAGTCCGGCGAAGGTGATCAGCAGCAGGATGACGCCCTGAGCGGCCGCCCCGTTCCACTGGTTTTCCTTCATCACCTGCTGGTTGATGAGGGTGGCGATCATCGTCTGGTTGGGTCCGCCCATCAGGGCCGGGGTGATGTAGTAGCCCAGGGAGAGGATGAAGCTGAGCAGTCCGGCACTGGCCAGCCCGGGCGAGACCAGCGGCAGGTAGATGCGGCAGAAGATCGTCACGCGTCCCGCGCCCATGCTGGCCGCGGCCGCGAGCAGCCGGCGGTCCACGCCGCGCATCACGCCGTACAGCAGCAGCACGGTGTAGGGCAGCATCATCGAGGTGGTGCCGATGACCACACCCAGCTCGTTGTACAGCAGCTGGAACGGCGCCCCGGGGATCCACAGGTTGGACAGGGTCTCGTTCACCAGGCCCTTGTCACCGAGCATGATGATCCAGCCGTAGGTGCGCACCAGGGCACTGATGAAGTGCGGCACGACCACGACCAGCATCGCCACTCCGGCCCACAGGGGCTTCAGCCGGGAGATCGCGTTGGCCAGGACGAAGCCGAAGACGAGGCTCAGCAGCGCCGTCTCGGCGGAGATCCGCAGCGTGGTGAACAGCACCGAGAGGTTGACCCCGGTCAGCGCCTCGGCGTACCAGTGCAGCGTCAGTGCGCCGTCGGTGCCCTTCACGCTGAGGAACAGCGTGCTGAAGATCGGGTAGACGAACAGCACCAGCAGGTAGACGACGACCGGCAGCGCGTAGAGGATCCCGACCCGGGTCCGGCGCGAAGCCAGGAGCTTGCGCGGACGGGCGGGGGCGGTCGCGGTGAGGGTGGCGGCCATGACTCACCCGTCCTGTTCGGTGGGGAAGAGGTTGACGTCCTCGGGGTCGGCGCCGATGCCGACGCGTTCGCCGGTGACCGGTCCGCGTCCGGCGGGTACTTCCAGGCGCAGCAGCGGTGCGTCGCCGCCGTCGATCCGCACGCCGGCGCGGACCAGGGTGCCCACGTACGTGGCGGTCTCCACCGTGCCGGTACAGAAACCGTCGTCGGGGGCACAGGCCCGCAGCCGGCCCGGCTGGACGGCGGCCTTGCGTCACATAGATGACGGTCAGGCCGAGTTCCTGCTGGATGGTCTTGATCTCCACCTGCAGCTGGTCACGGAGCTTCTTGTCCAGCGCGCCCAGCGGCTCGTCCATCAAGATGACCGGCGGGCGGTAGACCAGCGCCCGGCACAACGCCACCCGCTGCTGCTGACCACCGGACAGCTCACGCGGCTTGCGGCCGCCGAACTTGGACAGGCCCGCGATCTCCAGCGTCTCCCCCACCCGGCGGCGGATCTCGTCCTTCGCCACCCCACGCAGGGTGAGCGGGAAGGCGACGTTCTCGCTCACGCTCATGTGCGGGAACAGGAGGTACTGCTGGAAGACGAAACCGAGGTTGCGTTTCTGTGGGGCGAACCGGGTGACGTCGCGGCCGCCGACGGTGATGGTGCCGGAGTCCGGTTCGCAGAACCCGGCGATCATCATCAAGGTCGTGGTCTTGCCCGAAGCCCACTCCAACCAGCGCTTGGTGACGGCCGATTCGTTCTTCAGCCACCAGTCGATGTCCGCGTCGAAACCCTCGTCGTAGTACTTGGGCGCACCGGCCAGTGCGTTGCGCTCGTCCTCGGAGAGCTTCTCGTAGGCCAGCGGAGAGGACGGGTTCGACGGGAAGGCCTTGGCCAGGTTGGCCTGGCTCTCGGCACGCAGCGAGAAGTCCATGAGCTGGTAGGCGCCGTCCACGTTGGCCGCGCCCTTGGCGATGGCGTAGCCCTGGAACTGGCGGCGCATACCGTTCAGCTGCCGTGCCACCGGGACGCCCTGCTTCTGCAGGTCGGCGATCCGGCCGTCCCAGACGGTGGACATTGTCACCTCTTCGCGGCTCAGCAGCACACCGGGGAGCGGGCCGCTGTCCCAGAACTTCTTGATGTCGCCCCGCAGCCGGGTCAGCACCTTGAAGGCGCGGTCCACATCGAGCGGGTACAGCTTGTCCATCGGCACGCCGTCGGCCAGCAGCGCGAACTCCAGCTCGGGCAGGTCACCGTCCGGGCTGACCATC
>NZ_JNWJ01000173.1:0-1750 GCF_000716805.1 Streptomyces yerevanensis | reverse complement strand
GAGCGACACCACCCTCTCCGTCGGCTCCCTGGAGGCCCGGCCCGGCACCAAGGCGCGCGGCACCGTCCGGGCCGACCTGGGCACCCTCACCGCGGACATCCCGCTGACCCTGGTCAACGGCACCCGCCCGGGCCCCCGGGTCGTCATCACCGCCGGGGTGCACGGCGGCGAGTTCACCCCCATCGACGCCGTCGTGCGCCTGGCAGGCCTGCTGGAACCCGGTGAGGTGTCCGGGCAGGTGATCATCTGTCCGGTCGCCAACCCCAACGCCGTGTATCGAGGGCGGCTCAACGTCTCGCCGGTGGACGGCGTGAACATCAACCGTGTCTTCCCCGGCGACCCGGAGGGCGGCCCCACCGAGCGGCTGGCCGCCTGGCTCTTCGCCCACCTCGTCGACGGCGCCGACGTGTACGTCGACCTGCACTGCGGGGGCATCGACCAGGTCCTGCGGGACTTCGTCGGCTACCGCCTCACCGGGGATCCGGGCCTCGACAAGGCCACGGCCGAGCTGGCCGGCTCCTTCGGTATCGAGGACGTCATGATCGGGCTGACGGCCGAGGGCGGCAACAGCCACGCGGCCGCCGCCCGCCGGGGCATCTCGGCGGTCCTGGTCGAGGTGGGCTCACTCGGCCAGCGGGACGAGCCCACGGCCCTGCGCCGCGTCGACGGCCTCCTCACGGCACTGCGCCACCTGGGCGTGCTGGATCCGGATGGCACGACTGGTGCCGACGGCTCCGCCCCGGCCACCGTTCGTGAGTGGGTCTGGTCCGCGGGCGTCACGGCCGAGGCCACCGGTCTGTGGTACCCGGAGTTCTCCTTCGACGCCGACATCATCGGCGAAGTCGCCGAGGGCGACCTCCTGGGCCGCATCATCGACCCGGCCGACGGCACGGAGCACACGGTCCACGCCCCGGCCGGCGGACGCATCATCTACGGCATGCACGGCCTCACCGTCGCCCCCGGCACCGAACTGGCCGCCCTGGCCATCCCGTGGGACCCCGACACGGCCACGCGACCCGACACCCTCTCGGTCCCCGGCATGGGCCTCGGATCCGACGAGGCGGACCCCCGCCCCTAGACCCCCATCCCCAGCCGTCCCCTCTTCCCCCGTAGCACCACCCTCAGGAGGCACACCATGAGAGACGCCCGTATAGATCGCAGGCTCTTCCTGCGCGGCGTCGGCGGAGCCACGGCGGGTCTCGCCGCCGCGACCGCCCTCAGCGCTTGCGGCACCGGCACCAGCCGCAGCACGTCCACCGGCAGCGGTGGGAAGGGCAGCAAGACGGTGGTCGTCCGCGACAGCGGCGGTTCCTTCGGCGCGGCCCTGCAGAAGGCGATCTACACGCCGTTCACCCAGGAGACCGGCATCAGCGTCAAGGTGCTCAACCTGGACGACGCGCCGCTGCTGGCCCAGATCGAGCAGGGCCGTCCGCAGTGCGACCTCATCAACAACTCGATGATGTCTCACCTCAAGTATGTGAAGCAGGATGCCCTGGAGTCGCTGGACCCCGACCGGGTCAAGAGCGTGAAGAGCGCGAAGATCCCCGAGAACCAGATCACCGAGCATGCCATCGGCAACAGCTTCTACGGCCAGTGCATCGCGTACCGCACGGACGCGTTCGGGGGTAAGAAGCCGGAGTCGTGGGCGGATTTCTGGGACACCAAGGCGTTCAAGGGCGGCCGCTCGATGGTCAGCCCGGACGGTGACCTGCCCGAGCTGGAGTTCGCGCTGCTGGCCGACGGCGTGCCG
>NZ_JNWJ01000172.1:0-1826 GCF_000716805.1 Streptomyces yerevanensis | reverse complement strand
GGGATGATCTTCGATTTGCTCATGCTGGAGGAGGCTGTCCGTGGGGAACGTGTCACCGTCGTACAAGGGGCACCGGCACCCGGCCGAGGTCATCTCCCACGGTGTGTGGCTGTATCACCGCTTCCCGCCCAGCTTCCGCGAGGCCGAGGAGCTGATGCTCGAGCGCGGTGTCGTCGTCTCCTACGAGACGGCCCGCCGCTGGTGTGCGAAGTTCGGCCCGGCCTACGCCCGCGAGGTGCGTCGCCGTCGGCCCCGGCCTGGTGACCAGTGGCACCTGGACGAGGTCTTCATCACCACCAATGGGGAGCAGAAGTACCTGTGGCGGGCCGTCGACCAGGACGGCAACGTGCTGGACATCCTCGTGCAGAACCGGCGGGACACCGCCGCGGCCAGGCGCTTCTTCCGCCGCCTGCCGAAGAACACGGGTGCGGTGCCGCGGGTGGTCGTCACCGACAGGCTCCGCTCCTACGGCGCGGCCCACCGCGAGGTCATGCCCTCCATCGAGCACCGCTCCCACAAGGGCCTGAACAACCGGGCGGAGAACAGCCACCAGCCCACCCGGCAGCGCGAACGCGCGATGAAAGGCTTCCGCAGCACCGGCGCAGCCCAGCGGTTCCTGTCCGCGTTCAGCGGCATCTCACCCCACTTCCGCCCCCGCCGCCATCTGATGACCGCTCCCGGCCACCGGGCCGAGATGGCCATCCGCTTCGCGACCTGGGACCAGGAAACCGGCCGGCCCACCACGGCCTGAGTAACAGACCCGGAGCCGGACTGAACCATTCCTCGACACACAGTCAGGCCCTACGCACCAACAATGGGCAGGGCGAGGACCGGACAGGCCGACCGGCCGCACCGCACCACTCCGAGCGAGAAGGAGATCCTGTTTTGGCGAAAGGCCCCGCAGTCATAGACACCTCAGGGTCCTAACTCGTCAAGCCGGGTGCACTGTCGGGCGTCCCCGACATCGAACAGCGGTGGGCTTTTTGCTTGCGTAGGCGACTTTGGCCGGGGAGAGTGCCAATGATGTGAGGGCTGGTCGGAGAACAGCGTCGTGCAACATGGGGGGCCACAAGGATGTGCGTGTTGGACACGGCGGCCAAGGAAGCGGGGGTCGCCCGGTTTCTGCGTGAGTACCACCCGCAAGCAGCTCAAGCCGACGGCGGACATCCTGCACTTCGCGGCTGTGACGAGGTCGCCTGGTCCGAAATTCCTGGATGCCCCGCGGCGATACCAGCCGTGCTGCGTGGTCTGCTCGACCCGGGCACTGCTCCTGAGGCCCAGCGAGTGCTCACCAATGTCCTGATGGACAACGTCTTCCAGATGAGCGCTGCAATGCCGACAGCTCTGCCGTTCCTGCTCCGCCTCGTGGCCGAACCGCGGGTTCCCGTTCGGTCCGAGCTGCTCGACATCCTGCTCGTCGCCGCCGAGCTCTCCCGGCCGGTCGATTCGGGTGACGAACATGCGGTGCTGATCTTCGGTTGTGATGCTGATCATCCAGAACGTGAGCAGTGCAGGGCCGTCTTCGCCGAGAACGCGAGATTGCTGACCAGGCTGCCGACCGGACTGATCAGCGCTGCCGACCGGGCATGCCTTGAGCAGGCCGCAGGGCTGCTGTGAAGTTCGCGTGCCCTGGCCTTGGCGGTGTGCGGCGGTTCATGCTGCCTGCGGAGCTGTGCTGACCTCTGTGGGGAAGGCCGTCGCCTCGTCTTCGGCTGCTTGACGGGGCGGGGTGCATAGATGGACTCAGACATGCAGGGTGGGCCGGTAGATGAGCTCTTGGGTGTGGCCGTCGAACGTCCGGCTCTCGATCAGCTCGAGGTCGAAGT
>NZ_JNWJ01000171.1:0-1863 GCF_000716805.1 Streptomyces yerevanensis | reverse complement strand
AGGGCGACGACACCGGTGCGCATCAACGAGCCGTTCCCTGCGCTGCGGTCGTTGCCGGCGGTGAAGCTGCGGGCGGCGGCCAGCATCGCCGCGCCCGGCTCTCCGGGGGCGCTGCCTGCGGCACCCAAAACGGCGCGGGTCTGGGAGCCGACGTCACTGGCGCCGCCGCTCAGCCAGCCCTGGAAGTTGGTGGCGATCGCATCAAGGGTCTCCGGCGTGCGCAGATCCGCTCCGTCGGCCGCGACCTTGGCGATGCAGACCTGCATCTGGGTGTCGTCGGAGTACTCGCCGGGCGCGTACGGCCCCAGACCACCGCCGATCATGCGCGGCTGCTGGTCGTCGCGCAGCGTCGCCTGGAACTCGTAGGGCACACCCAACGCGTCGCCCACAGCCGCGCCGAGCAGTACACCGGCGGCCCGGTCGGTGGCCCACGTGTCCAGGCGGGGCTGCGGGGCATGGGCCATGGGAACTCCATCAGGTGCGGTGGCGCGTGGCGGGTGGGCGGTGGCGTGCAGCCAGCGATCCCAGGCGGGACCACCAACTGGGACGACGCACGCGGATGCCGAAAAAGGAGTACTCCTCGGCACATTGACGCTCCGCGAGCTTGGCAGAACATCGCACTTATCGTCAATGGGACGAAAGTAGGGTCTGCCGAGGTGAGCGCCCAGATCCGTACGAACCATCCGATCGAGGCCTGGTGGACAGAGCAGTCCCAGCTGCCGCTCGTTCGGCCGTGGCTACTGTGAGAAGCGGCTATGGGGCGAGTCCACTCGGGATCTGCCGCCGTTGTGGACGAGGGCGTACGGGAGGGGAGCAGAAGCGGACAGATGGGCCAATTGCCTTCGAACAAGTACGGGGCCGTATGCGCGGCTGAGCATTGCTCGGTGTATGTGCAGCCCGGTGTGGGCGTCCATGTCCGGCGCGAGGATCGGTGGCAGGTGTATTGCTCGGCCGACGCTCCTGATCCGGACGGCCGGTATCCGGTCTCTCGCAGCACCGCACCCCGGGCCGCAGACCAGCCTGTCGGTTTGGCGCCTCGGTGGGAGACCAACCGGTTTGCCGGAGTATGCATGGAATGCTCAGTCGAGGTCGCAGCGGGTGCTGGGGTGCTCGTCACCTGGGATGACGGCAAGCGGAGAGTCCAATGCCCTGTGTGCCAAGAAGTCGCATTCCGGCATGAGCGCTGGGACGAGAACGACCAGTTCGGCACCGACCCATGGCTCCCGGATGAGGTTCCGGCAGGCTGTGGGGCAACGATCTCTGTACGCGTTCTGACGTTGAGCCGTCCGTGCTGGAAGTGCGGTGAGATCGCCACATGTGTGATCGGCCTGTACCCGTCTCGACCCGCCTGCACCGACCCATGGCCGAGGTCGGTAGATGAGATTTCGCTGGCGTGGGTGAGGGAACTGCTGGAGCAAGCCGGGTTCGACCGGCTGGCGAATTCGATCAAGCCGCGCTGGAGCGCCACAGCCCGCCAGAGGTATTTGAGCAACGGCTGCCAGCACTGTGACGCTCTTCAGGGCGATTTCCCGCTGGAAGAGGAGGCGTCCGACCTCGTTCGGGAGAGCGGTGTGGAAGCCCTGAACACCGCGCTGGTAGTGGACATTCCCACACTGGTGTGGCAGCGCACGGTCCACGGAGAGCGGGGTGAGGGCAGCGGACTCCTGGCGTGAGCCTTGCCCGCGCGCTGGTGACCCGGGATGCGGGAAAATCGGGAGTACAGCGTGGGAAACGATCTTCAGGCGCCCCGATATCGCCCCCGGCGCACCGGTAGGCCGTGGGCGAGGTGCCTGCGAGGCAGGCCCTTTTCCCACGACCCCCGGTCCGAACCGGACGTGCCCGTTTCCAGGCATCCGGCTCTCC
>NZ_JNWJ01000170.1:0-1891 GCF_000716805.1 Streptomyces yerevanensis | reverse complement strand
GACGAATCATCTGCGCGCCGCGATGTCCCGTGCCGCGATGTACCCGAATGTCATCGCGGGTCCGATCGTCGAGCCCGCGCCCGCGTAACTGCGGCCCATGACGGCGGCGCTGGCGTTTCCCGCCGCGTACAGCCCGGGGATCACCGAGCCGTCCGGGCTGAGCACTCGCGCCCGGGCGTCGGTGAGCAGACCGCCCTTGGTACCGAGGTCGCCCGGAACGATCCGGAAGGCGTAGTAGGGGGCCAGCCACAGCGGTGCCAGGCCGGAGTTGGGGCGGACGGAGGGGTCCGTGTAGTAGTGGTCGTACGCGCTGTCGCCGCGCCCGAAGTCGCTGTCGTCGCCGCTTTTGGCAAGGGAGTTGAAGCGGTCGACGGTGGCGCGCAGAGCGGCCGCGGGTACGCCGGTCGAGGCGGCCAGCGCGTCCAGTGTCCACGCCTTGTGGACGGCGCCCGACTCGTACCAGGCGTCGGGGAACACGAAGGTCGGCGCGACGTCCTTGAAGAGGTAGCGGTTGCGGTAGTTCTGGTCGACGATCAGCCAGGCGGGGATGTGCGGGGCGTTCGGGGTGTCGCGGTCGTACATGGTGTGGACGACATCGCTGTACGGCGCGGCCTCGTTGACGAAGCGCGCTCCGGCCGCGTTGACGAGGAGCCCGCCGGGCAGGGTGCGTTCGGCGAGGCAGAAGTACGGCTGGTCGGGCAGCGGGATCGCCGGGCCCCACCACGCGTCGTCCATCAATTCCAGCGCCGCGCCTGCCCGTTCACCGGCCCGGATGCCGTCGCCGGTGTTCTCCTTGGCGCCGACCGTCCACTGGGTGCCGATCGGCTGCTCCTGGTACCGCTCGCGCATGGCCGCGTTGTGTTCGAAGCCGCCCGAGCCGACGATGACGCCCCGGCGGGCGCGCAGCAGTCCGGGTGCGCCGTTCTGGGTGACGACCGCGCCGGTGACGGCGCCGTTCTCCTGGTGCAGCTCGGTCAGTGGCGTGTTCAGCCACACGGGCACGTTCGCCCTGAGCAGCCCGGCGCGCAGCCCCGCCGCCAGCGACTGCCCCATGGTGAGCGGTTTTTGGCCCAGCAGCGCCGCCTTCGTCCCCCGGGCCAGGCACTCGGTGGCCACGGCGAGCCCCTTCGCGCTGACCGCGGAAAGGACGAGCCACTTGTAGTCGGCGCTGAAGACGACCATGCCGGCCGGGACCGTCATGTACGCCGGGTTCAGCCGGGCCAGCTCCGCACCCAGGATGTTCCCGTCGAGCTGGTCGGGCTCGATGGAACGGCCCTGCGCCAGCCCGCCGGGCAACTGCGGGTAGTAGTCGCTGTAGCCCTCCATCCACCGGAAGCGCAGCGGGCTGTGGGCCATGACGAGGGAGAGCATGGCGGGCCCATGGCCGAGGAAGGCCTTCTGCCGGTCGACCGGGACGTCGTCGCCGACCACGGCCGCGAGGTAGGTGGCGGCCTTCGCCGGGGTGTCGGGCACCCCGGCGGTCAGGATGACGGAGTTGTTGGGGATCCAGATGCCCGCGCCGGAACGGGCCGCCGAGCCGCCGAAGGTGCCCGCCTTCTCCACGACGACGCACGTCAGGCCCTGCTTGGCGGCGGTGAGCGCGGCCGTCATACCGGCGGCTCCGGAGCCGATGACCACGACGTCGTACGTGCCGAGGAGGGGCAGGTCGGCGGCGTCGGCGGCGTTGGTGTAGGGGCCGCCGGGATACGGCAGCCCGCCGGCGAGGGCGAGGCCGGCGCCGGCGGCACCGATCACACGGCGGCGCGAAGGGGCGGAGAGCGACGTACGTCTGACGGGATCGGCGTGGGTGGACATGGCAGGTCTCTCCAGTCTGGTCAGGGAAAGGGAGGCCGTGCTGTGCTGCCCGGGAACACGAGGGGCCCCGGCGCCC
>NZ_JNWJ01000169.1:0-2185 GCF_000716805.1 Streptomyces yerevanensis | reverse complement strand
TGACCGACCTCGCCGACGGCGTCGTCTACAGCCGCAGCGGCCTGACATACCAGGTAGGTCTACTCGAAAAGGAGGGCCTGGTCGTCCGCGCTCCCTCGCTGGACGACGAGCGGAGCATCACCGTCACCATCACCGATGCCGGGCGTGCGCTGCTTGCGAAGGTGCTGCCGGGGCATGTCGAGGTGGTCAGCGGCCTGTTGTTCGAGCCGCTTTCGCGCGACGACGTCAAGGCTCTCGCGAGCCTGCTGGCGCCGGTACGCGACCATATGCGCTCGACACCGCCCCGCTCGGCCACGCCTCGCCGCCGCAAAGGCGGAGCATAAGGACTCGACAGGCGTCGGAGCCCCGCAGGCCGCAGCGGAACAGGACGCGGCGAGACGCCGGGCCGGCCGCGGCAGTCGCCGGTCAACCGGGACGGGGGAAGCCGAGGCGTCAGGTTGGTCGGTGGGCGAACTGGGCGGGTGTTTCTTGAATACGCGGATGAAGTGGCTGCTGTCGGTGAAGTGCCGGCGCGCGGCGGCTTCGGAGACAGCCAAGGGCGAAGAGCCCAGCGCTCGTTGGCAGCGGTGTGCTGCGGGGTCACCCAGCGCATCGTTCCCTGGAAGCCGTCGATCATGGAAGCGCTGAATTCCGGCAGGGGGCGCAGGTCCCCCAAGCGGTGTTCCATGTGTCGATGAACGGCTCCCCCGTCCCCCGGCCGGTGCCGGTGGAGTCGGCGTCGACGGTGAACGTGCCCGTCCTGTCGCCCGGGCCGAGGAAACGCGCCCTGCTGCTCATGTGTCCTCCGCGCCGACGAAGATGTCGCCGCAATCCCATCCGGTGTCGCCGACGTACACGCTTACTACGCATAGCCGTTCCTACTCTTGGCTGCACTTCAACCGTCAACAACCAACCGCCCGCGGGTGCACCCGACTGAACCATGGGCCTTGCACGCCGACACCGCGGGCGCTCTGCCCAGCGGCAAGGTCGTCGTCGCGCCAGGCGACCGACTCCCCCTTGACCGACATCTGAGGAGACGACCGCGATGATCCCCGACGACGATCCGTCCCGCTCGCTGACCGTCGCGAACCCCGACAACCCCGGCACGACGTACATCTCTCTGGTGGGCAACACGTACGCCATGCTGGTCACCGGCGAGCAGACCAACGGCCAATACTGCCTGATCGACATGCGCATCCCCGACGGCGGCGGCCCACCGCCGCACCGGCACGACTTCGAGGAGATGTTCACCATCCTCGAAGGCGAGATCGAGTTCACCTTCCGCGGCGAGAAGCACACCGTAGGGGCCGGGTCCACGGTCAACATCCCGGCCAACGCCCCGCACAACTTCCGCAACGCTTCGGGGGCGCCGGCCCGCATGCTGTGCATGTGCACCCCCGCAGGCCAGGACGAGTACTTCACGCGCATCGGCGATGTCGTCGCGGGTAAGGACGCGCCGCCGCCACAACTGTCGGAGGACGAGCTCGCGGAACGCCGCCGCCGCGCGGCCGAGTTGGCCTCGACCTACCGGAGCGAGTTCCTGTAGCCCGCAGGGGCCGACAAGCCCGGCCGTCGGCCGAAGCTCACCGAGCCTGGGCGCCCTTCGACAGCTCGACGTCATTCAGGACTCGGCCAGGCCCGGTCCCGCTCCGGTCACGGATGTAGCCGGGCTGAGCGGTGTGACCATGATGAGCAGCCCGGCGGCGCAACTGCGAACACGCCGACAGCCTTGGCGAGGTGTGATCGCGCCAGTGACGCCGGGCCGCGCCGAGTTCTGTGGTCGCCATGCCCCTTAGCGTGCCAGGAGAGGCGATCGCCTCTCCTGCGTACTGGACTGGCCATCTCCACGAAAATGCTGATGCTGTCGGGCGCGGCGCAAGCGCCGTTTGTGGCGTACCTGCACGGCCCCGGCGGCATCGGCAAGTCCTCGCTGGTGCGCTACGCCGCCCGGCAGGCCGAGCTCACCGGCCGCCGCGTGGTGCACGTGGACGGACGGTTCCTCGACGCCGATCCGCGCCGGCTCGAGGAGACGGCCGCCCCGGCGTGTGCCGAACCCGGCACGGTGCTGCTCATCGACACCTTCGAGCAGTGTCAGCCCCTCGAGACGTGGCTGCGCGAGACCTTTCTGCTGCGGCTCGCCGACCACGCGATCGTGGTGGTGGCCAGCAGGACCGCCCCCGACGCCGAATGGTCGCTGGATCCTGGA
>NZ_JNWJ01000168.1:0-2124 GCF_000716805.1 Streptomyces yerevanensis | reverse complement strand
CACGGGGGTGCAGATCTGGTCGTGCCACGGCGGCACCAACCAGAAGTGGACCGGCCTGTCCGGGACGGGCAACGCGTGTGCTCTTCCGTCGACCTACCGCTGGAACTCGACCGGCCCGCTGACGGAGCCGAAGGCGGGGTGGGCCTCGCTCAAGGACTTCACCAGCGTCGTCCACAACGGCAAGCACGTCGTCTATGCCACGACGCACGACACCGTCGCCGGTTCGAATGGGCGCTGGGGATTGACGACCTTCAGCCCCTTCACGAACTGGTCCGACATGGCCACCGCCACCCAGAACAAGATTCCCTTCGACGGCATCGCGCCGACGCTGTTCTACTTCGCCCCGAAGAACATCTGGGTGCTCGCCTACAACGGGGGTTGGCCCTACACCTTCTCCTACCGCACCTCCAGCGACCCCACCGACCCCAACGGCTGGGGCCCGCAGCAGGATCTCTTCACGACCACCCTCCCGGACGTTGTTGATCCCGACGGCACGCCCCGGAAGAGGGGCCCCCTCGACGTGACCCTTATCGGCGACGACACGAACATGTACATGTTCTTCGCCGACGACGAGGGCGGCATCTACCGCGCCAGCATGCCCATCGGCAACTTCCCGGGCACCTTCGGTTCGTTCACGAAGATCATGAGCGACACGGCGCTCAACCTGTTCGAGGCGCCGGAGGTCTACAAGGTCCAGGGCCAGAACCAGTACCTCATGATCGTCGAGGCCCAGAATTACACAGGGTATGGTCGCTACTTCCGCTCGTTCACGGCCACCAGCCTCGACGGCACGTGGACACCGCAGCCGCAGGCCGAGACCGTGACCAGCCCCTTCGCCGGCAGTGCCAACAGCGGCGCGACGGCCTGGACCAGGGACATCAGCCACGGCGATGTGGTTCGCACCAACCCCGACCAGACCAAGACCATTGACCCTTGCAATCTGCAGTTCCTCTACCAGGGGCGCGACCCCCGCACCGACGGCGGGGACTACGGCACCCTGCCTTACCGGCCGGGGGTACTGACACTGCAGCGCTAGCCGGTGGCGTGACACAGGTCCGGCTCCGGTGTTCCTGACATTCGCGGGCAACGACGTACGCCGAACCAGGTGAGCGTCACAGCGAGCGATCAGGAACAGGTGGAGTTGGAGCGGCGGGCTCGGTGCAAGGCCGAGCCCGCCCGTGCACGCGGAGAACCCGGATGGTGGCGGCCTCGTCCTGGTCGACCACGAGACGCGGAACGTCTCAAGCCTGGTGAGTCGGTCGGTTTCAGGGTTTGTCGAGTGAGCCGGGGTCGCCGGCGTCCGAGGTGATCACTGGGCGGCGGCGTGGTCGTCCGGCTGGTTGATCCACACGTTGGTGGGGATGATCGGCGGGGTGGGTGGCTTGTTGACGAACCGTTCGGGGTTGCGCTGGTAGACGGCGGTCAGGACGTCGGCGCGGACGGCGACCATCCAGACGACGGTGTAGCGGCTGTAGATGTCGATGATCGAGTACAGGTGGCAGAAGACCCGTTTGCCCGGTCCGCACAGCCGCGTTACGTCCCGGGACCGGATCTCGTTCGGGCGGGTGGCCGGTAGTTCCGGTTTGGCGTGCGCTGGGTGGACGGCGTGGCGGCGACGCTCACGGACCTCGTCGTGCTCGCGCAGGATGCGGTACATGACTGACCATCAACCCCTGCCGGCTCCAATTCGTCTACCAGGGCGTCGACCCCAAGGCCAACGGCAACGACGGCTACATCAAGATGCCCTACCGGATGGGCCTGCTCACGCAGACCAACTCCCCCTGCTGACACCGGTATCCGGCTCAAGCCCACCAGCGAGGTCCGAAAAAACTTGGACCGGGCGGCAACCTTTTCGGGAGCGGCGGCAACCAGTACCGCAACGGTGCCTGTCCAAGCCCGCCCGCACCGCTACCTGCCCCTCACGCCAAAAACCCGTACAACCACGGGACTTGAAGCCGCCTGGTTTCAGCCTGCGAACGTTTCTGCCCGCGAGTTTTGCGCGAGGTATTGACGCTGATCACCGGAACCCTATTATCCAATTGCTCGACATTTCGACCCGTGTTCGCTATGTCGAACATTTCAGGGCCACACCACACCGCCTCCTGACAGCCCCTGACGGGCCAA
>NZ_JNWJ01000167.1:0-2154 GCF_000716805.1 Streptomyces yerevanensis | reverse complement strand
CCGTCAGTTGGGCTTGCGTCATGCGAGAAGATCTACCGGTACACGCCTCGCCATGAGGGCGAATCCCGCAGATTGATCACGACCCGATACGCGCCCTAGTCGGTCAACTTGTCGGGAGGTTCCGGCCCGGTCGCCCGCGCCGCGCACGCGACTTCCGCAGGTTGGCGACGTTGCCGCAGGTACGCACGTCGTGCCACACACCGCTGGTGTTGCGGGAGCTGTCCCAGAAGGCCACCGCGCACAGCGGATTACGGCACAGCTTCAGGCGGCGCCACGTTCCAGCGCGCTGGGCGTCGTAGATCGCCAGGAGTACCCGTTGACCAAGCGCGGGAATGCCGACCGAGCCCGGCACGAATCTCACGGTCCCGTCGGCTTCGAATCGAACGCGGACGACTGACTCGACGACTGCCGGCCCGGCGTCGTCGTCGCGATCCGGGTCGTGGTCGCGCTCGACCAACGACCGCCGTATCGCGTCACGCAGAGTCCGGAGATCACTCACGCCCGGGCTGTCGCCCGCGATCCCGTAGGCACCCAGCCACCGCGCCGCCGTATCCGGCGCGTCCAGGAGGTCCGGAACATCGCCACCGGCCTTCGGGATGGAAGCGGTGTTCAGCAGGTCCTGAACGATCCGCAGCTCACCAGGCGCCATCGCGATGCCGTATCGGTCGTTGCCGTCGCTGCCCGCATGTGTGGCACCGATGTCGGAATCGCCCTGCCCACCCTTCTCCATGACAGAAGTGTACACGTTTTGCATACGCCACGCCGACGCACACGATCCGTAGATGCAAACGTCCAAGCCTTGTTTTGACGCAAGTGAAAGCCTTACGGTTACGTCACTACGAGGGAAGGGAACGACTGTGATCACCTATCCGGACAGAGGGAACCCCGGCCTACGGCGGACGGACAACGCGCCCGCATCCGCAGCGAGCGGCGTGGTCGAGAACTGTGCCGCGATGCACGTCGCCGGCACCAAGTACGGCAAGCATTTCCCACAGCAGGAGATTCTCGCTGCGACCGGCGGACAGGCGGAAACGCGATGAGCAGTACCGATCTTCGCTATGAGGTCTTCGTCTCGGACATGCTGCCGGTTGCGACCCCACCACGGCCGGACGACGGGCCGTCCCTCTGGTCACCGCTGTCGCACGCGCTCATCTACGGGAAGAACGAGGCGCTGCTGACCGACCCGCCGCTCACCCGCGAGCAGGCCGACACACTCATCAAATGGGTTGAAAGCCACGATGTGGCTCTGCGCTACATCTACCTCACCCACGCTCACTTCGACCACTTCGCGACCACGAACTACCTGCTCCGCCGGTTCCCGGACGTGACGGTTGTCGCGAGCGACGCTGTACTTTCCCGCATCACCCGCGAGACACCTGGCGGGGCGTTTCCCGACATGCTCAGGAACATCTTCGACGACGTCCTTCCCGAGCCTCCGGTGACTGTCCAGGGTTCCGTGTTCCCAGCCGACGGGCTGCTCCTCGACGGGCACGAGCTCTTCGCGCACGAGGTCGGCCACTCCGACACCGACGACACCAACGTGCTGCACGTGCCCTCACTGGACCTGGTCATAGCCGGTGATGTCGTCTACAACAATGTGCACCAGTACCTCGGAGAAGGCCGAGACGGCGGCGTGGACGCGTGGCACCAGGCCCTCGACAAGGTCGCCGCCTTGAAGCCACGATTCGTGGTGGCCAGTCACAAGGACATCCAACGCGGAAATCCAGCGTCGGACATTGAAGAAACACGGCGCTATCTCGACGTCGCCGCTGTCGTCCTCAAGCAGGCCACGACCCCCGCGGAATACTTCGACGCGATGAAGCAGCGCTATCCCGAGCGTGTGAACCCGTGGGCAATCTGGCTCAGCGCCCTTCAACTGTTCGGCACCTGACAGCCAAAACCGGCCCGTGCACGGCGGGGAAGGCGGCAGGCGGCGTCTTCCCTGCTCACGGCACGGCAGTGCAACGCGGCAACTGGCGGGGCTTTACCAGCAGATGCCGGAGTTACCAGACGCTGCGGAGGCGCGTCAGATCGGCCGGAGATCCCCTCGTGCCTCTAGGGCGCGTATCGGGTCGTGATCAATCTGCGGGATTCGCCCTCATGGCGAGGCGTGTACCGGTAGATCTTCTCGCATGACGCAAGCCCAACTGACGG
>NZ_JNWJ01000166.1:0-2243 GCF_000716805.1 Streptomyces yerevanensis | reverse complement strand
TCACGCTGACCTTGTCATGGTCGCCGCGCCGCCGCCAGCCGCCGTCACCCGCCCGGACAGGGACGTGAGACGCTGTCAGCGCTCCACCGCACTGCCGGATCTCGCGGCGGCGGAGTATGGCATCCCCGCTGCTTCAAGCCGACTACGCATCCTCTGGACAAGTGGTGCTTTTGATCGCAGCACTCGCCAGCTGCACCACCAGCACTGGCACAACCGAGGACGCGAAGCCATCCGTCGCAGCTGGCACCGCCAGTCCCACGCACAGTGCACCTACGCCGCAGACTGGGCGGCTACGAAGCTCCGCTGGGTCTTGCCGCCGTCAAGCAGGAACTGACCGCGTTGAACAAACTCGCCACTGAATGCCCCGACACCACCGTCAAGCCCCCGCCGCCACCCCACGGGGCTACTGCACACCACCCCGTACGTGGGCGATCACCGTCCCGGGCACCTGGAAGGGGCCCGGTTTCACCGATGCCGGTGAGCTGGCGATCCTCGCGGCGGCAGACTGGGGCCGGTCGTTGGGACAGCCTCCGGCCTCCTGGCACGGGCGCTGCTGCCGTGCAGGCCCACGCCGGCCGGGTTCTCCTGCGCGCGGGGTCCGCCTCTGCCGTAGCCGTTGCCCTCGGGGTCGCTGGGGGTCGGCGTGGGGTTGGGGCAGTCGAGGGCGTCGGCTCCGCCGAAGAAGCCGCCGTTGCCCGCGCAACTGGGGCTGACGGCGCCGTTGTTGCCGTCGGCCGAGCCTGCAAAGGTGCCCCCGCCGGAGTTGTCCGGAGGGGGCGTGGTCGTGTCCCGGCCGGCTGGAGGGTGCTGGTTGCGCGTGGTCTCGGTGGGTGGGGGCTGCGCTGTGGAGGGTGACGCCGACGGGGAGGAGCCGGTCTTGGCGGGCTTCGGCGGCGGGCTGGGGGTTCTGGTGTCCTTGCTGCCGGGGTGCGTCACGATCTGATCGGGGCGATCCGTCTGCGGGAGAAAGTGAGTGATCAGGGCGAGAGCCGCTGTGGTGACGGCCGCAACCGCGAACAGGTCTCTCCGCCGCGCCCGCGATCTGGGGCAGGGCCCATCAGCAACACTTTCCTCGGCCGGGCGTTCCCGCTCGAGTCGTAGGGTCTGGCATTGTGTGAGTTCAGCGATGAGGGCGGCGCGCCGCTCCAGCAGGTTGGTGCGGAGCGCGGCCAGGTCCTCGCCGCGTTGCCGCGGCCGTCGTTTGGAATGGGCCGCGGAGTCCTTGGCGTCAGAGTCGTTGCGCTTGCGCGGTTCTGTTTCGACGGGCTGCCGGGGCTCGCCCACTCCGGCGAGGGCATCGGTTTCGTATGCCCGGAGTGTCTGCAACTCGTGGTTCGTCTCGGTGACTTGCCGGGTGAGGTCGTAGATGCGCAGCAGCAGCGAGTTCTGGTCGCTGCCGTCGGGGGTGCCGAGGTGGGCCAGCGTGGCGCGGTAGGTGGTGAAGGCCTGCCGCGCGGCCTCGTCGTCCAGCCCTCCGTACGTTCTGGCGTCTCTGACCAGTGCTTCCATGACTTCCAGCGGGGGCATCCGCTGGCCGTTCTTGTAGTGCGACACCCTCGAGTGGTCGATGCCGTGTCTGGCTTCGAAGGCCCTCGGGCTTGTTCCCGCCGACTCCAGGAGCGGGCGGACCACCCGGTCGCCGAAGGCTCGTCTGATCGCATCCTTGCCTGGCCGGCCATCGGCGCGTGGCCGGGGCGGAGTGCTGTGGTCGTCCTGTTCCGCTGTCACGCGTATGTCGCCTACCGTCACCACTGGGTCGTTACGAACCAGGGCATCTTGTCGTACTTCCTCGACACCACGCACGCCGTTCAGGGTGATCCGCACAGCCCGCCTTCGGGCTGCATCCGACTGCGATCGAAATCGGTGATCTTTGTGTTCAAGACAGCCCTGCGTTTGTCCGCCCTTGCCCCCTGCAGCATCATCGCGGTGGTGACCACCCTGCCGGTGCTGCTCATCGTGCTGTGCAACGCGCCGTGGCTGGTCTGTCTGCTCAACCGCCCGCGGCAGCGCCCACCCACACCTGCCAGCTCCTCCGCCACGTGCGGGTGCGGACGACCCAGCTTGTCACCGGCCATACACCTGCCACCTCTCCGGCCTCCGCCACGGGAACCGCACCCAGGTGAAAGTCCCGGCGGGACGGGGGAGACCAGCCGGGGCGGTGGGTGGTGGCGTGCGGAGGGCGGTCGCCTCTCGGCGGGGGGCTCCATGGGGCTTCAGCCGGACGATCGTCCCCATGGGCTGTA
>NZ_JNWJ01000165.1:0-2269 GCF_000716805.1 Streptomyces yerevanensis | reverse complement strand
GGTGCTCACGGCATGGAAAAGCCGGCACCGTTCCGTGAGCGGCCACCAGGGCCGCTATCCGATGCGGGAGATCGTGAACTCGATCCTCTACCAGTCCTGGACCGGCTGTCAGTGGGCCCTGTTGCCGAACGACCTGCCGCCGAAGAGTGCGACGTACTACTACTTCGCGACCTGGCGGGACGACGGTACCGACCGGCAGATCCATGAACTCCTGCGCTGCCAGGTGCGGGAGAGGAACCGGCGATTAGAGGACCCGACCCTGGTGATCCTGGACACCCAGAGTGTCCGGGCGGCCACCGGGGTCCCCACGGTCACGACGGGCAAAGACGCCGCGAAACGGGTGCCTGGCCGTAAGCGGGGACTGGCCGTGGACGTCCTCGGCCTGGTCATCGCCGTCACCGTGCTGGCCGCGAGTGTCCACGACAACGCCGTCGGCATCGCTCTGCTCGACCAGGTCGCCGTCGCGGCCGACGGCTCGGTGAGCAAGGCACTGGTCGACCAGGGCTTCAAGAACCAGGTCGTCACGCACGGGGCCGGACTCGGCATCGACGTCGAGATCGTCCGGCGCAACCCCGAGGAGCGGGGATTCGTGCCGCAGCCGAAGCGGTGGAGGGTGGAGCAGACGTTCGGGACCCTGATACTGCACCGGCGTCTGGTCCGCGACTACGAACACCGCCCGGCCTCCTCCGCCTCGCGCGTCTACTGGGCCATGACCCACGTCATGGCCCGTCGGCTCACCGACGCGAGTGCACTCACCTGGCGCGATCCGCAGGTGGTCGGCGCGTGAACCTCAACCCTCTCCTCCAGGCGCTCGACCTTCAGGAAGACGCAGTCCGGGCCCTGGCCGACGATCTCCGTACCCGGATCGACACCCTTCAGACCCAGCTCCGCGAGGCCGAACTGCGTCTGGAACACCTCGTCATCACCCGCACGACCATCACCGGCCTCGCCGACCGAATCCCGCCCCCGAGCACCGACCCATCAGGGAGTCTGGAGCTGCCCGAGCACCCGGACTACCCGCGCATCCTCGCCGTCTTCAACGACGCCACCGGCCCACTGAGGGCCCGCGACATCTGCGAGGCCCTCGACTTCGAGCTCCTGCCGAAGCACGTCGAACGCACTCGCGCCAAGATGAAACGCCTGGTCACACTGAGAATTCTCGCTGAAGCCGAGCCCGGCACCTTCAGTCGAAAGCAGTAGCCAAGCCCGGAACAGACATCACCTCACGAACCGCCTACTCAGATGGCGGAGGGCGCTGCGTGATGGTTACCGGGACCCTACCCAAGAAAATCCGGTGGCTTTGCAATGACCGCACATGGCCCATGTGACGGGCTTCCCGAGCGCGCGGACGTGCTTCAGATAGGCGAGCCACACGGGGTCCCCATCCTTTTTTGCCTTGGCCACCAGCAAGTGCAACAGCTCCCGATCCCGCTGTTCCCCGATCAATTCGGCGAGCGCCCGAACCGCTTGGTCTCTCTCGCTGTCCTTCGGCTTCCGGAGTTGCCAACCCCAGCCCCCCGGCGGCCGGTCACTGTTCGGGTCAAAAAGGAAGTCCCACTCTGACAATCCGCGCGGCTTATTCGCGGGGTGCTGGTAGGGCAGCGCCTCCTGCATTGACGCTGTCTGGCTGCTGCCCTCGCGAGGGGTGCCACGGCTGCCGTCAGCGCGAGAGGTGTCGCGGCGTGACTTGCCGCCCCACCCGGTCGATGCTGACACGCTGACGGGTCCTGCGCTGATTCCCGCCCCCATCCCGCGGCGCCCTACCCCGGCGCTGACGGGTCCTACCTTGGCGCGGACGCCTCGTGCTGACACTGACACTGGGCCAATGCGCATGCCGAATCGAAACCCCATGAACCGCTTCCTCTTCTGGTGATCGGCCTGACTGTAGGCGAGGGCGGTCTGGTTAGCTATATTGTCCGTGACCTGGTCTTCTGTCTGGCCATCCGCTCTCGTCCCGGGCGGCCGACCCCACCGATGACCTGGGCATCGAGCACCGGCGTGAGGTGTCTGGGCCCGATGCGTCGTCGCCGTCAGGCTGTGCGAGCCGGAGGGGAGAGGGTCAGGGTGGACGAGGCAGTAGGGGCGAACAGTTGCTGGCCGGGGCCGGGCTCAGGGATCGGCTGGTCTACTCCTTGCTGATGCGTGCGGTTCAACCCTCGGTCACGGGCGGCAGGACTGGTAGAGGATCGAGTTCACGATCTCCCGCATCGGATAGCGGCCCTGGTGGCCGCTCACGGAACGGTGCCGGCTTTTCCATGCCGTGAGCACC
>NZ_JNWJ01000164.1:0-2314 GCF_000716805.1 Streptomyces yerevanensis | reverse complement strand
CGCGTTGCGGGACAGCAGCACCTTGCCGGCCAGCTCGGAGTGCGAGATGCGGGCGTTGCGGGTCAGCTCGGCAATGATCTTCTCGTCGATGGCGTCCACGGTCGACCGTCTCCTTCATCAAGTCGGTGGAGATGGCAGCCCCCACGGCACGCGGATCGCGGGTGCCATGGATTCCTGCGGAGCATGGTGCGTGCTGGTTGCTGATCAGGCTCAGGATGTGCCCGGCCCGGGATCAGAGGCGGCAGCGCAACGCGTGTGTCGAGCCTCTGGACGCCGGGCGTGGCTGTGCACGTTATGTGTACGCCGACAAGAGGGCAGCCCGGTGAGGAAGAACCGAGGCTCTCCTCACCGGGCTGCCGTGGCAGCTTGACGCCCCAGACGCCTGCCCAGCTTCTGCAGGATGCCCCTTGCCGTCGGTGACCAAGCACTGCGAGGCAGGCACCAGCGGCGGGAACTGCTTCACAGCGCCGTCCTGCCGAAGATCCGTCCGGGCGGCCAGGCCGGCGGTATCAATGCCGCCGCCGGAGACTGGCCACCCGGGGCGGATTTGGCCGCGCGCCAGTGGACGTCGCGGAACGGATCATCATCCCGGTCACTGCGTTGCCCGGCCGGCACGTGGGCGAACCCTGCGCTGGAGTCCGCCTTGCTCAGGTGTTGAAGCCGGGCATGGACAGGTACTTGAGCTGCTGGTACTCGTGGAGGCCCTCGGGTCCGCCTTCGCGGCCCAGACCGGACTGCTTGATCCCGCCGAAGGGCGCCGCGACCTCGGAGACCAGGCCGCGGTTGATGCCGACCATGCCGGCCTGCAGACGGGCGGCGACCCGGCGGGCGCGGTCGATGTGGGACGTCATCACGTACGAAGCGAGGCCGTGCTCGGTGTTGTTGGCCACCGCTATGGCCTCGGCCTCGGTGGAGAACCGGTGGATGGCGGCGACGGGTCCGAAGACCTCCTCGTGCATGATCGCGGCGTCGGCGGGGACGTGGTCCAGCACGGTCGGGGCGGCGTAGTGGCCCGGCCCGTCGGGGATGTCCGCCTTGCCGATGACGACGGCACCACGGGCCACGGCGTCCTCGACGAGGTGGCGGACCTTGTCCACCGCACGGTGGTCGGCCAGCGGACCGAGCTCGATGTCCTCCCGGTCCGGGGGTCCCACCCTGGTGGCGGCCATCCGCTCGCCCATGGCAGCGGCGAACGCGTCGGCGATTCCCTCCTGGACCAGGAACCGGTTGGCGCCGACACAGGACTGGCCGCCCAGCCGCATCTTCGCGGTCATCGCTTCGCGGACCGCGAGGTCGAGGTCGGCGTCGTCGAAGACCAGGAACGGCGCGTTGCCGCCCAGCTCCATCGAGGTGCGCAGCACCCGGGCGCCACTCTGCTGAAGCAGCAGCCTGCCGACCGGGGTGGACCCGGTGAAGGACAGCTTGCGCAGCCGGGGGTCGGCCAGCAGTGCCGTGGTGACCGCTGCCGGGTCGCTGCTGGTGATCACGGTCAGGACACCCGCGGGCGCGCCGGCCTCGCGCGCCAGCTCGCCCAGTATCAGGGAGGACAGCGGGGTGAGCGCGGCCGGTTTGAGCACGGCGGTGCAGCCTGCGGCGAGGGCGGCTGCGGCCTTGCGGGCGGCCATGGCCAGCGGCACGTTCCACGGAGTGATCAGCAGGCAGGGACCGACCGGTTCGGCGACGGTGACGATGTGACTCTTGCCGTCCGGGGAGGGTGTGCTGCGTGCGTGGGGGCGGACCGCCTCCTCGGCGTACCAGCGGAAATAGGCCGCGGCGTAGTCGACCTCACCTCGGGCTTCGCTGATCGTCTTGCCGATCTCCAGGGTGATGATCCGGGCCAGACGCTCACGGTGTTCGGTCATGGCGTCGGTGATCCGGTGCAGGACGGTCGCCCGGTCTCGCGGGCTGGTGAGGGCCCACTGGTCGGCGGCCGCGGCCGCCGCGTCCAGTGCTTTGAGCGCGTCTTGTGCGCCGCAGTCGGCGACGGTGGCTATGACTTCCTCGGTTGCGGGGTTGCGCACCTCGAAGGTGCGACCGCCGTCGGCGGGTTGCCAGTCGTGGGCGAGGAAGCCACGGGGGACGGATTTGAGGACTGCCGACTCCTCTGAGGGAGCGGTGAGCGTGTCAGTCATGCGCGTGGCTCTTTCGCTGATCGCAGGATGGTGTGTTGAGAGAGCACGATCGGTGGGTGGTCATACGGCCTCGCCTGCAGGGGTGGCGACCCCTGCCGTGTTCTCGACCGACAGCAGGGAGCCCTGCCGTCCGGAGCCGAGCCAGCGCACCAGGGCGACCAGGCCGAGAGCGAGGATCGCGA
>NZ_JNWJ01000163.1:0-2396 GCF_000716805.1 Streptomyces yerevanensis | reverse complement strand
CAGCTTGGACGCGGTCGGCTCCGGCACCCACGCACCGTCGATGGAGCCGGACTTGTAGGCGTCCGGGGTGATCTTGTTGTCCGTGCGGACCACGGACACATCGCCCTTGCCGCTCTCCGCGTCGACCTTCCAGCCCTTCTCCGCGATCCAGTTGAGGAACGCGACGTCCTGGGTGTTGCCGAGCTGCGGTGTCGCGATCTTCTTGCCCTTGACGTCCTTCAGGGACTTGGTCTTGTCCGGATTCACCACGAGCTTCACGCCACCGGAGGCGGAACCGCCGATGATGCGCAGACCCTTGCCCTCGGTCGTCGAGTAGCCGTTGATCGCGGGCGACGGACCGATCCAGCCGATGTCGATGGAACCCGAGTTGAGCGCCTCGATCTCGGAGGGGCCGGCGTTGAACTGCGAGTACGTGGCCTGCGTGCCCCCCAGCTCCTTCTGGAGCAGCCCCTTCTCGTCACCGACGAGTGCCGTGGCGTGGGTCAGGTTCGGGAAGTAGCCGATCCTGACGGTGTCGGCGGAGAGTTTCTTGCCCTGGGCGGCGACGTTCGCCGTGCCGTTGTCCTTGGCCTGGGAGCCGTACCCGCAGGCCGGCGCGGCGAGCGCCAGCAGCGGCACGGCCACCACCACGGCGAGGCCGCGGCGGAGGGCGGAGTTCATGGCAGGCACGGGAGGGGTTCCTCTCGTCGGCCCGGCGGTCACGCTCTCAGGTCGTGGCCGGGGGATCGGCAGGGGGTTTTCGTCGGTACGGGGCGCGCCGGCAATGCGCGTACGCCATCACACACATCGCGCCACTCCGCCCTGCCCGCTTCCGAGAGCACCGCTGCCCACGCGGCCACCCTCCTTCGCGAACGTCGAGAAGAAGTCATCGGTGGTCATGTCAGAAGTCCCAGCCGTCGTCGTCGGCCGCGGCCTTCACCGGTTCCGGCGAGGCGAAGGACTCGCCGACCATGCCCGCGGTCAGCGTGGTGCCGTCGGCCGGGTCGATCAGGATGAACGAGCCGGTGCGCCGGGAGTCGGCGTACGCGTCGACCGGCAGCGGCTCGGCGGTACGGATCTTCACCCGGCCGATGTCGTTGGCGACCAGGTGCCCCGGGTGCGGGTGCAGGGACAGGTCGTCGAGGGTCAGCCGGGACGGGATGTCCTTGACGATCGCCTTGACCGTGCGGGTGCCGTGCTTGAGCAGCACACGGTGGCCGATGGTCAGCGCCGCGTCCGCGACGTGGCACACGGTCGCCTCGATGTCCTGCGTGGTCGCGGGCGCGTCCTTGCTGGGCACGATCAGATCGCCGCGCGAGATGTCGATGTCGTCCTCAAGGAGGACCGTCACCGACTGCGTCGTCCACGCCACGTCCACCGGCTCGCCCAGCAGATCGATCCCGGAGATCTTCGACGTACGGCCCGAGGGCAGCACCGTGACCTCCTCGCCGACGCGGAAGGCACCGGCCGCGATCTGGCCCGCGTAGCCGCGGTAGTCCGGGTGCTCGGCGGTCTGCGGGCGGATCACGTACTGCACGGGCAGACGTGCGTGGCAGGTGGCCAGGTCGTGGGTGACCGGGACCGTCTCCAGGTGCTCAAGGAAGGTCGGGCCGCCGTACCAGTCCATGTTCGCGGACGGATCCACCACGTTGTCCCCGGCGAGCGCCGAGATGGGGATCGCGGTGATCTCGGGGACGCCCAGTTCGGAGGCGTACGCCGTGAACTCCTCGGCGATCGCGGCGAACACGGTCTCCTGGTAGTCGACGAGGTCCATCTTGTTGACGGCCAGCACCACGTGGGGGACGCGCAGCAGGGCCGCGATCGCGGCGTGCCGGCGGGTCTGCTCGACGACGCCGTTGCGGGCGTCGACCAGGATCACCGTCAGCTCGGCCGTGGAGGCACCCGTCACCATGTTGCGGGTGTACTGCACGTGGCCGGGGGTGTCGGCGAGGATGAACCGGCGGCGGGCGGTGGCGAAGTAGCGGTACGCCACGTCGATCGTGATGCCCTGCTCGCGCTCGGCCCGCAGCCCGTCCGTGAGCAGCGCGAGGTCGGGTGCGTCCTGACCGCGGCTGCGCGAGGCGTGTGCGACGGCCTCCAGCTGGTCGGTGAGGACCGACTTGGAGTCGTGCAGCAGTCGTCCGACGAGCGTGGACTTGCCGTCGTCGACGGACCCCGCGGTCGCGAACCGCAGCAGGGTCGTCCCTTAGAAGTACCCCTCGCGCTTGCGGTCTTCCATCGCGGCCTCGGACAGCTTGTCGTCCGCGCGGGTCGCGCCCCGCTCGGTGAGCCGGGAGGCGGCGATCTCCGTGATCACCGCGTCCAGCGTGGTGGCGTCGGAGTCCACGGCACCGGTGCAGGACATGTCACCCACCGTGCGGTAGCGCACCAGGCGCTTCTCGACACTCTCACCGTCC
>NZ_JNWJ01000162.1:0-2418 GCF_000716805.1 Streptomyces yerevanensis | reverse complement strand
CTGCTGCGCCACGAGGCGCCTTGTCATATTCCCAGTTCAGCTGGGAGGAACTTGGAGGATGTTTCTGGGCCTAATGGCTTACCTCGATCCGAAAGGTGACGGGAACAAGAGCATGCCAGGAAAGCAACGGTCGCGTTCAGGCGTATGAAGCGAGGCGTTGTGAGGCCCGCTCGATACGGCTAAAGCTGGATTGCCTGAACCCTAATCTCCAGTCGATGAAATTCCGCATCCATCGGAAAGACGCCTGAAACCGATGCTGCCCCCTATGTCGGCTAGTCAGCGAGGTCGACATACCTCTAGGGAGCAGGACGATGCCTAATGAGGGCATTCAAGGAGATGAGTGGGGAGCCTAAGTCGAGCTATTACGTATGACAAGGACGAACGTGGGATCGCCTAAAGGGTGCGAACCCTAGGGCGACGGAGGCCCCGTAGTAGTCGTGGGAGTTACGTCCCACCGAGGGGGACGGGAAAGCCGTCCACAGGGCGAAGGGGGCCAGGTGATCGGATATTCAAGACCCGGGAGGTATGCGAAATGCAAGACGCCGAAACGGTGCTGGGTATCCTCCGTGACCGCGGCAAGCGCGGCCTGCCGCTCAATGAGATCTATCGGCAACTGTTCAACCCGCAGCTCTACTTACTGGCATACGGGCGCCTGTACTCCAACAAGGGAGCCATGACGCCAGGATCCGACGAGGAAACCGCGGACGGCATGTCCCTGGACAGGATCGAGCGCATCACCGATGCGCTGCGCCACGAGCGCTACCGCTTCCGTCCAGCACGGCGCATCTACATCCCGAAGAAGGGCGGGAAGAAGCGACCGCTCGGACTGCCATCCTGGTCGGACAAGATCGTTGGTGAAGTAGTACGCCTTCTCCTTGAAGCGTATTACGAACCACGATTCTCCGACGCCTCACACGGGTTCCGCCCCCGCCGAGGATGTCACACCGCGCTGCGAGAGGTGGCTGACAAATGGACCGGGACAACATGGTTCATCGAAGGGGACATCTCCGACTGTTTCGGAACGCTTGACCACGACGTCATGCTTTCGCTCCTGGCGGAGAGGATCCACGACAACCGGTTCATAAGGTTGCTGCGGAATATGCTCCAGGCGGGATACCTGGAGGAATGGATCTGGAACGCCACACTCAGCGGCGCGCCGCAGGGAGGTGTCGTGTCTCCCATTCTCTCCAACATCTACCTGGATCGCTTGGACAAGTTTGTCGAGCAGACACTCACGCCGGAATACACCCGAGGAGTGCGCAGGGTGAAGAACCCTGCGTATCGGAGAGTCGAAAGGAAGATCGCGCGTGCACGCGCCGAGGGCAATCGCGCCGAGGTGCGCGAGCTGCAGAAACAGCTCCGCAGCCTTCCCAGCCAGGATCGTCAGGATCCCGGCTATCGGAGGCTGAAGTACGTAAGATACGCCGACGACTACCTTCTCGGATTTATCGGACCCAATGCCGAAGCTGAGGAGATCAAAGAGCGTCTTGCACAGTTCCTGCGCGACGACCTCAAGCTGGAACCGTCCAAGGAGAAAACGCTCATTACTCACGCACGCACAGGTGCGGCACAGTTCCTCGGCTACGAAATCACAGTCCAGCACGGGGACCACCGACTCACCGGGAAACGCCGGTGTGTCAACGGAACGATCGGTCTCCGTGTCCCCTTTAGTGTGATTAAAGCTAAGTGCGCTCAGTACATGAAGCGCGGCAAACCCGCGCACCGACCCGAACTGATGGTCCACGACGACCACACGATCGTCTCCATCTTCGGGTCGCAGTACCGGGGCGTGGTCCAGTACTACCTGCTGGCCGGCGACGTCTGGAGACTCAACAGCCTGTGCTGGGTGATGCAGACGTCGATGCTTCGGACGCTGGCAGCAAAGCATCGCTCGTCGGTAATGAAGATGGCCCGCAAGCATGGGGCCACTATCGAAACGCCGTACGGGCCACGCAGATGCTACGAAGCCCGCGTTGAACGGGCAGGCAGGGAACCACTGGTAGCCAGGTTCGGCGGTATCCCGCTTCGGCGGCAGAGGACGGCGATCCTTAAGGATCGCCCCTCAACTCCAGTCTCTGGCCGACGCAAGGAGCTCGTTTCGCGACTCCTCGCGGGCCGCTGCGAGTCGTGTGAGCAACGCTCGCAGGTGGAAGTACACCAGGTCCGCAGGCTGGCGGACCTCACGAGACCGGGGTGGTCGCAGCCAGCGTGGGCACAAGTCATGGCTCAGATGCGGCGCAAGACCCTCGTGGTCTGCAAGGCATGCCACGACTCAATCCACGGACGGCAACCGGCGATAGCGGTCACGGAGTGATCACTGGAGAGCCGGATGCCTGGAAACGGGCACGTCCGGTTCGGACCGGGGGTCGTGGGAAAAGGGCCTGCCTCGCAGGCACCTCGCCCACGGCCTACCGGTGC
>NZ_JNWJ01000161.1:0-2976 GCF_000716805.1 Streptomyces yerevanensis | reverse complement strand
CCCACGCAGGAGGCGCTGTATCAGTGGTACGCGACGGTGGCCCGGGAGTTCCCGGATCTGCCGATCGTCGCGTACAACGTGCCCTCGCGCACGGCCGTCGACATCGCGCCCGAGACAGTGAAGCGGCTGTTCACCGACTTCGAGAACTTCGTGGGCGTCAAGGAGACCACCAAGGACTTCGAGCACTTCTCGCGCGTGCTGCACGCCTGCGGGCGCTCACTGCTGGTGTGGTCGGGCATCGAGCTGCTGTGCCTGCCGCTGCTCGCGCTCGGCGGTGCGGGTTTCGTTTCAGCCGTCGCCAATCTCGCGCCCGGCGCGGTGGCTCGGATGTACGAGCTGTGGGAGGCGGGCGATTTCGACGGTGCCCGCGATCTGCACTACCGCCTGCACCCGCTGGTCGACCTCTTGTTCGTCGAGACGAACCCGGCGCCGGTGAAGTGGGTGCTGCACCAGCAGGGACGTATCGCGGCGCCCCATGTCCGCCCGCCGCTCACCTCTCCCACCGACGCGGGCCTGTCGAAGATCCGCGCGCTGCTCCGCGAGGGCGGAGACCTCACCCAGCAGATCGGAGCCGCGCAGTGAGCACCACCCCTGAGCACCTTCCCACCGTGATCCGGCACTGGATCGGCGGTGCCCTCGTCGACGCCGCGGACGGACGCACCTTCGATGTCGCCGACCCGGTCTCCAACACGGCCTACGCACAGGCCGCGCGCGGTTCCGCGGCCGACGTGGACCGGGCGGTGACGGCTGCCCGGGTCGCGTTCCCGCAGTGGGCCGGGCTGTCCAACCGGGCACGCGCGGGTGTCCTGTACCGGATCGCCGACGCCGTCGAGGCCCGGCACGACCGGCTCGCCGCCTTCGAGTCGTACGACTCCGGGCTGCCGATCACCCAGGCCCGCGGCCAGGCCCGGCGTGCGGCGGAGAACTTCCGCTACTTCGCGGATGTCATCGTCGCGCTCGGCGAGGAGGCGTTCCGGCAGGGCGAGGAGCAGTTCAGCTATGTGGTGCGCACCCCGGTGGGAGTCGCCGGACTGATCACACCGTGGAACACCCCGTTCATGCTGGAGAGCTGGAAGCTCGCCCCGGCCCTGGCCTCCGGCTGCACGCTGATCCTCAAGCCCGCCGAGTGGACCCCGCTGTCCGCAAGCCTGTGGCCGGAGATCTTCGCCGAGGCCGGGGTTCCTGCCGGGGTGGTGAACATCGTCCACGGCCTCGGCGAGGAGGCCGGCCAGGCCCTCGTCGACCACCCGGACGTGCCGCTGATCTCCTTCACCGGCTCCTCCGACACCGGCCGGCACATCATCCGCTCCTCCGCCCAGCACCTGAAGACCGTCTCCATGGAGCTGGGCGGCAAGTCCCCGGTCGTCGTCTTCGCCGACGCCGACCTCGAGGCCGCGCTGGACTCGGTCGTCTTCGGTGTGTTCTCCCTCAACGGGGAGCGCTGCACGGCCGGTTCCCGCGTCCTGGTCGAGCGCCCGCTGTACGAGGAGTTCACCCGCCGGCTGGCAAAGCGGGCCGCCGACGTCCGCGTCGGGCTGCCGTCCGACCCGGCCACCGAGGTCGGCGCACTGGTCCACCCCGACCACTACGAGCGCGTCCTGAACTACGTGGAGATCGGCAGGAAGGAGGCCCGCCTGGTCGCAGGGGGTGAGCGCCCCGACCACCTCGCCGACGGCAACTACCTCCAGCCCACCGTCTTCGCCGACGTCGAACGCGACGCCCGTATCTTCCAGGAGGAGATCTTCGGCCCGGTCGTGGCCGTCGCCCCCTTCGACGACGAGACCGAGGCCGTGGAACTCGCCAACGCCACCCAGTTCGGGCTGGCCGCCTACGTCTGGACCTCCAACCTCAAGCGCGGCCACCGCATCGCGCACGCCGTCGCATCCGGCATGGTCTGGATCAACTCCCACAACGTCCGCGACCTGCGCACCCCGTTCGGCGGGGTCAAGGCCTCCGGCGTGGGCCGCGAGGGCGGCGCCCACAGCATCGACTTCTACACCGAATCGAAGATCGTCCACGTCGCCCTCGGCGAAGTGCACACCCCCCGCTTCGGAGCCACCTCATGACCGCCTCGAACGCCCCCGACGCCCCGGATGTCATCCGGTCCGCCTACGCCCAGCTCGCCGTCACCGACCTGGCGGCCGCCCGCTGGTTCTGGGCCGACATGCTCGGCTTCCACGTCCAGTACGAGGACACCGAGTCGCTGTACCTGCGCGGCACCGACGAACTCACCCACCACTCCCTGGTGCTGAGGCGTGGGGAGACGGCCGCTCTTGACCACCTCTCCTACCGGGTCCGCACCCCCGAGGACGTCGACACAGCGGAGAAGTACTTCACCCAACTCGGCTGCCCGGTCAAGCGGTTGAAGAAGGGCGAGGGCACGCACGGGATCGGCGACGCGGTCCGCGTCATCGACCCGCTCGGCTTCCCCGTCGAGTTCTTTTATGAGATCGCCCGCGCCGAGCGCCTCATCCAGCGCTACGACCTGCGCCACGGCGCCGAGATCGCCCGCCTGGACCACTTCAACCTCTGCACCCCCGACATCCCGGCCGCCTACGCCCACTACCAGTCCCTCGGCTTCGGCTGCTCGGAAACCATCGAGGGCGACGAGCACGAGCTGTACGCGGCCTGGATGTACCGCAAGCAGACCGTCCACGACGTCGCCTTCACCGGCGGCGCAGGCCCCCGCCTGCACCACCTCGGCGTGGCCACCCACGAGTCCCACCAGGTCCTGCGCGCGGCCGACCTGTTCGGCTCGCTGCGCAAGGAGCACCACATCGAACGCGGCCCCGGCCGGCACGGCGTCTCCAACGCCTTCTACCTCTACCTGCGCGACCCCGACGGCCACCGCGTGGAGATCTACACCTCCGACTACTACACCGGTGACCCCGACCACGAGACGTACCGCTGGAACGTCCACGACGACCGCCGCCGCGACTTCTGGGGCAACGCCGTCATCGAGTCCTGGTACAAGGA
>NZ_JNWJ01000160.1:0-4415 GCF_000716805.1 Streptomyces yerevanensis | reverse complement strand
GAGCGGCTCGGCGTCGACCACGTCCGGGACGACGTCGCTGGGCAGGCTCTTCCAGAGGGTGTTCACGCGATCAGCTCCGACAGGGCGTTCCACAGGGTGCGGGCGGAATGGAGCATGGCGAACATGATCCTGTCGTCGGGGAAGGCGACGGCGAACCGCTGCTCGAGGTCGACCACAGTGTTGACCGCCGTAAGCGAGTCCATGCCGTAGTCCGCGCGGCTCGAGGGGTGATCTGGCGGTTCCTTACCGGCATCGGCATGACCTCCACCATGGCACGGGCTCATCAGAAAAATGGGGGGATGAAGACAGCGAGGCCGCATGGACCTTCCAGCCTCCCGCAGACCCGGACATCCGAGCCATGGTCGTCGCCGAGCTGCACCGCCACCCCGTCGACGGCCGACCCGCATGGGAGCTACGCGCCCTCGGCCAGGGCTGGGCGGACGGCCTCGACGGCCTCGCTCGCTTCTACGGAGTCGACGTCGAGTGACAGCTGGGGGCAGGCGACCGTGCGCGTCTGCAATCAGCATCTCTGGCTGGGCTGAAGCGCATGGATGCGGACCCCTCCGAAGGTCCGTCGGCCACTCCCAGACCGCTTACTCCGACGCCGTGCCCACAGCGTGCCCGTAAGGGCGGACAACCACGGTCAACAGCGGTGCGATCCAACCCGCGCGACCACCCATGGGGAAGACCTCTGTGCAGGTCAGAGCCACAGCGACTACCCAAGCGCCGTAGCTTCCCAAGCTGAGAGCGCGAGTTCGATTCTCGTCACCCGCTCCATGATTAAGCCCCAGGTCAGCGGCCTGGGGTTTGTTTCTTGTCTAGTCCAACTTGAGGGTGTCGTGCCCTCTGTGTGCCCTAAGTCGAGGCGATGGCAGCCAAGTCGCATACACAAAGGTCGACTTGGTAGCGGTGCGTAGCCCCTGCTTTGGCCGTTGTGCCCCGGCGGTGTGAGCGGGTGGTTCACGATGCGCCCCATGTCCACCAGGTACGGCCGCTCTCGAAGACGGCGAGCGGCGCCGCGCTGCGGACGTCCCACCAAGAAAGGGACTCCATGCAAACTCCCCCAGGAGATCGGCCGAGGTTGCCGCCACCACGCCACCCGAGCTGAGCGCGAGGCCGCTCTGGAGGCGGCAAAGGCGCGAGCCGGGAGAGCAAGACAGCGGGCAGAACGCGAGCGGCGGACGATCCACGCCGGCCTCGCGCTCGTCACCCTGGCGTTGCTAGCCGACTTGGGTTCGCGCCTGGAGCACCTGGAAGGAAGACCAGCACGAGGAAGAAGCGCGCCATATCGTCACCCTCGGGCTCATGATCCTGCTCACCGCACACCCCATGGGACTTCGGCCCAGGCTTAGAAGCCGTCTCTCAACCGAACGTGATCCCTTGATTTCTGCTGGTCAGGCATGGTTCCGCTCGGGGTGAGGGAGGGATGCGGCGTCTTGTGTCCGCTTCATGGCCGAGGGGTGCGCGGTGGCGTCGGTGCTGGGAATGCTGGAGGAACGGGAGGCGGCTGCCCGGGGGCGGGTGGAGGGCCTGCGGGAGGAAGCCGCGCGGTTGGCCGAGGTGTTGGAGGCCGCGGAGATCGAGCTGGACCGGCGGGTGATCGCGCGGGAGGAACTGGTCGAGGCGCTGGCCGCTTCCGCGGCCGGGACGACTGCCGTGACCGAGGCCGGGGCGGAGGAGGAAGCGGCGCCCTCGCCCGCGCCGGTGCCGGGCTCGACGGTGCCGCCCTGGCGGGAGGGGCTGCCGGTGACGGTGCTGGCGCCGGACTGCCAGCGGATTCTGGGCGTGCTGGAGGGGCGCACCCCGGCGGGCCAAGGGCCGCTCAAGGCCAGGGAGATCGCGGTGGGGCTGGGTCTTGAGACGACGCCGGCGAAGGTCGAGGGGGTGCGCTCGAAGGCCAGGCGTCTGGCGGAGCGCGGGTGGCTGCTGCAGGAGACGTCGGGGGCATTCAGCGTCGGCCTGCGGTCCGTGGCCGGGCCGGACGCCGGCCCGTCCGTGTGACCATCGACCAGTGGATCATCGCCTCGCTGGAAGCGGGCAGCGTTTCGTCATCACGGGCCAGGCGGCGGGAGTTCATCAGCCACGCGAATGTGCGCTCTGCCACCCAGCGTCTGGGGAGCACCACGAACCCCTGCATGTCGTCGGTGCGTTTGACGATCTGCAGGGTCAGGGCGAGTTTGTCCCGGCACCAGTCGACGAGGGAGCCGGTGTAGCCGCTGTCGGCCCAGACGAGGGTGATGTCGCGGTGCAGGCGGCGCAGCCGGGTCAGCAGGCCCACGGCGGCGTCCCGGTCGCCGATGTTCGCGGCGGTGACGCAGACGACCAGGAGCAGGCCCAGGCAGTCGGTCACGATGTGCCGTTTGCGGCCCGGCACCTTCTTCCCGCCGTCGTAGCCGCGTGAGGAGGCCGGCACCGTCGCGGCGGCCCGTACCGACTGCGCGTCGATGATCCCCGCCGTGGGCTCGGCCTCACGGCCCTCGCGCTCCCTGACCCGTCCGTGCAGCCGGTCGTGGAACTCGGCGATCAGCCCGTGCTTGCGCCGGCGGCGGAAGAAGGCGTAGACCCGGCCCCAGGCGGGGAAGTCCGCGGGCATCGCCCGCCAGGAGATCCCGCCCGCGACCAGGTAGCGGATCGCGTCCAGCATCTGGCGGTGGCAGTAGCTCTCGGGCTGCCCGCCTCTGCCCTGGAGCCAGGCCGGCACCGGCAGCAACGGCCGGATGGCCGCCCACTCCGCGTCCGTCATGTCCGACGGATAGCGGCGTACCCGATCGGGATGGTCGGCCGCGTTGCCGTACACGTGCGCGAGGCAATCGCACGACGCGGCGGGCGACCGGACCGCGACACCTCGTGGCTGCCGGGCAGGCAACGCCTCGCTTTAGACAGCGTGCGCGGTCTTGGCGCTCATGGTGGTGGCGGTCGCGTGGGTGCCGCATGGATGCCCTAAGAGGCCCTGGCGTGTGAGGCCTCAAGGCAGAGCGGCGACATGCGGTGCAGCGGGCCGCCACCACCGTCAACACCCGCCACTTGATCACTCGTTGGTGTTAGTGGTGCGAGCCCGCCGCACGGTGACCTCTCGATACGCCCGAGCTGTTTGAGCTCCCGCGCAGACCGAGGCCCGTGGGGTGCGCTGGTGCCACGAACGGCTAGTGAGGTGGAGGCGCATCCGCAAGATGGTTGATGCCTGGGATTAGGTCGCTCGCGTGGCCCGCATGCGCTCGTGACCAGCGCAAACTCCTACACATCGGGGAGGGACAACCTTGATCTACTGCGGAATCGACTGGGCGGAACGAACCCACGACGTTGCCCTGGTCAACGACGCCGGGGTGTTGGTTGCCAAGCGGCACATCACCGACGACGCGGCCGGCTACAAACTGCTTCTGGAACTGCTCGCCGAACACGGAGACACAGAAGACAACCCGATCCCCGTGGCGATCGAGACCTCCCGCGGCCTGCTGGTTGCCGTGCTGCGGACCGGAAAACGGAAGGTATACGCGATCAACCCGCTGGCCGCCGCCCGCTACCGCGACCGCCACTCGGTCTCGCGCAAGAAGTCCGACCCCGGCGACGCCCTCGTGCTCGCGAACATCCTGCGCACCGACATGCACGCCCACCGGCCGCTGCCGCAGGACAGTGACCTCGGCCGGGCGATCGCCGTCCTCGCCCGAGCCCAACAGGACGCTCTGTGGAACCGGCAGCAGATCGCCAACCAACTCCGCTCCCTGCTGCGCGAGTACTACCCCGCTGCCTTGGAAGCCTTCGCCACCTGGACCAACGGCCTGTGTCGCCCCGAGGCCCGCGAATTCCTCAAAGCCGCACCGACTCCCTCCCGAGCCGCGCGGCTGACCCGCACCCAGCTCCAGGCCGCTCTGAAACGAGCCGGCCGCAAGCGGGGCATCGAGGTTGAGGCCGACCGCGTCCGCGACGTCTTCCGTGCCGAGTGGGCCCACCAGCCGCCGCTGGTCGAGGAGGCGCTCGGCAAGCAGATGCTCGCCCTCCTTATCCAGCTGGAAGCAGCCTGCACCGCAGCCGACGACCTCGCCGAGGCGGTGGAAGAGGCGTTCCCTCAGCACCCGGACGCCGAGATCCTGCTGAGCTTCCCCGGGCTCGGCATCCAGCTCGCCGCCCGGATCCTGGCTGAAATCGGGGACGACCGCACCCGCTTCATCGACGCCCGCGGCCTGAAGGCATACGCCGGCTCCTCACCCATCACCAGGGCCTCCGGCAAGAAGTCGGCCATCACGCGACGGTGGGTGAAGAACGACCGGCTCAACCACGCCGGCTACCTCTGGGCCTTCGCCTCACTGCGAGCATCCGCCGGAGCGAACGCCCACTACCGGCGACGACGCCAGCGCGGCGACTGGCACGCCGCCGCCCAGCGCAACCTCTTCAACCGCATGATCGGCCAGCTCTACCAC
>NZ_JNWJ01000159.1:0-3740 GCF_000716805.1 Streptomyces yerevanensis | reverse complement strand
GGCGAACAGCTTTGAGTCCGTGCTCGATTTCATCGTCGCTGAAGTTGTGTTGCACAGCCAGGGGACGGGAGCGGTCTCGTTGACTCATGGTGACCATGATGGCAAAGCCGCTCCGTAGTGCTTTGACTGTTCGAAGAAGCGGCGGGGTTTTCGTCCGTGATCGTCTTCGAGTGTGCTGGTCTTTAACTCGTGGTGTTCTGCGGGGTGGTGACATTTGGTAAATACAGTGCGGTCAACTTCCCGGCGTCATCGGTCAGTTCATGCGTCAGGCCCTGCTTCAGGTTGGTTCAGCGTGCGGCCGATCCGGTCGAGCGGGCATATTCGGTGGGCGTTTGGCCGTAGTGTTTCTTGAAGGCGCGGATGAAGTGGCTGCTGTCGGTGAAGTGCCAGTGGGCGGCGAGTTCCGAGATGCTCCACCGGCCGGATGGCGATGTGAGGGCGAGCCGGGCTTCTTCCAGCCGCCGGTGGCGGATGTAGGCGGTCGCCGACTCTCCTACCGTGGCGAATGCCCGCTGCAGGGTGCGTACGGAGACGTTGAGTTCGCGTGCCAGCATCGTCGGGGACAGCTCGGGATGGGCGAGATGGCTGTTGGCGAGGTCCTTCGCGGCCCGGGTGAGTGCGGGAGCCAACTGTGGTTCCACGTCTGAGCGTCGCGGAGGGCAGGAAAAGGAACTGCGCCGTGGTGTGCGGCGCCGTCTCGAAGGGCATCCGCCGCCCGAAGTGCCGGAAAAGGAACTGCCCGGTCGATACGGTGTGCTCGTCGCGATCGGGCAGGCCGCCCAACGTCCATGCGCCGCGCCGTAATACGTGGATCACCACCAGGTCCCGATCGCCGCCCGCGGGGTCCGCGACCCGGGTGGCCGACGCCATGTGGAGATCAGCGATCACCACATCGCGCACCCTGGCGACGCGTCCCTTGAGCCGGAAGTCGGCGATCGTGGCCGGGCTGAAGGCCGGCAGGGGGAAGACATCGCCGATCTGCGTCTGCCATCCACGACGGAAGGCATCGAATCCTCGCGGTGCCGCACCCGGGACCCTGGAATCCACGGCGAACGCCCCGGGCGCCAGGTCGGTCTGCGATCCAGTGCTGTTCATCTCCGGTGATCCACCACGTGTTCGATGTTCCGACGCCTTCTTGTGGCGTACATGTTCTGTCCGGACGCCGCTGCGGTTCAAGTGCCTGCCGTGCCGAGTTCCTCATGCCGTGAACACCGTTTCGCACGGTTCGGCAAGGCGTCCACTGCCTGGTGCGCTGCCGACTGCCGAACGGGGCCATTGAATTTTCACAGTCCCATGAAGGCAAAAGGGGGACGCTGTGATGAGTCATCCGACGTTCTCCGGGGCCGGTCATAGCCGGGTGGCTGTGCGGATCAGCCCCGCGAGGGCGAGGGAGCGGCTGTGCGCGGGCCACGCGATGTGGGTGACGACGGGGGGCGCGTCGGTGAGGGGGACGGCGGTGTGCTCGGCCCACAGCCAGGAGCGGGCGGAGTCGGGGAAGACGGCCGCGGTGCGACCGAGGGCGATCAACTGGGCCAGCTGCGTCTGGTCGTGGATCTCGGGGCCCGGGCCGGGTGGGTAGGCACCGTCGTGGGCCCAGCGGGCGAGCGGAAGATCGGGGATGTTGCTGATGTCGGCGAGGGACAGTGTCCTGTGCGTGGCGAGGGGGTGCCCGGCGGGCAAGACGGCGATCTGCCCTTCTGTCATCAGCTCCTCGCTGTCGAACCCGGTGAGGGAGTTGAACGGCGCGTGCATGAGCGCCACATCGGCGCGGCCGTCACGCAGCATCTCGCCCTGCTCGCACGTGCCGCTCGGCAGTACCTCGATCTCGGCGGCGTCGGGCTCGGCCGCGTAGGCGTCGAGGAGCTTGTGCAACAGTTCGTGGGATGAGCCGGCCTTCACCGCAAGTACCAGGCGGTTGCGGGAGCTGCCCGGACGGTCGGCGCCGCCGGCGCGGCGTGTGCGGCGGGCGGCGGCGGTGGTCGCGTCGAGGGCCGCGCGGCCCTCGTGCAGCAGCATCTCTCCGGCGTCGGTCAAGGCGACGCCGCGGCGGTTGCGCTGCAGTAGGGCGACGCCGAGGCGCCGCTCGAGCTGCTGAATCGCCCGGGACAGCGGTGGCTGCGCGATGCCAAGGCGCTTGGCGGCACGGCCGAAGTGCAGTTCCTCGGCGACGGCCAGAAAGTACCTCAGCTCGCGGGTCTCCAAGGTGTCCATGACCCCAGCATACCTCGGTGATACCCACTGGGTATGACAGCGCACCGTATCGGTATTGGATGCGATGCCTGTCCGGGAGTGACCATCGACGGCATGAGCGAGACCACGAACACACCCTCCCCGTCACTGCCCGGCGGGACCTGGACCCTGGGCGACCTGACCGTCAACCGCTTCGGGTACGGCGCTATGCAGCTCGCCGGCCCCGGCGTCATGGGCATGCCCGCCGATCACGACGGCGCGCTCGCGGTCCTGCGTGAGGCCGCCGCCCTGGGCATCAACCACATCGACACCTCCGGCGCCTACGGACCACGCGTCACCAACCAGCTGATCCGTGAAGCGCTGCACCCCTATGCCGCATCACTTCACATCGTGACGAAGGTCGGCGCGGTCCGCGATGAGCAGGGCGGCTGGCCCCCTGCCCGTCGGCCCGAGGATCTGCGCCGCGCCGTGCAGGAGAACCTTGAGGACCTCGGAGTCGACGCTCTCGACGTGGTCAATCTCCGGCTCGGCGACGCCCAGGGGCCCCGGCCCGGCTCGCTCGCCGAGCCCTTCGAGGCCCTCGTCGAACTCCAGCAGGAGGGCCTGATCCGGCACCTGGGAGTGAGTAACACGACGGCGGAGCAGGTCGCCGAGGCGCAGGCGATCGCGCCGATCGTGTGCGTGCAGAACATGTACAACCTCGCCTACCGTCAGGATGACGAACTGATCGACGACCTTGCCGCCAAGGGCATCGCCTACGTTCCGTTCTTCCCGCTCGGCGGCTTCACCCCGCTGCAGTCCGCGGCGTTGACCGCGGTCTCCGCCCGGCTGGATGCGACGCCAATGTCGGTCGCCCTGGCCTGGCTGCTGCAGCGGTCACCGAACATTCTGCTCATTCCCGGCACTTCGTCGATGGCCCACCTGCGCGAGAACGTCACCGGCGCGGGACTCTCGCTCTCCGAGGAGGAACTCGCCGAGCTGGACAAGATCGGCCGCTGAACCTGCCCGGGGCGTCCGCCCGGTGAGGTCGAGCCGCGGATCCAGAGCAGGAGCCGCGAAACGCCATGCCGGCCGGGACGGCAGTGACTTCATTGCGCGTCCCGGCCGGCATGGTCGGCGCACGCCACCACTCCGCCCTTTCCTCGCGTGGTTTGGATCTGGACCGCCTTCTTGAGGGCAAATGAAGGCACCGGCGTCCACGAGCATGCCGACGGCCCAGTGGTGAGCCCAGGCCACGGAACAGTGGCCGGTGTGTTCAGCAGCAGCGGCCCGCCCGGCGTGCGGCGGCGCGGACGACGTCGTCGATCGAGCGGGCGGTGAACGCCCTGGCCGGATTGACCGGTGCCGCGAGCTGGAAGGAGGAGTCCGCTTCCGCGTAGCCGGGGGCTCCGGGTGGACTGAACAGGCTGCTGTCGTCGCTGGTCATGAATCCTCCGCTGAGTCGCCGAGCAGCCGGTCAGACACCCCATGTCGTTGGGGTGTCAAGCGGGCTGGGGGTAGGCGTGGTGTGACCACGCGGTTGCCTCGTCGTAGGTGGTGCGGGTTTTGAG
>NZ_JNWJ01000158.1:0-3126 GCF_000716805.1 Streptomyces yerevanensis | reverse complement strand
GCCAAGACCCGATAAGTCAGACGCACTTGCAGCCACCCGCACCACCCCCGGCACCGACTCCCAACCAGCCTACGCCCACAGCAAAAGCAACGGCATTGGGCCTAAGGCTTGTCCCGTAAAGGATCTTCGGGCGGGTGCGGGCGAGGTCGGCCGGTGTTCGGTCCGCTTGTCTATCCGGCGATGGTGAGGTTGTGCAGGCGAGCGATGCCGCTCATCGCGTGGTGTACGCCGTCGCCCTTCAATCGGCAGTCGCGAAGGATCTTCCAGGTTTTCATCCGGGCGAAGGCGTGCTCGACGCGGGCCCGGACCTGGCGGTGGGAGGCATTGTGCTCCTCCTTCCAGGCGGGCAGTTCGTGCTGCCCGCGTTCGCGACGGTGCGGGATGACCAGACCGGTGCCCCGGTAGCCGCCGTCCGCGATCACCATCGTGTTGCCGACGGCGGCCTTCGCGCCGGACAGGTCCCATGCCTTGCAGTCATTACGGTTGCCGGGCACGGGCCGGCCGACCACCACGACGAGCCGGGTGTCGGCGTCGATGACGACCTGGTGATTCGTGGAGTATCGGTAGTTTTTCGACTGCTCGGCCACCGTGTGGTCGCGTGTGGGGACCAGGGTTCCGTCCACGATGAGCACAGTGTTCCTGCGGAACCGCTTGCGCGGCCTGAGCGCGAGCAGGGGGCCGAGGTGTCTGACGACGCGGTCGGCCGCGGACTTCGATACCCCAAAGAGCGGGGCAAGCTGGCGCAGCGTCAAGTTCGTGCGTCAGTAAGCCGTGACCAGCAACACCCGATCCTCCAGCGGCAGCCCCCACGGCCGACCCCGCCGCACCTCATCGGCCCCCTCACGGCGCAGCGCGGTCACCAGCTTGCCGAAGCAGCGCGGGCTCAGCCCAGTGAACGGGGCTATCCAGGACGGAGCCGAGGCAGTGATCACTCCAGTCACAGCAAGATCATCGCGCCAAGCCGGGGCCTGTTGCACCAGCCGGTCACGAACCGCCTGGCCGGGGCCTCACCCATAGCTGCACCATGCTTAAAGCACCGCCGGGCCGGTATACGAGGATCTGATGAGGTGCAGGGCGTGGGAAGTCTGCTGAGGAGCGTCTCCGGGGTTCGCTGGGGAGAACTGCGCGATGCGACGGGGGCTGCGGCTGGCGCTATTCCCCCTCTGCTGTCCCGGATCGCATATGGGGATGAGGACACGGCCCGCATCGCCATCGATAACCTGGGCGATGCCATCTGTTCGCTGGGGTTCGTCGTTGGCGAGGCGACAGCTCCCACGGTCCCGTTCCTTCTCGAACTGGCCGGGTCCCCTCACGTGGCCTGCAAGGCCGAGTTGTTAGACCTGCTGGGAAGTATCTGCCGGACCGACCAGTGGCACTCCGCCGCTGCGGCGACCCGGAACCGCACACACGACGCGAGCTACCGGCAGCAAACCGGCTGGGAGGCAGCCGCAAGGACAGCCGTGTACGCAGGCCGGTCAGTCATCGAGGGTGTCGCCTCCTCCGTACGGCCAGAGGAGGCGACACCTGCTCGGAAGTTGTTGCAAGTGATGGACGACACCCCGCCGTTCCCGGAGCTATGAGCCGTCATTGCGGGACGACCCTTAGTTCAGAGAAATCGCGGCGTGCGACGACCAGACCGCCTTCGCCGTCCAGGAGCTGCTCGCCGCGCGATGGGCGACCGCGGCGGCGGACCGTACGACCCGGGATCCGGGGCAGCCCGGCGTCCGGCTGCGCGGCTATCTGGATGTGCGCCAGGAGCTCCACTCATAGCACCGGACAAGCGCGGTACCGCAGCGCACTGACCTGCCGTGGTCGGGATCATGGCCGGCGGTGCCCAAGCCGTGGTCGGGCCCATGGTCGTGGGTATGGTCGGGCCGACCACGGCTGCGATGCGATTCGGTGCAACCCTCGGTCCCCTGCTGGAGGCAGCCGTCCAGCCAACGGTTCAACTCTCTGCTGGTGCAACCCCCGTCGTGGCCGACAGCGGCAGGCGCGGCGGGGGCCAAGCTGCATCCCACCGCCAGGACGTCCACGCGGCGGCGTTCGCGAACGGGCCGGAGCGTTCCTCGAGCATCCCGAGGACCTGGGCGCGGGCCTCGTCCACGGCCTGGTGCTCGGAGTCGGTGACGATGCCGAGCCGCCGCACATGGGCGTACTCGTCTTCGTCCTTCCACGTGAGGCGGCTCAGTTCGGGGTCGACGACCAGGTCCACGGTGAGGTCGAAGGTGTCAAACCCGTCGAGCGTGCGGCGGGTGGGGTGCTCGAAGTTCACGTACCAGTTCCGCAGACCGGCGCTCGTGTAGAACGCGTTGATGCTGAACCACGCCGCCGGCGGCTTCCACAGCAGCAGCTCGGTCTCCTGCCACATCCCGGGCGCGAGCTCCCACTCCCCCGTGGCCATTGCGTCGAACGCTTCGGTGCGCACCGACCGGTCGCCGTCGGCGCGGGCCTTGGCATACAGGGCGGGCCAGCGGGCTTGGGCACCGGGCGCGCAGGCGGTCACCAGGGCCTCGCTGGTGTCGGCGACGACGCGCAGCGCCTGCTCGCTCCACACGCGGCCGCTGCGGTGCACGTCGCGTCGTACGACCGTCTCGCCGGCGTCGAAGGATCGCATCACGCGCCTCTCTGTCCGGGGCCGGGCTGGGCAAGCCACCGGCTGAGTGGCTGAGGGCGGCTTGCTCAGAAGGGTTCAGAGCGGCTTGCCCGGGGTCAGCGGCTGACCGGTCCGAGTAGCACTCCCTACGACGGTACGGGTCGTCCACACCGATCTCGTGCCACGGCCCGCCGCGCTGCAGGGCGGGCAGCGTGATGGCGCGCACGTGGACGGTGAGCTTGTCGTTTAAGCTCGGGCCTTCCAAAGCACCGGCTCCCCGCCGAGCCGGAACGACCGGAGACTGTTCCCACATGGAATAGCAGGGGTCTGGGCGGGTGCCGCCGCCGCGCCGCATCACGGTCTGTGGCACGCCTGCGATCCGCGTGCCGTGGGGGTTTGCAACCTCGACCGATTCGCGAAGGAGACGGTCCGCTGTGGACGCCATCGACGAGAAGATCATTGCCGAGCTGACCCGCAACGCCCGCATCTCGCACTCCGAGCTGGCCGGCAAGGTGCTGCTGTCCCGCAACGCG
>NZ_JNWJ01000157.1:0-4964 GCF_000716805.1 Streptomyces yerevanensis | reverse complement strand
CCACCGGATCTTTCCGGTGGCGTGGTTCCTTTGAAAAACAACACAGCGAGGACGCTGTGAACCGCCGGGCTTATTCCGCCCGGGGGTTCCGCGGTAAACATTCACGGAGAGTTTGATCCTGGCTCAGGACGAACGCTGGCGGCGTGCTTAACACATGCAAGTCGAACGATGAACCCGCTTCGGTGGGGGATTAGTGGCGAACGGGTGAGTAACACGTGGGCAATCTGCCCTCCACTCCGGGACAAGCCCTGGAAACGGGGTCTAATACCGGATATCACTTCCACTCTCCTGGGTGGGGGTTGAAAGCTCCGGCGGTGGAGGATGAGCCCGCGGCCTATCAGCTGGTTGGTGAGGTAACGGCTCACCAAGGCGACGACGGGTAGCCGGCCTGAGAGGGCGACCGGCCACACTGGGACTGAGACACGGCCCAGACTCCTACGGGAGGCAGCAGTGGGGAATATTGCACAATGGGCGCAAGCCTGATGCAGCGACGCCGCGTGGGGGATGACGGCCTTCGGGTTGTAAACCTCTTTCAGCAGGGAAGAAGCCTCACGGTGACGGTACCTGCAGAAGAAGCGCCGGCTAACTACGTGCCAGCAGCCGCGGTAATACGTAGGGCGCAAGCGTTGTCCGGAATTATTGGGCGTAAAGAGCTCGTAGGCGGCTTGTCACGTCGGGTGTGAAAGCCCGGGGCTTAACCCCGGGTCTGCATTCGATACGGGCAGGCTGGAGTGTGGTAGGGGAGATCGGAATTCCTGGTGTAGCGGTGAAATGCGCAGATATCAGGAGGAACACCGGTGGCGAAGGCGGATCTCTGGGCCATTACTGACGCTGAGGAGCGAAAGCGTGGGGAGCGAACAGGATTAGATACCCTGGTAGTCCACGCCGTAAACGGTGGGAACTAGGTGTTGGCGACATTCCACGTCGTCGGTGCCGCAGCTAACGCATTAAGTTCCCCGCCTGGGGAGTACGGCCGCAAGGCTAAAACTCAAAGGAATTGACGGGGGCCCGCACAAGCAGCGGAGCATGTGGCTTAATTCGACGCAACGCGAAGAACCTTACCAAGGCTTGACATCGCCCGGAAAGCATCAGAGATGGTGCCCCCCTTGTGGCCGGGTGACAGGTGGTGCATGGCTGTCGTCAGCTCGTGTCGTGAGATGTTGGGTTAAGTCCCGCAACGAGCGCAACCCTTGTCCCGTGTTGCCAGCAACTCTCTTCGGAGGGGTTGGGGACTCACGGGAGACCGCCGGGGTCAACTCGGAGGAAGGTGGGGACGACGTCAAGTCATCATGCCCCTTATGTCTTGGGCTGCACACGTGCTACAATGGCCGGTACAATGAGCGGCGATACCGCAAGGTGGAGCGAATCTCAAAAAGCCGGTCTCAGTTCGGATTGGGGTCTGCAACTCGACCCCATGAAGTCGGAGTTGCTAGTAATCGCAGATCAGCAGTGCTGCGGTGAATACGTTCCCGGGCCTTGTACACACCGCCCGTGGGGGGAGCGGTCGAAGGTGGGACTGGCGATTGGGACGAAGTCGTAACAAGGTAGCCGTACCGGAAGGTGCGGCTGGATCATAGGCGCCTGCTCTTCGGTAGGCGCCTGCTCTTCGGGGCCGGCGTCCAGGGCCACAACGCAGGCGAACGTTCTGCGGTGGTTGCTCATGGGTGGAACGTTGACTATTCGGCACACTCGACCTGCTCTGGGTCGCGAGTACTGCTTCGGCGTGGAAAGCGATGAGGAGAGGCGAGGGTGTCGGGCACGCGGGGTGATGGGTGGTTGGTCGTTGTTTGAGAACTGCACAGTGGACGCGAGCATCTGTGGCCAAGTTTTTAAGGGCGCACGGTGGATGCCTTGGTACCAGGAACCGATGAAGGACGTGGGAGGCCACGATAGTCCCCGGGGAGCCGTCAACCAGGCTGTGATCCGGGGGTTTCCGAATGGGGAAACCCGGCAGTCGTCATGGGCTGTCACCCACACCTGAACACATAGGGTGTGTGGAGGGAACGCGGGGAAGTGAAACATCTCAGTACCCGCAGGAAGAGAAAACAACCGTGATTCCGGGAGTAGTGGCGAGCGAAACCGGATGAGGCCAAACCGTACACGTGTGAGACCCGGCAGGGGTTGCGTGTACGGGGTTGTGGGATCTCTCTTGATCAGTCTGCCGGCTGGTCGACGAGTCAGAAACCGTTGATGTAGGCGAAGGACATGCGAAAGGTCCGGCGTAGAGGGTAAGACCCCCGTAGTCGAAACATCAGCGGCTCGTTGGAGAGACACCCAAGTAGCACGGGGCCCGAGAAATCCCGTGTGAATCTGGCGGGACCACCCGCTAAGCCTAAATATTCCCTGGTGACCGATAGCGGATAGTACCGTGAGGGAATGGTGAAAAGTACCGCGGGAGCGGAGTGAAATAGTACCTGAAACCGTGTGCCTACAAGCCGTGGGAGCGTCGCGCATCGAGTTTACTCGGTGCGTCGTGACTGCGTGCCTTTTGAAGAATGAGCCTGCGAGTTTGCGGTGTGTTGCGAGGTTAACCCGTGTGGGGGAGCCGTAGCGAAAGCGAGTCCGAACAGGGCGATTCAGTAGCGCGCTCAAGACCCGAAGCGGAGTGATCTAGCCATGGGCAGGCTGAAGCGGCTGTAAGAGGTCGTGGAGGGCCGAACCCACCAGGGTTGAAAACCTGGGGGATGACCTGTGGTTAGGGGTGAAAGGCCAATCAAACTCCGTGATAGCTGGTTCTCCCCGAAATGCATTTAGGTGCAGCGTCGTGTGTTTCTTGCCGGAGGTAGAGCACTGGATAGGCGATGGGCCCTACCGGGTTACTGACCTTAGCCAAACTCCGAATGCCGGTAAGTGAGAGCGCGGCAGTGAGACTGTGGGGGATAAGCTCCATGGTCGAGAGGGAAACAGCCCAGAGCATCGACTAAGGCCCCCAAGCGTACGCTAAGTGGGAAAGGATGTGGAGTCGCACAGACAACCAGGAGGTTGGCTTAGAAGCAGCCATCCTTGAAAGAGTGCGTAATAGCTCACTGGTCAAGTGATTCCGCGCCGACAATGTAGCGGGGCTCAAGCGTACCGCCGAAGTCGTGTCATTCGTACAACAGGGCCAACGCCCGTACGGATGGGTAGGGGAGCGTCGTGTGCCGGGTGAAGCCGCCGCGTAAGCGAGTGGTGGACGGTTCACGAGTGAGAATGCAGGCATGAGTAGCGATACACACGTGGGAAACGTGTGCGCCGATTGACCAAGGGTTCCTGGGTCAAGCTGATCTGCCCAGGGTAAGTCGGGACCTAAGGCGAGGCCGACAGGCGTAGTCGATGGAGAACCGGTTGATATTCCGGTACCCGCTGTGAAGCGTCAAACGCTGAATCCAGTGATGCTAAGGCCGTGAAGCCGTTCCGGACCCTTCGGGGGAAGGAAAGTGGTGGAGCCGCCGGCCCAAGCTGGTAGTAGGTGAGTGACGGGGTGACGCAGGAAGGTAGTCCAGCCCGGGCGGTGGTTGTCCCGGGGTAAGGGTGTAGCCCGTCATCCAGGTAAATCCGGATGACATGTGGGTGAGACCCGATGCCGAGCCGATTGTGGTGAAGTGGATGATCCTATGCTGTCGAGAAAAGCCTCTAGCGAGTTTTACGGCGGCCCGTACCCCAAACCGACTCAGGTGGTCAGGTAGAGAATACCGAGGCGTTCGGGTGAACTATGGTTAAGGAACTCGGCAAAATGCCCCCGTAACTTCGGGAGAAGGGGGGCCATCACCGGTGAGAGGACTTGCTCCTTGAGCTGGGGGTGGCCGCAGAGACCAGCGAGAAGCGACTGTTTACTAAAAACACAGGTCCGTGCGAAGCCGTAAGGCGAGGTATACGGACTGACGCCTGCCCGGTGCTGGAACGTTAAGGGGACCGGTTAGTCCGACTTCGGTCGGGCGAGGCTGAGAACTTAAGCGCCAGTAAACGGCGGTGGTAACTATAACCATCCTAAGGTAGCGAAATTCCTTGTCGGGTAAGTTCCGACCTGCACGAATGGCGTAACGACTTCTCGACTGTCTCAACCATAGGCCCGGTGAAATTGCACTACGAGTAAAGATGCTCGTTTCGCGCAGCAGGACGGAAAGACCCCGGGACCTTTACTACAGTTTGATATTGGTGTTCGGTTCGGCTTGTGTAGGATAGCTGGGAGACTGTGAACTCTGGACGCCAGTTCAGGGGGAGTCGTCGTTGAAATACCAGTCTGGTCGTGCTGGATGTCTAACCCGGGTCCGTGATCCGGATCGGGGACAGTGTCTGATGGGTAGTTTAACTGGGGCGGTTGCCTCCTAAAGAGTAACGGAGGCGCCCAAAGGTTCCCTCAGCCTGGTTGGCAATCAGGTGGTGAGTGTAAGTGCACAAGGGAGCTTGACTGTGAGACCGACGGGTCGAGCAGGGACGAAAGTCGGGACTAGTGATCCGGCGGTGGCTTGTGGAAGCGCCGTCGCTCAACGGATAAAAGGTACCCCGGGGATAACAGGCTGATCTTCCCCAAGAGTCCATATCGACGGGATGGTTTGGCACCTCGATGTCGGCTCGTCGCATCCTGGGGCTGGAGTCGGTCCCAAGGGTTGGGCTGTTCGCCCATTAAAGCGGTACGCGAGCTGGGTTTAGAACGTCGTGAGACAGTTCGGTCCCTATCCGCTGCGCGCGCAGGAGTCTTGAGAAGGGCTGTCCCTAGTACGAGAGGACCGGGACGGACGAACCTCTGGTGTGCCAGTTGTTCTGCCAAGGGCATGGCTGGTTGGCTACGTTCGGGAGGGATAACCGCTGAAAGCATCTAAGCGGGAAGCCTGCTTCGAGATGAGGACTCCCACCCCCTTGAGGGGTTAAGGCTCCCCAGAGACGATGGGGTTGATAGGCCGGATCTGGAAGCACCGCAAGGTGTGGAGGTGACCGGTACTAATAGGCCGAGGGCTTGTCCCCAGATTGCTCGCGTCCACTGTGTC
>NZ_JNWJ01000156.1:0-3212 GCF_000716805.1 Streptomyces yerevanensis | reverse complement strand
CCCGTACGAAAGGCTGTCCAGTCATGTCCGTTCCCGCTACAGGGTCTCTCGACAGACGTCGTTTCCTCACCTACTCCGGTGCCGCGCTGGGTGCCGCCGCGTTGTCCGGCTGTGCCGCTCCCGTCGACGACGGCTCGGGCGGCGGTGGTTCGACGGGCGGCAGCACGACGCTCACCATCATGTGCGAGAAGGAGGACTTCGACATCAAGGCCGCCCAGCAGGCACTGGGCGTGAAGATCAGGTTCCTCAAGACCGACTCCACCAAGCTCAACGCCATGCTGGCCGGTAAGACCCCGCCGGACGTGGTGCGCGGGCTCGGTGCTGTGGAAACCCCGTACTTCGCCGCGCGCGGCCTGATGGCCGATCTGGACCCGTACTTCGCCAAGAGCACGGTGCTCAAGCCCGCCGACCTCGACCCGGTCAACGACCTGTGGCGGTACGACGGCGGCAAGCAGGGCGCGGGCCCGCGCTACGGCATGGCCAAGGACTTCTCGCAGGACCAGATGTTCTGGTACCGCTCCGACCTGTTCGAGGCCGCGAAGCTGGACCTGCCCAGCGAGAGTGAGCCGCTGTCCTGCGAGGAGTGGCTGGACCTGGGCAAGGAGCTGACCAAGCGCCGGCTGGGCAAGGTGAAGGTGTACGGCCTGAACGCCACCGGACTGGGCTACTTCTCCCAGCTGATGGGCATGACCGCGTCGGCCGGCGGCAGCCTGTTCGCCGAGGACCTGGCCTCGGTGGACTTCTCCTCCCCCGAGGCGCGCAAGGCGCTGCAGTGGTACCTGGACTACACGAAGGCCGACATCGGCCCGAGCGTCGCCAACCCGAACCCGGACGGCTGGGACTGGCCGACCTACCAGGCCGGCCGGATGGCGATGGCCGCCGACGGCTACTGGTTCGGCGGGGCCATCGCCGGCGATCCCAAGGTCGCCGAGGTCTCCCGCTTCGCGCCCGCGCCCCAGCTGGGCAGCAGCCGTATCAGTCCCTGCTTCGGCGCCACCGGCTTTTGGATGCCCAGGGACGCCAAGAACAAGGACGCGGCCTGGAAGTTCTTCGAGTGGTTCTTCGGCAAAGAGCCCGCCCGGGGCCGGGCCGCCGGCGGCTGGGGCATTCCCGCGCTGAAGTCGCTGCGCGCGAAGATGCCGCAGGACAAGCCGTACCAGAAGCAGGCCTTCAAGGTGCAGGAGCAGGAGCTCGCCCACTTCTCGGCCCTGACCTTCACCCCGTACGCCCAGATCGCGGCCCTGGACGGAGTGATCAGCAAGGTGCTGCCGGGTGCGGTCAAGTCCGGTACCTCCGCGGGCAAGGTCGCGGACGCGCTGAACCAGCAGATGAACGACCAGCTCGCCAAGGGCAAGGAGCTGGTGGGGTGAGCACCGGCCAGCTCACCGAGGCGTCTGCCGGGCCTGCTGTGCAGAGCCCGGCCGGTGCGGCGGCCGGGCGGCCGCCGCGCCGGCGCCGCTCACTGACGACGCGCAGGGCCTGGTCCTTTTATGTCTTCGCCGGTCCCTGGGTGCTGGGGTTTTTGGCCCTGACGGCCTATCCGCTCGGCTACGCCCTGTGGCTGAGCTTCACCAACTCCGACGGGCTGTCGAAGAGATCCCGCTTTGTGGGCCTGGACAACTACAAGGAGGTGTTCTCCGACTCGGAGACGCTTTTGTCCCTGGCCCGCACCGGGGCGTTCACCGCGATGACCGTGCCGCTGACGATCGTGGCGGGGCTGTTCCTGGCGGTCCTGGTGAACCAGCCGATCCGGGGCCGCGGCCTGTTCCGCACGCTGCTGTACCTGCCCGCCGTGGTGCCGCCGGTCGGTGGCGCCCTCGCCTTCAAGATGATCTTCGATCGTGACTCGGGGTCGGCCAACGGCCTCCTGGACCTCTTCAGCATCAACGCGCTCGCGTGGCTGGCGGATCCCTACGCCCGCTGGGTGCTGATCGTCCTGACCCTGTGGGGCGTGGGCAACGTCATGATCATCTCCCTGGCGGGACTGCAGGACATCCCCAAAGAGCTGCACGAGGCGGCCCGGGTGGACGGCGCCAGTGCCTGGCAGTCCTTCACCCGCATCACCCTGCCGCTGCTCTCCCCCGTCCTCTTCTTCCAGGTCGTCACCGGGATCATCGCCGCGCTGCAGACCTTCGCACCGCTGCTCATCTCGCTCGATCCCACACCGAAGGGCCTGGGAACGGTCCCGGAGAGCAACTACTTCGTCATGATCCACGTCCTCAACCAGTACCTCGTCGACGGCCGTTACGGCTACGCCTCCGCCCTGCTGTGGGTGCTCTTCCTGATCATCGTCGCCGTCACCTTCCTCGTCTTCAAACTCAGCAAGGGCGCGGTCTTCTACTCCGTGGAGCCGGAGCGCGCGAAGACCAAGCCCCGCACGATCGGAGGCGCGTGATGGTGCTCCCCCGGCGCAGTGTCGTCTACATGCTCCTGGTCGCCTTCCTCGTCCTCATGCTCAGCCCCTTCGCCTGGCTCGTGATCACCGCGTTCAAGGACCCGTCGGAACTGCGCGCCTTCCCCATCCACTGGTGGCCGCACCATCCGAGCCCCGGGAACTTCGTGAAGGCGCTGACCAGTTGGGACTACTTCGGCTACGCCCGCAACTCCCTGACGATCGCCGTCATCTACTCGGTCCTGGCGACACTCGCCTCGGCCTGGGCCGGGTACGGTTTCGCCCGGCTCGAAGCACCGGGAAAGCGGGTGATCTTCGGTGTGCTGCTGTCGACGATGATGCTGCCGCAGGTCATCACCCTCATCCCGACCTACCTGCTGTTCGCCAAGGTCAACCTGCTCAACACCTATATGCCGTGGGTGCTGTGGGGACTGTGCGGCGCACCGTATCTGATCTTCCTGTTCCGGCAGTTCTTCAGCAACATGCCCAAGGAACTGGAGGAGGCGGCGATCGTCGACGGCTGCGGACAGATCCGCATCTTCTGGCGGATCTTCCTGCCCCAGTCGTGGCCGGTCATCGCCACCAGCCTGATCCTGTCCTTCTCCTGGACCTGGGGCGACTGGATCGCGCCCGCGCTGCTGCTGGACACCAGCCGCACCACCCTCGCCGTCCAGCTCACCACCGGCTACGTCAACGCGCATGGCGCCCAGCTCGGCAACCTCGTCGCAGCAGGCACCGTGATGTACGTCGTGCCCGTGCTGGCGCTCTTCCTGATCCTCCAGCGCGGCTTCATCGCCGGAGTCTCCACCTCCGGACTCAA
>NZ_JNWJ01000155.1:0-3462 GCF_000716805.1 Streptomyces yerevanensis | reverse complement strand
CCGCCGTCTCACCGGCGAGGCCATCATCTCCTGGCGCGACCCGACATCACCGAACCAACTCCGCATACCGGGATGAAACAACGGGAGAAAACGACCTCTTAGAGGCCATCTCATTTGGCGAGTCTGCGGTAGCAGATGAGGGTGCAGGCAGCGATGTTGGTCGCACCCGCTCAGCCGACCGAAGTGTTCTGTGTCGCCTTGCGTGCTTCGGTGAGGGCTCGCTGCCTGAGGTTGCCGCCGAACAACTGAATCGTGGTGGCGGCCAGGATGTCATCCCTGCCGATGGTCCGCCCGTCCCCCCTGCGGGTGGACAGTGCCCGGAGGGAATCCTTGAGGAACGGGGGTGGGGCCGGTTCGCCCGACATCACTAGGGTGACCGTACCGAAACGTTTGACCCCGCCCTCGCGGACGACCATGGCCGCGTCCCGGGCGAGGTCCGTCAGGAACACGCTCGCGATTCCGTCCAGGTCGCGGACCATCGCTGGGACGGCCGTCGCCCTCTGGCTCCGCAGCAGCTTCTTGACCCCAGCCTCGAACCTGTGGGCGCCGACCACAGCACTCGGTTTGCGCGACCTACTGCGCTTACGAGAAGGCACGATGACGCCCTCGGCGTCGTGCAGGACACCGGTCAGGCCTTGAAACGTCGGGCTGTGGTCGTACCACTTGGTCCCCACCTCGAGCTCGACGTTCCGGTCGATCGCCGAGAGAAGGTCCCCGGGAATCAGCTTCTTCCGGGCCTCCGCCGCCGCCGCTCTCCTCGCGCCGTCGATGATCTCCGTCAGCACTGTCCGCGTCACCGACGCGGCGGCCCACGCGGCCGACCGAGAGACGTGCATCGGGGTCACGTCCCTGAACACCGCTTTGACAAGAGAAGGCTTGAACGGCGAGACATCCATCACCGAGGCGGTCTCGGGACCGCTGCGCTCAGGGCGTGCGGGCTGTGTGGTCATCGGAAGGAACGCTCCCTGCTGTCGGAGTTATCAGAGGCACACACTTCACCACGCAGACCCGCTCTCTTCCCCGTCCTCCGTCGAAGCGGCACCTGGTCAAGGGCCTGACGGGCACATCCCGACGGCCGGGCCAATGATTAGCCACCTCCCGCACGCCCTCGTACCGTGGCAGCTGCGTCCTCCGTCCGGCTGCACCCCGTTCTCCCTAGCCCCTGCCACCGAGGAGGAGCGGCCGGTGAAGGCACGCAGGACGACAAGTGGGCGGCCAACCTGCGGGGCGGCGAAGGCGTTCCATGCCCGTGGGGGGCACTTGAACGTGCCCCGCAGAGCCTGCGGCAGCAGATGAGGGTGCAGGCGATGCTGGTGAAGGCGAGGAAGTGGTCGGCTTTGCGTTCGTAGCGTCGGTGGAGGCGGCGGCAGCCGGCGAGCCAGGCCGTTGGGTCGGCCGCGCGGCGAGGTGCTCGCCGCGCGGCCGACCCAACGGCCTGGTTATCGCATGCGCGTCGAAACGTGCGCGACTACGAGACCCGGCCTGAGCACTCCGAGGCGATGCTCACCCTTGCCTCGATCACGCTCATGACCCGCAGACTCACCCGGCCCGCCGTCCAGCCCAACGCATCCCTGCCCCGATCTGCCGAACCCGTCCACGCTGCTTGAGGCGTCACAGGTCCGACGGGAGCGGCATCGCGATGGACGCGACGATGCCGTCCATCGCGTCGTTCAGGACCGCCTCGCGCTCGGCCGGGTCAGTGCATGACGCCGACCAAGCCTGGGGGCCAGCATGTTCGCCTGGGTCATGTCCCCAGATCCTCCGTCACGGGCAGGCACTCGGCGAGCAGGTCGACGACGTCGCGCCAGGCTCGCTGCGCGTGCTGTGGGTGGTAGCCGACGCCGGGGACCGTGGGGTGGTCGACCGGCGGGTGATGGAAGGCGTGCAAGGCGCCGCCGTAGACCGCGAGGCGCCAGTCGACGCCCGCGGCCTGCATCTCAGCGGTGAACGCGTTCCGTTGCGCGGGCGGCATGATCGGGTCTTCCGACCCGACCCCGGCCCACACCGGGCAGCGAATGCGCGCCGCCTCGCCCGGTCGGCCCGTGGTCAGTGCGTTGACTGTGCCGATCGCGCGCAGGTTGACGCCGTCGCGCCCGAGTTCCAGCCCAATGGCGCCCCCGGTGCCGTAGCCGACGGCGGCGATCCGGTCGGGGTCGGTCCGCGGTTCGGTGCGCAACACGTCGAGCGCCGCATGGCCGATGCCTCGCATCCGGTCGGGATCAGCGAGCAGCGGCAGGCAACGGGCCAGCATCTCCTCGGGGTCGCTCAAATAGCGCCCGCCGTGAAGGTCGAAGGCCAGCGCTATGTATCCCAGCTCGGCGAGAGCATCGGCCCGGCGGCGCTCGACGTCGCTGAGCCCCGTGCCCTCTGGTCCGAGCAGCACTGCGGGCCGGCGGTCGACACCGGCCGGGAGCGTGAGGTGCCCGATCATCGTCAGACCGTCGGCCGGGTACTCGACCGTACGCGTCGTAATCGTCGTCATGAGACTGGACTGTAGTGATCGTCGAGCCCGGTCCAGCGGCTGTTCTGCCGCTGGCAGAGCAGCGCGGACATCCCCCTGAAATACGGCGAGGGCTCACAAGAACCGTCACAAACCTCGTCCCCACGGCAGCTATCCATCCCGTTGCCCCTTTGACCGTATCTCGGTCAGGCCTCTCACCGGTTTGAAGATGGGTTCTTAGGCAGTTGGGCAGGGCAGTGTTCCGAGTCTGTGCTATTGGGGGATGGTGAGCAGGATGCGGCCGTGGCCTCCGCCGGCGTCGACGTGGTCGTGGGCCTTGGCGATGTCGTCCAGCGGGTGACGGTCGCCGGCGGCGACGGTGAGGGCGCCGACGGCGGCGGCGGAGGTGAGGTCGCGGGCGGCCTGGCGCTTGGCCTCGGCGGGGAAGTCGTCGCTGCCGAGCAGCCGCAGGGTGACGTTGTTGAACAGCAGCGGCCAGAAGGGGATCTCGGTGCGGTCCGTGCGGGTGGCGTAGGCGGCGATGACGGCGTTGTTGGCGGCGACGGCGTTGTCGAGGTCGGCGTTGTCGGACAGCGCGACCTCGATGATCCGGTCGACGCCCCGCGGCGCGTGGGCGCGGATCGCGGCCGCCGGGTCATTGGTGTCCAGGGCGATGGCGTGGGCGACGGCGGCCGGGTCGACGTGGTCGAGGTCCGCGGTGCGGCGGACGGTGGCGATCACGGTGGCGCCGGCCCAGTGGGCGAGCTGGGCGGCCAGGGAGCCGACGCCGCCGAGGACTCCGTGGACCAGGACCAGTCGGCCGTCGACCGGGCCGTCGGCGAAGACGGTGCGGTGGGCGGTGATGCCGGGGATGCCGAGGCTCGCGCCCAGCTCGTCACTGAGGTGGTCGGGCAGGGGTGCGGCCTGGTGGTCGGGTACGAGGGTGTACTGGGCGGCGGTGCCGAAGGGGCGGTAGGACTGGGCGCCGTATACCCAGACCCGTTGTCCGACGCGGTGGGCGT
>NZ_JNWJ01000154.1:0-3614 GCF_000716805.1 Streptomyces yerevanensis | reverse complement strand
TGGTGAACACCACGGTGTGGATGCCCGCACCCAGCGACGAACAGCGCGGCGTGCGCGGCATCGACCTGTTCGTCCGCAGCGACGCCGACCAGCTGTCGCGGCTGGTGGCACTGATCGACTCCGGCGAGCTGCGCGTCAACGTCGCGCAGCGAGTGCCGCTGGCAGAGCTGCCGGCAGTCCACGCCCAGGCCGCCACGGGCGAGCTGCACGGCAAGGCCGTCATCGTCGCGCCCGCCGCCTGACACCGACCGACCAGCCTCGAAAGGAAAACACCATGACACTGTCCCTGGATCCCGAGATCGCCGAGGCGCTGGCCCCGATGGCCGGCGCGATGGCCGAGGCCAAGCCGCCGGCTGTGGGCGACATCGCGGGCCGCCGCGCCATGTGGGAACCGATCATCGGCGCCGCGGGAGCCGCGCAGCCGATCCCGGCCGACGTGACGACCCACGAGCACTACGCGACCGCAGACGACGGCACACAGATCAAAATGCGCTGGTACGTCAAGGACGGCGCCGAGCCCGGCCCGGCCGTGCTGTTCTTCCACGGCGGCGGATACATCCTCGGCCACATCGACCTGTTCGACGGTCCGGTCTCCCGCTACGTGTCCTCCAGCGGCGTGCCGATGCTGTCGGTCGAGTACCGCCGCGCCCCCGAGCACCCCTTCCCGACACCGCTCGAAGACGCCTACGCCGCACTGCGCTGGTTGCACGAACACGCCGCCGAGCTGGGCGTCGACGCCAACCGCATCGGCGTGATGGGAGACAGCGCCGGAGGCGGCATGGCAGCGGCCCTGACGATCCTCGCCCGCGAGCGCGGCGGCCCGCGGATAGCCCGGCAGATCCTGCTCATGCCGATGCTCGACGACCGCACCACCACACCCGACCCGCACATCGATCCCTACGCTCTGTGGTCCTACGACGACAGCCTCACCGCATGGCCGGCACTGCTCGGCGAGGCCGCCGGCGGCCCCGACGTCCCGCCCACGGCAGCTCCCGCCCGTCTCGAGGATGCGACCGGCCTGCCGCCGGCCTACATCGAGGTCGGCCAGCTCGACGTCTTCCGCGACGAGGACACCGCCTACGCGACCAAGCTCAGCCGCGCCGGCGTGCCGGTGGAGTTCCACCTTCACCCCGGCGTCCCGCACGAATTCGACTCCATCGCCTTCGACACCGACGTCGCGCGACGTGTCATCGCCGATCGGGTCCGGGTGCTCAAGTCGATCTGAGCGGTGACGAGCGGCTTGCTGTCACTTACCAACCCACGTCGCCAGCCACATATCGCTGCGGTCCCTGGGTCAGCGAGGAAAGGGCCCGCCGGAATGCCGGGCGGTCCCTACCTCGACGTCGCCCCTGAAGCGCCTCGGCGCCGGCACGCAGGTGCTCGTCCACCCCGTACTGCGGCAGGCTGCTGATCGCCGTCAGGAGGTGAAGCAGGCACTCGATGTTCAGGCCGGTGGTCGGGTCACTCACATCACGAATCTGCTTGCTTCCCATTCGAAGCATTTCATGTTCGTTAATGCTTCACAGTGGATTCATATCACCAAGACAGGAGAACATCGATGTCCGACAAGAAACCGATCGCGGGGAAGAAATCGACCGAGCCTCAGGGGGCCGCAGTGGTCCAGGCGATACCCCTCCTTATCGGCGCAGCCGACAACACTGTTCCGATCACAGTCCAGCGGCGAACTTCGGTGGCGCCCGCCAACGCGTTCCGATTGATCGTTCCCATCGACCTGTCGAGCGTTTTCCACCGGGTGGCACCCTTTCCCGGTGTCAAAGGTGTGACAAACCAGACCGAAGCATGGGATCACGTCGGTCCCACCAGGAATCCGCAGTTCGACGACGGGTCACAGGCCGACGAACAGTTGGTCGAGTACACGGAAGGCTCGAGTTTTGCGTATCAGCTGACGGGATTCACGAACATCCTCTCCCGGCTCGCGGCAGGCGTTCGAGGTGAATGGAACTTCAATCCCGACGGCGATGGCACCCTCATTCGGTGGACCTACGAATTCAAGCCTCTTCCGGGCCGTCGCTGGATTCTCGCCGGTCCATTCGCCCCCCTCTGGCGCCGATACATGGTGGCCGCCCTCGCGAGGTGCCTGCAAGTGATCGAATCGGAAGAAAACCGCTCGCAGGCGTAGTTATCGAGCCCCTCACGCTCCAGGGTGCAGTCGTGGCCTGAAGCCGCCGCTTTCCATACTTGACGAGCGCAAACTCTTCGCCACGAGGATCGAGGAACTACTGGAGACCCACCCTCTTTCGAAGGTCCAGATCTCGATGCCCGGAATCGGGGTCAGGACGTAGCCCGCATCCTCATCGACGCAGCCCGATTTCCTTGACGAACCACATAGGGGCACCCCCCACGTGCACGACGAAAGGCAACAGCATGAGCGCACCCTCCCTCTCTCTTCCCGGCGGCACCTGGACTCTGGGTGACCTGACCGTCACCCGGTTCGGCTACGGCGCCATGCAACTGGCCGGCCCGTGGGTCATGGGGCCGCCCACCGATCGCGAGGGCGCCCTGGCCGTTCTGCGCGAAGCGGCGGTCGACCTCGGAATCACCCACATCGACACCAGCGACGCCTACGGGCCGCGCGTCACCAACGAGTTGATCCGCGAGGCGCTGCACCCCTATCCCGAGTCGCTGCACATCGTGACCAAGGTGGGCGCGACCCGCGACGAACAAGGTGGCTGGCCCACGGCCCGGCGACCCGAAGATCTGCGCCGCCAGGTCCACGACAACCTCAAGTCCCTCCGGCTCGACGTACTCGACCTGGTCAACCTCCGACTCGGCAACGCCGAAGGTCCCCAGCCCGGCTCGCTCGCCGAGGCGTTCGAGACGCTCGTGGAACTCCAGCAGCAGGGCCTGATCCGCCACCTCGGGGTCAGCAACGCCACCGAGGAGCAGGTCACCGAGGCACAGAGCATCGCGCCGATCGTGTGCGTGCAGAACATGTACAACCTCGCCCACCGCCACGACGACAAGCTCATCGACCGGCTCGCCACCGAAGGCGTCGCGTACGTGCCCTTCTTCCCCCTCGGGGGCTTTACCCCGCTCCAGTCCTCGGCGCTCTCGGCGGTCGCCGCTCGATTGAAGGCGACACCGATGTCCGTCGCACTGGCCTGGCTGCTGCAGCGATCACCGAACATCCTGCTCATCCCCGGCACGTCATCGACAGCGCACCTGCGCGAGAACATCGCCGGCGCGGGACTCTCCCTCTCGCATGAGGACTTGACCGAGCTGGACGACATCGGCCGCTGAATGCCCCGTAGCTGAACGGCCCACAAGCCACAAGGAGTCGTTGCCGCCGCTGAGGGTCATGCGTCGGACGTATGACCGGGCGCTGCGCGTCGGCAACGACTTGGGATCGCCGGCCACCTGTGCCATCAGCGTGCGGGGACTGGGCACCGCGGCAAGGAACAACTGCTGTGACCAAGCGGTCACCAGTGCGCCAAGGCACCTGCCCACCGCTGCGCGACCAACGCGCCGCTGTCCTTCGATCAGAAAGAAGTTTCGTCATGACTCCTGAGCCCCTCACCCCCGCCAACACCACCGTCGTTCTCGTCGACTACGCAGTCGGTTTCGCAAACCTTCTGCGCTCCCACAACCTCGCT
>NZ_JNWJ01000153.1:0-3956 GCF_000716805.1 Streptomyces yerevanensis | reverse complement strand
CGGCACGCCGTCGGCCAGCAGCGCGAACTCCAGCTCGGGCAGGTCACCGTCCGGGCTGACCATCGAGCGGCCGCCCTTGAACGCCTTGGTGTCCCAGAAGTCCGCCCACGACTCCGGCTTCTTACCCCCGAACGCGTCCGTGCGGTACCCGATGCACTGGCCGTAGAAGCTGTGGCCGATGGCGTGCTCGGTGATCTGGTTCTCGGGGATCTTCGCGCTCTTCACGCTCTTGACCCGGTCGAGGTCCAGCGTCTCCAGGGCGTCCTGCTTCACATACTTGTGGTGCGACATCATCGAGTTGTTGATGAGGTCGCACTGCGGGCGGCCCTGCTCGATCTGGGCCAGCAGCGGAGCGTCGTCCAGGTTCAGCACCTTCACCTGGATGCCGGTCTCCCGCGTGAACGGCGTGTAGATCGCCTTCTGCAGGGCCGCACCGTAGGAACCGCCGCTGTCACGGACGACCACCGTCTTGCCGCCGCCCTTGCCCCCACCGGACGACACACGGCTGGTGCCGGTGCCGCAGGCGGCGAGGGAGGGAAGAGCGGCGAGGGCAGCGAGGCCGCCTGCTCCGCGCAGGAGCGCTCTACGACCGATCTGGGCATCACTCATGGCAATACTCCTCATCTGGGGACGCGTGGACCAGCTGTGCGGGGCTTTACCTCGCGGGTGCGGGGGGGATGGTGCAGGGCGGCGAACGCGGACAGAGCATCGCCCGCTTGCGTTGCCGATCGCCGCTTTGGGCGCGTGTTCGCCGTGGATCGAAGTCCCCGACGACCTTGTCGTCGGAGCGACGCCGGCTAGAGGACCGGGTGAGTGGCGGTGGGGAAGCTGGAGCCGTGACAGGCGGTGACCAGCGGAGTGGGGACGGTCCTCACCAGAGCCGCAGCATGAGGGCTCTCGTGAGGGATGAAGCAGAGCCGGGCCTGCGGCTGAGGGACGGGCCGAGCGGTCCATCGGCCCCGGCGACGTTGCTCAGCAGGTAGCTTCGCGAGAGATCCCGAAGACGATCGGGGCCCGGCATCGACATCACATCACGGTCACGTAGATCTTGCGGACGGTTTCGATGGTCTTCCAGACGCCGACGTAGCCCGGCTTCATGACGAAGCTGTCGCCGGCCTTGCAGATCACCGGCTCGCCGCCTTCGGGTATGAGTTCGACGATGCCGGAGAGGATGTGGCAGAACTCGAAGGTCTCGCCCCTGATCGATCGCATCTCGCCGGGCGTCGCTTCCCAGACGCCCGTATGGATCGACTCCCCACGGGCGACGTCCTGGGCCCAGGTCTTGAAGGCGGGGTTGCCGGAAATCAGGCGTTCCGGGAGCGGGCCGGACTCTCGCGGCGCGAAGGAGGGATTGGTGTCGATGGCCTTCAGGAGCGACATGTCTTTCCTTTTTGAGCTTGGGAAGTTGGTAGCCGCGGCCACGGTCGATGAGCCGTTGCCGAGCGGCGTCTGGCACGCACTCGTGGGCGTGGCCCGTTCCCGATGTGCGGAGGCCGGCGACGCGTCGCGGCTGGTGCCGGGATGGCCGGGTGGCTCGGATGCGGTTGTCGGCACGGGCGCACTGTGGGTGGCACCGTTCGAGTGCGGCGAATGGGGTACGCACTCGACGCGTGTTCGATCGTTCATGCCGCAATCGGCGGTCGCCCGAGGCAGAAGGCGAGACGGAGAGCAGGTCGTTCAGCCCATTGCTGGTGGGGATGCCCAGCAGGGGTGTTCAGAAAGCGGTGTACCCGCCGTCGACGGTCAGGACCGATCCGGTCACGTACGACGACTCCGACGAGGCGAAGAAGAGCACCGCGTCAGCGACCTCTTCGGGGGTGGCGAGGCGTTGGAGCGGGATCGTGCTCTCGCGCTCGCGGCGGTAGCCCTCGGGGTCGGGCCTGCGCTGGAACGCCGCTTCGATAATCGGTGTGGCGGTCAGGCCCGGAGCGACGACGTTGACACGGATGTTGCGCGGGGCCCATTCGATCGCCGCGCCCTTGGCGAGCATGATGAGGCCTCCCTTGGCGGCGGAATACAACACCTGCCCGGCCATGCCGACCATGCCCAGCCGTGAACTGACGCAGACGAACGAGCCACCAGTCTCGGGCATCAGCGGCGCGAAGTGCTTCATCACCAGGAACGCGCTGAGCAGGTTGCTCTCCAGCACGTTCCTCGCGTCGTCGCAGGCCATCTCGGTGAGCGGACTGACGGCCTGCAAGCCGTGGTTGAGGACGACGACGTCAACGGTGCCGAAGGACTCCGCTGCCTGCTTGGCCAGGTGCTCGACGAACGCCTCGTCGTTGAGGTCGCCGGGAACATACAGGTCGTCGGGCTCAGCGCTGTCGAGCCGCTCCCTGCGGCCGGTGAGCAGCAGCCGCGCGCCCTCGCGGCGGAAGTGGGCACTCACCGCCTGCCCGATGCCACTGCTGGCGCCTGTCACCAGGGCCGTGACGTTCTTGAGTCTCATGTCAGGCACTCCTCTTATGGGGGGGAGATCGGTCGTCGGGTTGCGGTTGCGGTCCGGGCCACGGGGGCTTGTCCCTGAGGCCGGTCAGTTGAGGAATCCGCGGGCGTCGACCGGCCAGCGCTGCAGCGACGTGCCCGTGCTGTCGGTGACGATCAGTTCCTCGAAACCGAGGACGACCGGGCATACGTGGTTCGGCACCACCGGTACGACGCTGCCGACGCTGGGGCGGAACTCGCCGTCCGGCAGCGGAAGGAACCCGTGGTACTCGTTGAGCTTGGCCAGTACTGCCTTCGTGCCGGCGATGCCGCCGTAGCCGATCTCGGGGCTGCCTTCGCGGCTGAGAGCTTTGGTGCCCACATCGAGGATGACCTGGTCGGGGACCCAGTCGCTGACCACGGTGCCGGCGACGAACAGCGCGATCTGGTCTTCCCCGCAGGCGCCAAGCCGGGCGTTGTTCAGATCGCCGAAGACGTACTCGCCGGGACGGATCTCGGTGATCACGCTGCTGGTGGAGAACTCGAGGGTGGGAGTGGAGCCGGCGCTGACCACCTCCGCGGTGACCCCGACACCGGCGAGGCTGCGTACCGCGGTGGTGAGCGCGACGTCCTGGTCCTCCGCGGCGCGCTGGCGGGCGTCCCGACCGGCGCCGCCGTGACCGGGATAGGTGAAGACGCCCACTGGCATCAGACCGCGCTTGCGGGCGGCGAGCGCGAGATCGCCCGCAGCCTCGGGCGGCGCCCCGGAACGACGGGCGCCACAGTCGACCTCGATCACGACCTGCAGCCGGTCCGGTTCGTCTCCCATCGCGTCGGCGAGGGCCTCGATCGCCGCGACGTTGTCCACGCCGACCCGCAGCCGGGCGGACTCGGCGAGCCGGCGGATCCGGGCTCGCTTCGTTCCCGCGGCCCAGATCGGGTAGGCGAGGAAGATGTCGTCGAACCCGGCCGCGGCGAAGACCTCGGCCTCACCGACGTTTCCCGCGGTGATCCCGACCGCGCCGGCCTCGATCTGGCGTCGCCCGATCTCCACGCACTTGTGCGTCTTGACGTGCGGCCTGACCTTGAGGTTGCGCTGGTCGGCGAAGCTCTGTATGCGGTCGATGTTGGCTTGCATGACGTCGACCAGCACGATCGGCGCGGGGGTGTCGATCCGCTCGACCAGAGCGTCGAGTGCTCGTTGCAGCCGGTTCACGCTGCCCTCCTTGTGGTTCTGCCTGGAATGATCGAGGGGCGCGGGTGCTGACTCCCCCTGGATGCCGAACGCGCGCGGCCCGCGATATCGCGCGCACTTGCGTACACCGCCGTCGGGCCCGCCCTACGCAGCGGTGCAGACCATCTGGATCTCGACCGGACTGTTGAGCGGCAGCCCGGCGACACCGATCGCGGTGCGGGCGTGGCGTCCGTTCTCGCCCAGTACCTCGATGAGCAGTTCACTGGCCGCGTTGGCGACGTTCGACTGCTCACCGAAGTCCGGCGTGCTGGCCACGAAGACCAGCATCTGCACGATC
>NZ_JNWJ01000152.1:0-7403 GCF_000716805.1 Streptomyces yerevanensis | reverse complement strand
AGGCCGCACCACCCAGCCGATCGACTTCATCACCACAAACGGCCGCACCGCGGCCTGAGCCCGAACGAGGAAAGCCATGACGCTGACCATCGGCCCGCTGCGGGCCGAGCCCGGCCAGAAAACCCGCGGGAGCCTGCCCGCCGACCTCGGCACCACGACAGTGGAGGTGCCCCTGATCCTCGTCAACGGATCCCGACCCGGCCCCCGGGTCGTGATCACCGGTGGCGTCCACGGCGGCGAGTTCATCGGCGTCGACGCCGCCACCCGCCTGGCCGGGCTGCTGGAACCGGACGAGGTCGCCGGCCAGGTGGTGATCTGCCCCGTGGCCAACCCCCCGGCCGTCTACGGGGGCAGGCTCAACATCTCCCCGCTGGACGGCGTGAACATCAACCGCGTGTTCCCCGGCGACAAGGACGGCGGCCCCACCGACCGGATGGCGGCCTGGCTGTTCGAGCACCTGATCGACGGCGCCGACTCCTACGTGGACCTGCACAGCGGCGGCATCGACCAGCATCTGCTCGACTTCGTCGGCTACCGGCTGACCTCCGACGACGAGCTGGGTGGGAAGATCAAGGCGATGGCCCACGCGGTCGGATACGAGCGAGTCATCTTCGGCACCAGCCCGGACGGCGGCAACAGCCACGCCGCGGCGAACCGGCAGGGTGTCCCCGCCATCCTCGTCGAGACCGGGCAACTCGGCGACCGTGACCCCGCCACCGTGCGCAGGCTGCTCGACGCGCTGTACCGGCTCCTGCACCACCTCGGCGTCATCGAGGCGCCGCAGCACCTCGCACCGGTGACCGTGCAGCCGCGCGACTGGATCTGGACCGGCGAGGTCGAGTCTGCGGTCGCAGGCCTCTGGTACCCGGACGCGGCCACCGGTGACGAGGTGACCGAGGGGCAGACCATCGGCCGCATCATCGACCCGGTCGACGGCGCCGAGCACAAGGTTGCCGCCGTCTCCACCGGAACGATCATCTACTGCATGAACGGGCTCTCCGTCCGCCCCGGCACGCACCTCGCCGCCATCGCCACCCCCCACGACTGACGGGCCTCCTACCCGCCCACTGAACCGCCCCCATCCCACTGAGCTGGTCCCCATGCCCTACTTCCAGGAGATTTGTCATGACTAATGCCCAGATCGGTCGTAGAGCGCTCCTGCGCGGAGCAGGCGGCCTCGCCGCCCTCGCCGCCGTGCCTTCGCTCGCCGCCTGCGGCACCGGCACCAGCCGCGTGTCGTCCGGTTCGGGTAAGTGAGTGTTTTTGATCCTGAGCTCCGGTGATCGCATGGTCGGCCGCGCGATGTAATCGACCAGGTTGCGCGTGTCGGGCTTGGAAACTCGGTGTCTCTGTCACCAGTGACCAGTTGAAGATGGCGGCATGGACGCGCAGAAGGTGACCTTGCGGAAAATGACGCTGTCGGAGTACGACGCGGCGACTGAGCATCGTGAAGCTGAGGCGACCCGTGAACTCAGTAAGTTCATGCCCCAAGAGCTGGCACGGGAGCGGACCCGACAGGGCACCGCTCAGTTCCTCCCGGACGGGCTCGACACAGCTGGTCATCATCTCGTGGTGGCGGAGAACGGTTCAGGCGAGATTGTGGGGAACGCTTGGATCGGTCCGGATCCGCGCCAAGCTTCGGGCACCACTAGCTCAGCTTGGCTCTACGACATCAACGTCTTCGCCCCGTTCCGGCGCCGCGGATACGGATCCGCGATCCTCGACGCCGCCGAGGAGCTCGTTTCCCGCGAGGGCAAGACGTCGCTCAATTTGAACGTCGTCGGGGGCAATGAGGCAGCCATTGCCATGTATCAACGCAATGGTTACGACGTGTCGTCAATGTACCTATCTAAGAGGGTGCAACGCTAGATCAGACGGTGGGCGTCTGCTTCTTCGTCCAGTCGGAGACAGGCTTCTTCCGAGTCGGTCTGCGGGTGCCGATAATTCATCCGGCCAGGTCACGGCCTTGATCACTGTCTCGGGGTGCACCCGCCGCTCGTCCCGGTGTCTTCACGTGGACCGCGGACGGCGGCATCATGATCCGTCGTGCTCCTGCGCCTGGCCTACTTCGCCGCGACCCACACCTTGACGCTCCTGCGTCTGCTGCCCATGAGCGGCCGCGATAAGGACATCGAGATCCTTGCCCTACGGCACCAACTGCTGGTCCTGCAACGCCAGGTCGGCAAGCCCGCGTTCACCAACACCGACCGCGTAATCCTCGCCGGCCTGCTCCACCGCCTCCCGAGAGACAAGCTGCGACAGCTTCCGCTGCTGGTACAGCCGGACACGATCTTGCGCTGGCACCGCGATCTGCTCAAGCGGCGCCATGCCGCGACCTGCGTGCCGAAGCGCCGCGGGCGCCCGCCCACGATCCGCTCGATCCGCACCCTGGTACTGCGCCTCGCCCGCGAGAATGCCTCCTGGGGGTACCGCCGGATCCACGGCGAGCTTGCGGCCCTGGGCATTCAGGTCGCCGCCTCCACCGTCTGGGAGATCCTGAAGGAGCACGGCATTCCGCCCGCGCACGAGAGACAGAGCACCACCTGGGCCGACTTCCTGCGCGGCCAGGCCGACGCACTGCTCGCCTGCGACCTCTTCGAGGTCCGCACCCTGACCGGTGCCCGCCTGTACGTCTTTGTCGTTCTCGAGCACGCCACCCGGCGCATCCGCATCCTCGGCACCACCGCACACCCCACCACCGAGTGGGTAGTGCGGCTCGGGCGGAACCTCGTCATAGACCTCGAGGACGCAGGCAGCAAGGCCAGGTTCTTGATACGCGATCGCGACTCGAAGTTCACGCAGGCCTTCGACGCCGTCCTGGCCGACGCCGGACTCAACGTCATCACCACCGGAATCCCAGTGCCCAGGATGAACTCCCTCATAGAGCGCTGGATCCAGACCTGCCGACGCGAGCTCCTGGACCGCACCTTGATCTGGAACCAGAGCCACCTCCTGCACGCGCTCTGCGAGTTCGAGTCCTTCTACAACGGACACCGGCCCCACCGCGCCCTGGGGCAAGCAGCCCCGCTCCGCCCCCTGCCTGCACCGATCACCGAACCAGGGCAGATCGGCCCCCTGGAAGTCCATCGACGAGATCGACTCGGCGGGACCCTTCACGAGTACCAACGCGCCGCCTGAGCTGGGCGGATGATTTATCGGCATCCGCAGTGTCGGTGGTGGCCGGGACGACGGGGTTGCCATCAGGATCGTCGTCTCCGCTGGCCGTCTCCTCCCAGTTCTCTTCCCGCTCGTCGCCGTCGTCCTCCAGGTCCCAGCCCAGGTCGTCTTCGTCGGACGCGTCGCCGTCGTCGGTCCCCAGCTCCTCTTCGGGCTGGTCCTGCGTCGGTTCCCAGTCGGGGGAGTTGAAGTAGTCGTTCAGGCCGGTCTCGGCATGGGTGAGGGATGTGCTGACTAGGACGTGTCTCTTTGATGGGCTGGTCAGCCGACCGGATGTGCCTGTCGGCTGCTGATCACTGATGCGATGGGGGACCGGATCGAGCCGATGATGCCGGCCGATCCGGTCCGCGGGCGGCGAGGTAGGCAGCCACCGCCCGGTCCGGGGCGTCGCCGTCAACACCCCCCCGGCACACGCCCGATCGCCGCCGACGACGGTGTACGCCGCCACCCGAGCAGGTGACGGATCACCAAGCCCGCGCCCGCACCGCTACCTGCCCCTCACGCCAAAGACTCGTACAACCACGGGACTTGAAGCCGCCTGGTTTCAGCCTGTGAATGTTCCGCGGTGCTCGCCGCCGCGGTCGCGGCCCTGGCCGCGCTGGCGGCGCTGCTCGTCGCCGGCCCGGCCCAGGCGGCCACCACCAGCGACGTGCGCGGTGTTGATTCCGGCCGCTGTCTCGATGTGGCGGGCTTCAGCCAGACCGACGGCGCGAACGTGCACATCTGGGACTGCCACGGTGGAATCAACCAGCAGTGGACGTTGACGGACAGCGACCAGCTGACCGTGTACGGCAACAAGTGCCTGGATGTCCGGGGCGGCGCCACCACGGCCGGGGCCCCGGTGCAGATCTGGACGTGCAATGGCAGTGACAACCAGCAGTGGCGGGTGAACCCCGACGGCACGGTCGTCGGCGTGCGGTCCGGGCTGTGCCTGGAGGTCTCGGGCTGGGGCAAGGCCAACGGCACGGGGGTGCAGATCTGGTCGTGCCACGGCGGCGCCAACCAGAAGTGGACCGGCCTGTCCGGGGCGAGCAACGCGTGTGCTCTTCCGTCGACCTACCGGTGGACCTCGACGGGTCCGCTGGCGCAGCCGGCGAACGAGCAGCTCGCGCTGAAGGACTTCGCCACCGTGAAGTACAACGGCAAGCACCTGGTCTACGCGACCACCGCCAACGCAGGTGGGTGGGGCTCGACGGGGTTCAGCCCCTTCACGGACTGGTCGGACATGGGGGCGGCCACCCAGACCAAGATGAACCAGACCGCGGTGGCGCCCGAACTGTTCTACCTCTCAACCAAGAACATCTGGGTGATGGTGTACCAGTGGCCGGCGTTCCTCTACAGCACGTCCAGCGACCCCACCAACCCCAACGGCTGGTCCGCCCCGCAGTCGCTGTTCACCGGCACCCTCCCCGAGGGCCCCGATCCGACCCAGAGGGACGCCCCGCTCGACGCGACCCTGATCGCCGACGACCAGAAAATGTACCTGTTCTTCGCCGGTGACAACGGCAATATCTACCGGACGAGCATGCCGCTCGAGAACTTCCCCAGCAGCTTCGGCTCCTCGTACACGACGGTCATGAGCGACGTAAAGGACAACCTGTTCGAGGCGCCGGAGGTCTACAAGGTCCAGGGCCGGAACCAGTACCTCATGATCGTTGAGGCGCAGGGTACGAACCGCTACTTCCGCTCGTTCACCGCCTCCAGCTTGAACGGTCCGTGGACCGTCCAGGCCGGCAGCGAGAGCATCCCCTTCGCGGGCCAGGCCAACAGCGGTTCCACCTGGGCCCAGGGCGTCAGCCACGGTGACCTGGTCCGCAACAACCCCGACCAGACCATGACCATCGATCCCTGCAACCTGCAGTTCCTCTACCAGGGCCTCCTCAAAGACATCCCGCCGGGCACCGGCTACATGCAACTGCCGTACCGGCCGGGCCTGCTCACCCTGCAGCGCTGACCCGCCTGATCCACGGTGATCGCGATGTGGTGCGGTCCGCCGACGCGTAGACGAGCTGTCTACGGCGTGGGCAACTCCACCTGCTGACCGATACTCACCGCCTTGAGGAACCCCAGCCGCGCGTCGGCTGGGGTTCCTCTCTTTCATGGCGACAGGGATCGCACAGGGTGCGGATCCAGCGCCCGCCTGAAGGCCCTGATCGACCTCGGCCTCGGCTACCTCACCCTCGGCGAGGACGCCCCCGCCCTCTCCGGCGGCGAGGCCCAGCGCCTCAAACTAGCGGAGACCGGCTTCGATCTCGTACTGCCGGATTAGCTCCTGATAGTCGGCAGGGTCCACGTCATGGTGCAAGGTGACGTTCGCCCCCTTGGCGACGGTGGCGATCTCGACCAGCAGCCGGTTGGCCTCTTCCTCGGTGGCGTAGAGCCCGACATTGATCTGCGTCCCGACTGCGGCGGTGGCCCAGGGGACGGGGCAGGGCGGCGCGTGGTCAGGGACCGGGCACAGGATCAACGAGATGACTTCCTGCAACTCCTGCGCGTCCTTGCCTACGGGAACGTGGATCTCGTAGACGCGCCTGCTCTGGCCGGTCATAGGAGCCTCCGTCCCCCCAGGATACGGGTGGGACAGCGCGCGGTCGCCCAGGGCATCGCCACCCCATACAACTCCGGGGTCAATGAAGGCCGCATCACGGACGTGAAGCTCCAGAAACGCATCATGGGAGGACGCGCTGGCATTCCGCTCCTGCGCCACCGAGTCATCCTGATCGCCCACCTACGCCGCCGTGATGCGGGCGCACCTCTCACGGCACCAAGATGATCTCCGGCTACGAAAATCTTGCCAGAGCCACATTCACGTGTACTTCCCTCTCTTCGAGAGGGAAGTACACCCCCTCAGTTCGCAGAGCCCTCGAGTCACCCGAACCAGCGATAGCACCACACCTGTTGCACTCGGTATTGTCGGTTCCACCGGCGCTGAGCTGCACGAATTCCCCATGATTCGCCTCGCGCCGCACTCGCTACCCCAGAGAAGCCGCGATCCACCCGATGGTGGTGACCTTCCAGTCGAGCTGACGGGCTGCCTTGCGCATCGCGGCCCTGATCAGTTCAACTCCGCCGAGCCCGACGGCCTCCTCGTCGTCCAGGTTCACCTGGTAGGAGCCGCCGTAGCCGCCAGCGCCCTCGGGACAGACGCGGCGCAGCAGCGGGACCAGGGCCTCAGCCATGGCGAGGCAGCGCGGGTCCTTCGCGTAGGAAGCCATCCGAGCATCGTAGAACCGCGCCCACGCACCGGTCCGGCGTACGGGGCAGGACCAGGCGGGGCGCGACGGCTGGTGCCGGGTCCTAGGCTGCGACCATGTCCGAGATCAAGACCCCGACGCCCCGCGACGCCTTCGAGCTGCTGCTGGCCGGTAACCAGCGCTTCGTCGCCGGCACCCCCGAGCACCCCAACCAGGACGCCACCCGCCGCGCCGAGATCGCACCATCCCAGCAGCCCTTCGCCGCGCTGTTCGGGTGCTCCGACTCCCGGCTGGCCGCCGAGATCATCTTCGACCGCGGCCTGGGCGACCTGTTCGTGGTGCGCACCGCAGGCCACGTCATGGGCCCGGAGGTGCTGGGCAGCATCGAGTACGGCGTGGACGTCCTGGGCTGCCCGCTGGTCGTGGTCCTCGGCCACGACTCGTGCGGCGCGGTAGGCGCAGCGTGCGCCGCCCTGGAGAACGGCATGACACCGGCCGGATACATCCGGGACGTCGTCGAGCGCGTGACCCCCAGCGTGCTGGCAGCACGGGCCGCCGGACAGGTTGAGCCCGAGGCGATCCTCGCCGAGCACGTACAGCACACCGTCGACCTGCTGCTGGACCGCTCCCGGGTACTCGCCGAGAAGGTCGCCGCCGGCCAGGCCGCCGTGGTGGGTCTGTGCTATCGCCTGGCCGACGGCAGTGCACAGCTCGTTGCCTGCCGCGGCCTCGATGCGGCGGTCCCCGCCGCGTCCTGACCGCCCCGGCAGCGCGAAGGTTGCGACCCCCTGTGACTGGTTGGTCACTGCATGGCTTGAGGTGACGGTACGCAGCGGCGGCCTCCTGTCGGCCAGGAACTGTGTAATGCGCCAGCGAGGCCGTGCTGCAAAGCGCGGTGGTCAGCCTTCCGATAGCGCTGGCCGCTGCGGGGGTGCCGCAGCGGGCGGTAGCTGGGCGGGGTGCTGGCAGGCCGCGCACAGCTCATGACGGGCCTGGGGTGTGATGACAGTGCCCCATCCATTGCATCTCTCG
>NZ_JNWJ01000151.1:0-4263 GCF_000716805.1 Streptomyces yerevanensis | reverse complement strand
GCGATGCAGTACCGGCACAACATCCTCGGCGGATTCCTCGCCGGGACGGGCCTGACTCTCGACAGACCGGACGGACCCTAATACGCCGAAGTCAGTAAGGATCTGGGCAACCCGAGCCACGCTGCCGGCCCCAGCCTGCCGCTGGGGCCGGCAGCACGCTGACCACTACGTGGACTCAAGACCAAACTCGTGACCGTCCCGCATCCCACCTGCTCCTCCGGGACGGCCCGTTGGCGCACGACCGGATGTGGTCCCGCTGGTCGTGGTCACACGGTGGTGCTGGCCTTGCGGAATTCCAGTGGGGTCACCCCTGTGTGGCGGGTGAAGAACTTGCCGAAGTTGCTGGCTTCGGTGAAGCCGAGCCGGGTGGCGATGGACAGCACGGTCCGGTCGGTGTAGACGAGCAGACGTTTAGCTTCGAGCAGGACGCGGGCGTCGACGATGTGTTTCGCGGAGTGTCCGGTGGCGGCCAGGGATGCCCGGGTGAGGGTCTTGGCCGTGTAGCCGAGCCGGGCGGCGTAGTCCTCGACCTGGCGGGTGGAGGCGTAGGAGCGTTCGATCTCCTGGAGGAAACGGGTGTAGATGTCCCCTCCGTGTCCCGGGTCGGATGCGTCGGCGGGGGCGGGCAGTCGGCGAATGCGCAGGATGACGGCGGCCAGCAGGTGTCGGAGCAGGTGGGCGTCGGGAGAGGTCGCGGTCGATTCGGCGTGGAGCTCGGTGATGAGGGTGACCAGCCGACTCTGCTCCTCCTTGTCCAGATCTCTACGCACGGTCCGAACGGGGTCGCGCAGCAGGTGGTCGGTCGTGGGCAGGGATTGCGGGAAGTCCGGTGTGAACCAGATCAGCCATCCTGAAAGACCGGGCGGGGGAAAGCCGCGCTGGACCTGGCCGGGCCGTATCCACAGCAGTGTCCCCGGCGCGCAGGAGTAGGGGACGAAGTCGACCTCGTGATCGTCGAAACCCGCCGTGACCAAGGCGATCTGGTGGAAGTCGAGGCGGTGAGGGCCCGCACACTCGGCACCCTCGCGTGTCTCGTCCGTGGTGGCCACCTCGATGCCCAGACCGGGCTGGGGCCCCAGGCGCTGGTAGCCGACTCGCGGGATGGCGTGTCCGGTAATGACGGTCATGAGTCTGGAGCGTACCTGGGAGGAACGGACTCGGGCGGATTCACTTGATGCATCAAGTTCCTCGGGCGGCACAGCCTCCGAACCGGCCGGTTCGGGCGCCCGCCCGCGAGAGGCGTACGCGCCGGCGCCACCGCTGTGGCGTCGGCGTCCCTGGCCTGACGGCCCGGGTACGACCGCCTCCCACCGTTTCCACGTAAGGGTTCTTTCACCATGTCCAAGGTTCTTCTGCTCGTTGGTCATCCCGATCTGTCCGCCTCCAGGCACAACGGGGCACTCGTCGACGCCGTACGCGACCTGGAGCACGTCACCGTGCACGACCTGTCCGCCCTCTACCCCGACTTCGAGATCGACGGGGACGCCGAGCGGGCACTGCTCACGGAGCACGACGTGATCGTCTTCCAGCACCCGCTGTACTGGTACAGCACGCCCGTGATCTTCCGTAAGTGGCAGGACACGGTCCTGACCCACGGCTGGGCGTTCAACTACGAGGGCAAGCCGACGCGGACCACCGGCAAGAAGGCCGTCCTGGCGGTCACCACCGGCGGTCGGGCCGAGGATTACAGCCCCGACGGCTCGACCGAGTTCACGATGGACCAGATCCTGGCCCCCTGGCACGCCACGCTCGGCCTGTGCCAGTTCGACCTCCAGCCGCTGTTCGTCCTGCACGGCGCCGCCTTCGGCCTCTCCGACGAGGATGTCTCCTCCACGGCCAAGGACTACCGCGAACTCCTCGCGTCCTTCGCCTGACCGTGCCCCGCCGCGTGCTTTCCGTGGTCTTACAAGAGGGTCGGCGGCCTCCTGCCCGGCATGGCGGTAGGCGCGTGGCGGCGGACTCCTCTGCTGGTGCAGAACAGCCCGGCTCCACAGGGGTATGCCAGTTGCCGCAGAGGCTCTCCCGGCCGGGCCCACCAGGTGGGCCCGGCCGGGAGAGCAGCCTGACTGTCCCGGGCGGTTCAAGTCCCCGCCGCAGTGGCGGGCGAGCGGTCAGCTGGTGATGTCGCTTTGAGCGATGGAGTAGATGCGGTTGTCGGGGGCGCGGAAGAAGCGGAAGCGGTAGTCGGTTCCGCCTCTTCCGGCCCCGGCGACCACGTGGACGGGAGAGACCCACTTCGCTCCGTTCTGCTCCAGGCGCCCTGCTCGTCCAACCCGCCCGTTCGACACGATTCCACTGTCCGTCACCGGGGCGGAGCCGCTCCGTCCATCCACATTGGAGAAGCACATGTCTTCCTCGAACGTCGAAACCCAAGCGTCCACCGCCGACTTGCACCGACTTGCCGATGAGTACGTCAAGCGCGTCAACCTGCATGACCTCGACGCCCTGTTCGCCCTGTACGCGCCGGACTTCCGCAACCACGCCGCCGACGGCACCGCCACCGGCCTTAAGGAGAACCGCGCGGTGCTGGCGTCGTTCCTCGACGCGGTCCCCGACTTCGCCGTCACGCCGGTCCGTGTCGTCGCCGAGGACGATTGGTTCGCGATCAGCTTCATCCTCACCGGCACGAACACCGGGCCCTTCAACGGCACTCCCGCCACCGGCCGATCGATCGAGGTGCTGGAGCTCCGCATGTTCAAGGTGGCAGACGGGAAGTTCACCGAGCACTGGGGCCTCGTCGACCTGGCGACGCTCTTCGCCCAGCTGCAGTCCTGAGAGGGTCGTACGTGAGTTGATGTCTGTTCCACCCTTTCGGGAGGAGCAGGCGGGCCGGCCGCAGCGTCGCCGGGCGGCTACGGCCGCGACTGGGCGAACAAGCTCTGCTCGGTCTCGACCGGGATTCCGCGCTCGGTCAGCCGCTTGAGCTACAGGCGGGTGTTGTCGATGTCGCTGGGCGCGATCTCCATGTCCATCGCCTCGCACACCCGCCGCGCCGGCCTGCAGCGCCAGGTGGTTGCCGGCGTGGAAGGCGTCGGCGGCAGCGGCTTGCTCGTCAGTGGGGTTCAAGAAGGGTGTCCTCGTACTGGGTGGGGCCTTGCGTGTCGGCCGGGGGACAGCAGGGGGAGGGCGCAGTCGGCGGCCGCGCGAAGGGGCGGAGTGGTTGATGCGGCTTCAGGTTTCTGGTGAGGCGGGTGCCGTATCCGGCCGGCTGCGCGGCCTGCTCACCTCCATCCATCCTGCTCTCGAACGCGTCCTCGGGCCCCGCCTGCGGCACCCGGCCGTCCTGGCCCTGCTGCAGACCTTCGGCTCCCCGGCCCAGCTGAGACAGCCCTCGTCTTCAGCGGAATCTGGAAGTGATCGTCGGCGGGGACCACCCGGACGCCTCGTCCACGACACCCATCCCGCGTCACCGGCCACCGTCTTCGTGCTGTCTCGGCTCGCCGACCCCGACATGCTGCGCAACACGCCCATTGGGGTGTTCTGGACCGTCGAGCGGCCGGTCTACGGCACGCGCAAGGCCGAGCGGCTCGACACGGCGGTGGAGCGGCAGGGGGAGGGGGATCTGGCGGCACGCTGGCGGGCGGGGACACCTGGACGGTCGTCGGCTGAGCGCCGTACAAAAGGTTGCCCGCTATGGGTTGCCCCTACGGTTTCCCGCTACGAGGCCCGTGAGTCGTGGTCCGCGGCCCGGGCCTCGTCGTACGCGTCGCGGGCCTTCTCGACCTGCTCCATCCGCTCCTTGGCCCAGAACGCGAGGGTCCGCACCTGTTCCGCCGCCTCGCGGCCGAGGTCGGTGAGGGAGTAGTCGACGCGGGGCGGGATGACCGGCTTGGCGTCACGGTGGACCAGGCCGTCGCGCTCCAGCGTCTGCAGGGTCTGGGCCAGCATCTTCTCGCTGACGTGTCCGACCGCCCGGCGCAGCTCGCTGAAGCGGTGCGGACGGTGGAGGAGGTGGATCAGTACGAGCACCCCCCAGCGGCTGGTGACATGCTCCAGCAGCAGGCGCGAGGGGCACAGCGCCTCTGTTATCGGAGGAAGATCCAGGGGGCGGCTTACCGACATGCCAGTACCTTACTGCATTTGCTTCAAACTTGAAACAGATCTAGGGTTTCCACATGGAGGAGACTCGCTGGCTAAACGCCGAGGAGCTGCAAGCCTGGCGCGCTTACTGACTTCGGCGTATTAGGGTCCGTCCGGTCTGTCGAGAGTCAGGCCCGTCCCGGCGAGGAATCCGCCGAGGATGTTGTGCCGGTACTGCATCGC
>NZ_JNWJ01000150.1:0-4377 GCF_000716805.1 Streptomyces yerevanensis | reverse complement strand
GACGACGCGACGCTCCGGCCCCACCTCGCCACCTACCTTCCGCCGGCGGCCGCGTCCACCGCCACCCACCAGCCGTCCGGCGGCTCGGGTTCCTCCTCGAGTTCCTCGTCAGGCGGTTACAGCGGCGGAGGCGACAGCGGAGGGGTCGGCGGCGGCGGCTCATGGTGACTACGGCGCACCCGGCCTGACCCCCGCCACCCCGCCTCGTACAGCGTGTGCGCCGCCCGCCGCACCAGGTCACAGCAGTGCAGGGCGGCCACGGGCTGGAAGGTGACCGGGAGGCCGTCCCCGGCCGCGCCGATGCGGACGTCGCGGCCGACTACTGGGTCATACCGAACGGGTAGGTGAAGGGGGCCAGCCGGGCCGGCGACGGTGACCGGTACCGTCCGCGCCCGCCTCGAACGCCGTGGTCGCACGGTCGCCGGATGCCGCCGTCTCCACCCGTAGCACCAGCTACGAACCCGCGACCATCAAACCTCACCCAACCTCACAGGCGAAACAGGCATCAAGCCTCATAACGACCTCTCAAACCAGCCGCCAAGCGAGCCACCAATCCATGGTTACAGATACATGACATTCAGTCGTACAACCGATGACGCACAGCCCGAGTCGCACTCCATGAACGCGCACACCGACGCGCCGGACCGAACCGACTCGAAAGGCACGTGCATGTCCCAAGCACGACGCAGAAAAGCCACCACCGCGCGGCTGACCGCACCTCTGGCCGCCGCGGCGCTGCTCGCCGGAGGGATCGGCACCTGGACCCTCACCGCGGCCTCCTCCAACGCCGCCGAATCGGCGGACGTGGAAGCACAGGACGACTTCAACGGGGACGGCTACGCCGACCTGGTCGTCGGTGCCCCGAACGCCACGGTGTCCGGCGCGGCCAAGGCCGGCTACGTGGCCGTCGTGTACGGCTCGTCCAGCGGGCTCTCCGCCTCCCACCGGAAGCTCGTCAGCCGCTCCACCAGCGGGGTCCCCGGCTCCGCCACCGCCAACCAGCGCTTCGGGTCCACCTTCACCAAGGGCGACCTGGACGGCGACGGCTTCGGCGACCTGGTGATCGCGGGCGGCACCGCGGGCTCCGTCATCCTGTGGGGCTCCGCCTCGGGTCTCACCGGCGGCACGAACATCGCCGGGTACGGGGCCGCCCCGCAGGCCGGCGACTTCGACGGGGACGGCAAGACGGACCTCGCCCTGTTCACCACGCAGAACGTCGCCGGCGACGACCCCGCGGGCGCCCCGGCCACCGTGTGGAAGGGCCCGGTCTCGCGCACCGGACAGCCGACCGCCACCCTGCCCATCCTGAACAAGTCCGAGTGGTGGGGCCATGACACCGACGGCGCCGCCTGCGCCACCGACGGCAGCTGCGTGGAGGACGCCGACTCGATCACCGGTCCCATCAAGTCCAGCGTGGCCGGCGACATCAACGGCGACGGCAAGGACGACATCGTCCAGTGGCGTTACAGCGGTGACGGCACCTGGGGCAACCGCCTGCTGTACGGCGGCGATTCGGGCTTCACTCGTGGCTCGGGGGTGCCCGGGGACACCGCGGGCGGCGCCGCGCCGGGCACCGGCGTGGGTGACGTGAACGGCGACGGCTACGACGACGTGGTGGTCGGCGCCGACGGCTGGTCCGAGAAGGTCCGCGTCGCCTACGGCTCGGCCTCCGGCCTGTCCGCCGCCGACACCCAGAGCTTCGACCAGAGCCTGCCCGGCTTCCACGGCGCCCAGGAATCCGGCGACGACGTCGGCTCGGCGGTCTCGGTCGCCGACGTCACCGGCGACGGCAACGCGGACATCGCGCTCGGCATCTCCGGCGAGGACTTCAGCGGCCTCACCAACGCCGGCTCGTTCGCCCTGGTGCCCGGCTCGGCCTCCGGCGTCACGGGCACGGGAACCCAGGTGTTCCACCAGAACACCTCCGGTGTGCCCGGAGTGGCCGAGACGAACGACAGGTTCGGCGCGACCACCGCTCTCCTGGACGTCAACGGCGACGGCTACCGCGACCTCGCCGTGGCCTCCACAGCCGAGAACAGCGACAACGGCGCCGTCTGGCTCCTGCGCGGCAGGACCACCGGTCTCACCACCACGTCCGCCTTCGCCTTCGGCGGCAAGGACCTCTCCGCGCCCTACACGGACGCACTGTTCGGCTCGGCACTCCGTTGAGCGACTCAGCGGGCGTTGTACTCGACTGCCCGCTGTAGCCAATGTGGTTCGAGGCATCCGTGCTCCAGCAAGGCTGCCCTGATGGCCGTCGCTTCCGGACACTCCAACACAGAGCGAGTCGCGGTAGACGAGCGCTGCTTCTTGACGTGGAGGGCCCAATTCTCGGCTTCAAGGAGCAGCCCCAGCTTGGACACCCCTGGGGAGTGGCGGAATCGCTCGATATAGGCAGCCACTGTCGGCAGTTGATCGCGGGTGTCTCTCGTCATGGCCAGCCGAAGAACGAACAGCTGTAGACGGCTGAGCGAGCTCCTGTGCCTCACCGCACACGTCCTTCCCCGTTACTGGTCATGCTCAGGCTAGAGCCCACCCCAGCCCGGAGAACAGGACGTAGAAGTTCGAAAACACTCACTGAGAGGTCGTTTTCGCCCTTTAAGGGAACATTCCCCCGTATTCCTCGGTGCGTGGGTGTCGTCGTGGTGGGGCTGACGAGTCGGATGCAGGGGACGGGTCGTGTGGGGTGACCGGAGAGGCGGAACGCGCCTTACACCTGTCTCATCCCAGGACGTCCGCCGCATGGTTCGGTTCAGTGACGAGGGGTCACCACCGCCGCCAGCATCGACGGACCGGAGCCGATGCATGTCCACTGCCTTCGCGCTGGGAGTCGTGCCAGCGACGACGTTGCCGACGAAGACGGCGCCGTAATCGGTATCTGCTGATCCGCTTGCCGCATTCGGTTCCTGCACCCAGGATCAGCAGCAACGCGAGAAGTGCAGCCAAGACCGCCTGAGACGCGCAGGCCACCGGCAGATCAGCCCAAGAGAAGCCGTAGCTGATCAGCGCCGAGGAAGTCGACCCCACGCTCAGTACCAGGAAGAGCCGACTCGTCTCACCGGGAACCGGCCCTCCCTTGGCAGCCCACTTCTTCATGCCTTCGACGAACCAGAAGGCAACCAGCGCCGCCACTTCGAGCCCTGACAACAGGACCGCCAGGCCAAGGTCCAGGACCCATTTCAACATGTTCACCATGCTGAAGCGGACGGACAGCCACATGCCTGAGTACGGCTACTCAAATGGAGTTGCCATCAAGCGGGACTTCGCAATGTGACCGTCACAAAGGTTGCGGAAGGAGCAGTTTCCGACGAGGCCACCTGGTCCGTGCTTCCAACGCCGGGACACACGCCTGGGCGCACGCCCCCTGTCCGGCGGTATCACCTGGTCATGACCAAAAGCCGTGGGTATCCAAGTGACCTGTCCGATGCCCGCTGGGCGTTGATCGAGCCGGCGCTGTCGGCATGGCGGGCCGAGCGGCGCCGGTATGCGCTGAACATCGACCGCCCGCCCGAGCACGACCTGCGCGAGATCATGAACGCGATCCTGTACGTGGACCGCACCGGAGTGCAGTGGCGCTACCTGCCGCACGACTTCCCACCCTGGGAGACCGTGTACGGCTACTTCGCCAAGTGGCAGAAGGACGGTGTGTTCGCCCAGCTCACCGGCGTGCTCCGGCGACTGTTACGGCAGAAGGAGGGCAAGGGTGCGGAGCCGTCCGCATGCGTGATCGACGCCCAGAGCGTGAAAACCTCCACCAGCGTCCCGGCCGCAGGCCAGGGCACGGATGCGGCGAAGAAGATCGTGGGCCGCAAGCGCAGCATCGTCACCGACACCCTCGGCCTGCTGCTGGCGGTGCTGGTCACGGGCGCCTGCGTGCAGGACTCCGTCGCGGGCACCGACCTGATCGACCAGGTGGCCGCCGCGCACCCCACCATTCGCAAGGTCTGGGTGGACGGTGGCTACCGCTGGCACCTCGTCGAGCACGCCGCTCGGCGGGGTATCGACATGGAAATCGTCCAACGCACCCCCGGGACCAGGGGATTCACGCCACTCCCGAAGCGCTGGACCGTGGAGCGAACCTACGGGTGGCTGATGTTCCATCGCCGCCTGGCCCGCGACTACGAAACCCTCCCCGCACGCTCCGAAGCCATGATCCAGCTCGCCATGACCGACCTGATGGCCCGCCGCCTCACCGGCGAAGCCACCATCTCCTGGCGCGACCCGACGCCACGGGATCAAACACCAATACCGGGATGAAACATCGGGAGAAAACGACCTCTGACCACGCTGGACTCCAGGAGTCCAGCGGCGATGAGTTTCGCCGTGGGTTCCGGTCTGTACCCCCAACACGCGATCAACCGCACTCGAGGAGAGCAC
>NZ_JNWJ01000149.1:0-4398 GCF_000716805.1 Streptomyces yerevanensis | reverse complement strand
ACGACCACCTGCGCCGGTGGCTCCGCAAGCGTGGCATCCGCCATCGCATCGCCCGCAAAGGCATCGAGTCCTCGCAGCGACTGGGCCGCCACCGCCGGGTTGTCGAGAGGACAGGGTCCTGGCTCGCCGGCTGCCGACGCCTGCACCGCCGCTACGAGCGCAAGACCGAACACTTCCTGGCCTTCGAGGGACACGGTGTCCCCGGCGCGCGGTCCGGGACCAGCCGCACCGCCCGGCCCGCCACCTGGGCGACCATCGGCGAGGCCGCCGCCTGCTCTTCGGTGATCTGCTCGCTCATCCGCTGCAGTACCCGCTCGGCCACAGCGAGTTCGTCTCGCTCGGCCCGCACCTCGGACAGTTGCTTGGCCAGTCGTTCTTCGAGTCCGTCCAGCTCCGCGCGTCGCGCGGCGATCCGCTCCAGCACCTCGGGATCCGTCATGCGCCGGATCGTAGGAGCGGCACCGGCGACGACGGGCGGGAATCCGTAAAACCCGTCATGCCAGACGATCTACACCGCAGACTGCCGCCCACGACCAGCACGAGCACCTCGGAACAACGTCACGCCAGCCCCCTGACCAGCCACTTCAAGATGGCGCAGCTTCAGTGGTGGACCAACGCCACGATGCTGATGCTGATCGTGACTGCTTGCGGAGTCGCCGTACTCAGGCTGCTAAGGCAGTACGAACCTGAGGTCATGCGCCGTCGCTGACCACCGCGTCGGCCCGCCTTGCACCTCGTCGTATCCGGGTCCAGTGTGGATAGGTAGACGTCTACGGCATGACCGAACGGGGGAAGCGCACGAGCGGAGTCCGCAATGACCACCGCATCGCCCCACCGCCGACCGAGTCGCTGCCGTCCGGTGGTCCACGTGTCTGTCGCCATGCTGCTGCTCCTGGGAGGCAACGCCTACGCGGGCGCAGCGCTGGCAGCGGACCCCACCGACGATCCAAGCCCGCCGCCCGCGTCCGAGCATCATCCGCACGAATCGTCCGACGGTCCGAGTCCACCGGCCTCCCATACGCCCGGCGGGCACGCCACCATGCAGCCCGACAGGATTCCGCCGCAGGACTACGCCACGGACGCCGTCGCCCGAGTCGAGGTCGCGGCGCACGTGGATGTCGCCGTGCACTGGGACGGGATGCGCCAGTACCACTTCAAGTCGCTCGTCGATACAACGGCAGGCGGCACGGGCGTCTTCGTCAACCCGAGCGGTGGTCTCGTCACCTCCGCCGAGGCCGTCGAACTGAACCAGGAACGGGTCACCGTCTACGCGGTGAACCAGGCATGGCATCGGGTTGCGGGGGTGCCACTGCCCAAGAACCCGTACGAACGCATGCGCGTGCGCGACGACCCGAAACTCGATGCGGCCGTCAACAGCTGCTACCAGCCCAACAGCCCGAAGGCGGAATGCGCCGTCTTCATTACGCCCGAGGTCAGGGTGCACCCCTACACCGCGGCCAAGAAGCCCAAGGCACTGAAGGCGGCCGTCATGTCCACCTCTGGGGGAGTGGCGGTGCTCTCCGTCGCAGCCCCGGGCAAGACGGCCACGGTCGCGCTCGCGGCGGACCCGCAGGCCGACAAGACCTGGACGTCGGTCGGCTGGCCGGCCACACCCGTCGCAACAGCGCGACCGGCCACCGTGCAGGGCCGCTACGACCGCCAGGGCGCGGTCTCGGACCAGGACAAGGACATCGACAAGCTGCGAAGGCACCTGGGAACAGGGATGCCCGGCTCGGTGCTCGTCAACGATCGCGGCGCCGTGACCGGCATGCTGAGCCCCGCTGACCGCTCGGTGGACGTACTTCGACCCGCTCAGATCACTGCGGCGCTCGACAAGAGCGGTATGCAGGCCGAGCGCGGCCCTGGTGACTCCAGCATGACCAACGGGCTGGCGCGGTATGCGAAACACGAGTACCGCCATGCTGCACCATGGCTGCACAGCGCCGCGGAGGACACCGGGCAGGGAGCGACGGCCGTTCGCTACCACAAAGCCGCGCACGCCAGCACAGGCAAGCCCAATGACATGAGCGACGTGGCCGACGCACACACCGGCCACGACGCCTCCGGCAACAGCACCAACTGGGCCCTGTTCGGACCACTCATTGGGCTGACGGTTCTGGCGGTGGCGGGCGGAGTTCTGTTTGTGCTCAAGCGCCGCCGGCAGGGCCCCGCCGACGACACAGGCCCGGAAAGCCCACCGCGGCCCACCGCAGACCCGATCGCACCGACCGCCATGCTGGCGGTCGGGCCCGCAGCAGGGAAACGCCCACCGCTCGCAGTGACAGTACCTTCGGAGTCTGAGAACCACGAGCAGCGGGCCACCGACCGGCCAGAGTCCCACCAGGAAGATGCAGACCGTCCGGCAGCCCAAGGCACCTACTGCGGAAACTGCGGTGCCCTCCTGTCCCCCGGTGACCGCTTCTGCTTCTCCTGCGGCACTGCCTTCCACGGCCCTTGAGGACCCGGCTGAGATGCCCACGCAACCACGCATCACACTGGAACCCGGTGAGGAGCTGGCCGGCTATCGCATCGAGTCGTACATCGCCCGTGGCGGCATGGCCGTGGTGTACCTGGCCCGGGATTTGTCCCTGGGGCGGCCCGTAGCCCTGAAACTACTCGCCCCCGAACTCACCTCCCACGCGAACTTCCGGGCCCGCTTCGTGCAGGAGTCAGAGCTGGCGGCCTCAGTGGACCACCCCAACATCCTGCCTATCTACGGTGCGGGCGAGGCCGACGGCGTGCTCTACATCGCGATGCGGTACGTCGACGGGGGGGACCTGAGCCAGCTTTTGAACCGGCGCGCCCAGATGCCGCAGAGGCACGGCCAACTGACAGTGGCCGAAACGATGTCCCTATTCACCCAGGTCGCAGGCGCGCTGGACGCCGCGCATGGAGTGGGATTGGTCCACCGAGACGTCAAACCCGGCAACATCCTTCTCTCCGGCGCCGACGAGCCGGTCCGCCATGTCTACCTGGCGGACTTCGGCCTGACCAAACGTTCAGCGAGTCTGACCGGCTTCACCACCACCGGCCACTTCGTCGGAACGATCGCGTACGTGGCCCCAGAACAGATCGCCGGCCGCGCCGTCGATGGACGGACGGACATCTACTCGCTGGGATGCGTCATGTTCCAGGCGCTCACCGGCCAGGTGCCCTTCGCCTGCGACGACGACACCGCTGGCCTGTGGGCCCACATGTACGCAGCCAGACCGAAGGTGTCCGACTACCGGGATGACCTCCCCCAAGGCGTGGACACGGTGCTGAATCGCGCGATGGCATCCGACCCGGAGGAACGCCAGCCATCCTGCCGAGCGGTCATCGAGGAGCTGAGGCGGGTACTCCGTGCCACGCCGCCGATCACGAGCCCCCGGACGATCAGCACCGAACCACGTACGCCGCCACCGATCGCCCCGCGCCCTCAACCAGCTCCGAAACCGCCCTCACCTGACCAGGGGGCCGGAGCTGAGGACCAACCTCCCCGGCGACAACCGACCCGACCGCATGCGCCCCGCACCCGCCCCCCACGGCGTGTACTGGCGCTGCTCGCCGCCCTGATCATCCTCGTGGCCGGCGTGGTCACCGCAGTGTTCACCTTCCAGTCCGACCAGTCCGACGGTTCCTGGGTTGATACAGGAGCCCAGGCAGCCCCCTTCCGGCTCGAGCATCCTCCGACCTGGACCCACCATCCGGCTACCGGCGCGGTGATGTACGCCGACACCCCCGAGCATCTCATCGACATCTTCACCGACGGCGACAAAGAACAATGGCAGCGCGCAGGGAAGGTCGTCGACGAATCCCCGGCCAAACTAGCGGGCATTATGCTCCGCGTCACCGAGGAGCCGTTGGACCTGAGCACATCCGCCCAAGCAGCCGACGCGATCCGCGCCATCCCCGCATTTCGTCAGACACGCCTCGGCAACCCGGTGCCCGACCGCGTAGACGGCGTCAACGGCTGGCGTCTGGACGGGACACTGGCGAACCCCAACAGCACAGGCCCGCCCGACCGGATCGCCTACAGCTACTACCTGTTCAGCCTCCCAAGCCGCACGGCCCATCTGGTCTTCTTCGCACTGCCCGACCGCATGGAAGCGCAGGACGACACATTCGCCCGGGTACGCAGCACGATCCAGCTGCCCAAGAACTGAAGCCACCCTTAGACGTCGTTTCAGTTGGTGAGTCGGCGGTAGCTGATGAGGGCTGCGGCGATGCCGACGAAGGCCAGGAAGTGTTCGGTCTTGCGCTCGTAGCGGCGGTGCAGGCGTCGGCAGCCGGCGAGCCAGGACACTGTCCTCTCGACACCCCGGCGGTGGCGGCCCAGTCGCTGCGAGGACTCGATGCCTTTGCGGGCGATGCGATGGCGGATGCCACGCTTGCGGAGCCACCGGCGCAGGTGGTCGT
>NZ_JNWJ01000148.1:0-4494 GCF_000716805.1 Streptomyces yerevanensis | reverse complement strand
CCGCTTGGTCCTCGGCTGCGCCTTCGCCCGTGCCATCAGCCCATTATCAGGGTGCGGGAGAACGAGGCTCAGCGACAACGCCCCATAGGGGCGCGGGGCAACGGGCGGCGTTTCTCGGCCGGCCACGACCTGAAGGACCGCTGGCTCGCCCCGAAGGAGATCACCCTGGAGTGGATCTACCACGCCGAAGCTCACCGGTATCTGGAATACACCCTGCACCGGCGCAACGTACCCAAGCCGTCGATCGCCGCCGTCCAGGGCAAGTGCATCGCGGGCGGGCTGATGCTGTGCCGGCCCTGCGACCTGATCGTGGCGGCCGAGAACGCCGAGTTCTCCGACCCCGTGGTGCACATGGGCATCGGAGGAGTGGAATACCACGACCACACCTGGGAGTTGGGCCCGCGCAGGGCGAAGGAGATTCTCTCACCGGGAGGGCGGTCACCGCGGAGGAGGCGGAGCAGGCCGGCATGGTCAACCGGGTCGTACCGCTGGATGAACTGGACTCGGCAGCCATGGAACTGGCCTGGCAGATCGCCCGTATGCCTCCCTTCGGGCTCCGCCAGGCTAAGCGCGCCGTCGACCAGACCCTTGACGTACAGGGCTTCTACGCGGCCGTCCAGTCGGTGTTCGACATCCACGAGACGGGCCACGGGAACGCGCTCAGTGTCAGCGGATACCCGATTCTCACCCAGCTCAAGGACATGAAGGAGCACATCAGGAAGCCCGGCGGTGGCTGAACGGCAGGGCTACCACGCGGCCAGTGAGCCGTCGGCGTTGCGCCACACGTCGTTGCGCCAGCGGTGGCCGCGTTCGGCGGCGGCACGGACCGCGTTCTCGTCGATGGTGATGCCGAGACCGGGCGCGGTCGGGCGGTCGATGTAGCCGTCGCGGAAAGTGAAGGGAGTGGTGTCGGCGAGGTAGTCCAGCAGCCCGCTGCTGTCGCCGTAGCCGATGCCGAGCGCCTGTTCCTGGATGAGGAAGTTGGGGATCGCGAAGTCGAGTTGGAGGCTGGCCGCGAGGGCGATCGGGCCGAGCGGGCAGTGCGGGGCCACCACGACGTCGTAGGCCTCGGCCATCGCGGCGATCCGGCGGGTCTCGGAGATGCCTCCGGCGTGGCTGATGTCGGGCTGGGCCACGGCGATGCCGTCGGAGAGCACCGAGCGGAAGTCCCAGCGGGAGTAGAGCCGTTCGCCGGTGGCGATGGGGATGGAGGTGGAGCGCACCACGGCGCCGAGGTCCTGGGAGAACTCCGGCAGCACCGGCTCCTCGACGAACATCGGCAACAGGGGCTCGAGCAGGGGCAGCACGCGGCGGGACATCGCCCCGCTGAACCGGCCGTGGAAGTCGAGTGCCAAGTCGCGATCCGGGCCGATGGCCTCGCGAACCGCGGTCACCCCGTCCACGATGGCGTTGATCGCGGCGGGCGTGGCGAGGGGCTCCAGCTGGCCGCAGGGATTGAGCTTGACCGCCGTCATGCCCTTGGCGACCTGCGCGGCCGCCGACTCGCCCAGTTCCTCCGGGGTTTCGCCGCCGACCCAGCCGTAGACGCGCACCCGGTCGCGGACGTGGCCGCCGAGGAGCTGGTGGACCGGGACGCCGTGGGTCTTGCCCGCGATGTCCCACAGGGCCTGGTCGATGCCGGCCAGGGCGCTGTTCAGGACGACGCCGCCGCGGTAGAAACCGCTCTTGGCGAGCACCTGCCAGTGCTCCTCGATACGGGCCGGGTCCTGCCCCAGGAGGTAGTCGAACATCTCCTCGACGCACTTGGCGACGGTGTGGGCCTTGCCCTCGACGATGGGTTCGCCCCAGCCGGAGATGCCCTCGTCGGTGTCGACGCGCAGGAAGAGCCAGCGCGGTTCGACGAGGAAAAGCTCGTATCCAGTGATCTTCATGGGATGGACCTCCGGTCCTGTGCCGTGTACCGCCGAGCGGGGCCTGGGCGAGACGGCGGGCTGATGAGTCGGTGTGGTTGGAGCGGGTGAGAGGAAGTGCCCGCTCCGGAGGAGAGAGGCGAGCTGGGAGGAAGGGGGTTGCTGTGCGGGACGCCCGCGGGCGCGGCCCACCGGGATGCGGAGGCCGGGTCGCGCCTGGAACGGGCAGGTGTCCCGCCTCGAACGGGCGAGGCGGCCTACTCCTGGGAGCTGATGCTGCGGCCACCGTCCACGATCAGGTTCTGGCCGGTGACGAAGGAGGCGTCCTCGGAGGCGAGGAAGGCGACGGCGGCGGCGATGTCCCCGGGGGCGCCGAGCCGGCCGACGGGGGTGCGTGCGATGGTCCGCGCCTTGTACTCCGGGGGTGTCTCGGCCCACAGGGCGGTGGCAACGGCTCCGGGCAGGACGGCGTTGAACCTGATCTGCCCTCCGTACTCGACAGCCAACTGGCGCACGAGGGCGTCGATCCCGCCCTTGGCCGCCGCGTACGCGGGGAAGCCCTTGAAGCCGATGACGGCGTGCACGGACGAGGTGATCACCACCGCGCCCCTGGCCGTCCTGAGCAGGGGCACGGCGGCCCGGACACCGTAGAACACGGAGTCGAGGCAGAGCCGCAGCTGGTCGTGCCAGGCGGCGTCGTCCAGTTCGTGTGCCGCTCCGGGCAAGTTCTGGCCGGCGTTGAGATGGAGTACGTCGAGGCGCCCGGTCCAGGACTCGGCCTCGGCGACGGCCGCGCCCCACTGACTCGGTGAGGTGACGTCGAGACGCTGGTCCTGCACCCGCCCTCCTGCGGCGCGGATCTCCTCGGCGACGCGATGGGCACCCTTGGCGTCCACGTCGGTGACGAGGACCGAGGCTCCCTCCGCCGCCAGTCGGCGGGCGGTGGCCGCTCCGATACCGGAGGCGGCCGCGGTGAGCAGGGCCGTACGGCCGGTGAAACGCGCCGGTGCGGCGGCGACGGTCATGGCGTTCCTCCTGGTCCTGCCGGTCTGGCCGTGGAGCCGCGCAGCATCAGCCGCGGCTCGGTCGGTACGACGACGTCTCCCACCGGCCTGCCCTCGATAGTGGCCACCAGGGCGTCCACTGCGGCGGTCCCCAGCTCGTACAGCGGCATCGCCACGGTGGTCAGCGGTGGATGGAGATGCGCGGCCACGGGCAGGTCGTCATTGCCGATCACGGAGACGTCCTCCGGAATCCTCAGGCCGAGCTCCCGGATCGCGGCCATGGCACCGATGGCCTGGGCGAGCGAGCTGGTGTAGAGGGCGGTGACCGGCGGGCGCTCGCCACCGTCAGTGGGGCCCAGCAGTTCCCGCGCCGCAAAGCCGCCGCCGTCCTCGGTGAACTCCCCGGAGGCGACCGGAGCCGCATCCAGCCCGAGTGCGTCGGCGTGGCGCAGGAACGCCTCCTTGCGGACCTCGCTGGGCGTTATCCCGGGCGGACCCGCGATGTGGCCGACCGCGCGGTGACCGAGGTCGTGCAGGTGGTCGAGTGCGGTCACGCTGGAGCGGGCGACGTCCATCGTGACGCTGCGGCCGGATCCCGGCACGGCGCGGTTGAGGAAGACGTGCGGGACAGGGCTGCGGCTCAGGGTGTCCAGCAGGGGGTGGCCGGGGCGGGCCGAGGCGATGAGCAGCCCGTCGACCCTGCCCTCCTGCACCAGGTCGTTGAACGACTCGTCGGCTTCCTGCCCGTCGAAGTCCTCGGCCAGCAGGGAGAGGTAACCGAGCTGACGGGCGCGCTGGTAGGCGCCTCGAGCGATGGTGACGTACGTGGGGTTGCCGAGGGCGGGGACCAGCAGGGCCAGTACGTGCGTGCTGGCGCCGGCCAGCGCACGGGCCCCGGAATGAGGCCGGTAGCCGAGTGCCTCGGCGGCCTCAAGGACGCGTTGGCGCGTCTCCGGCCGCACGGACAGGTCCTGCCGGCCGTTGAGCAGTTTGGACACGGTGGCCTTGGAGACTCCGGCCCTCTCCGCCACGTCCACCAGCCTCGCCCTGACAGGCTGTTCCGGCACGTCGGTCCCCCTCTCCGGTGGGCGCCAGGGGCCGCTCGGCGTGTGCGGCGGTGGCGCATTCTGTTCTCTTGACGACCTCTTGACATCTTCTGGCGCTGCAACTTAACGTTCGCCGAAGTTCGAGTCAACCGGTTTCCCCAGAAGGAAATAGACGATAAATCTGGGCAGAGCCACAGAAACCGGTCCACGTGAATGCAGCAGTGTCATCGCCGAATTCCGGCCATGGACAGGGCGCTACGAGGCGCCCTGGGAGGGTCCCCGCGGACGCGACCACCGTCGCCGTCGCGGCCGGACGATGCGGTGCCGACACACATGCACGACAGCCGTGTGCGCGCCCGGTCCGGGACGTCTCGCGCCATGGCTGAGTGAGCCCGACGCTTCCCGCCCGGTCCGTCCCCACTCCCCTGTCCCTTTGCCGCTCCTCCCCGCGGCAGCTCCGCATGCCCAATACGTCCCGTACGAAAGGCTGTCCAGTCATGTCCGTTCCCGCTACAGGGTCTCTCGACAGACGTCGTTTCCTCACCTACTCCGGTGCCGCGCTGGGTGCCGCCG
>NZ_JNWJ01000147.1:0-4561 GCF_000716805.1 Streptomyces yerevanensis | reverse complement strand
GCCGTATCCCCTGCCGCCCCGGCCACCACCGGCCCCGCCCCCAACGGCTCCAGCGTCAGCCGCGTACCCCCGTCGCCCGCTCCCTGCACACACGCCACCTGCCGCGGTTCCAGCCAGCCCAGCTTCCACTTGTGCCAGCCGAAGAGATCCGGCGCGAGCCCGAACTGGCTGCCCATGAGGTCCCAGTCGCCGACGTAGGTGTCCCAGTCGCCCTTGTCGTCGGTCGGCCGGTGGTAGAGGTCGGGCAGGTCGAAGACGTGGCCCGTCTCGTGGGCCAGGACGAGCCGGTCCGGTGGATGCTGCTCGAAGACCGTGACGACCCGGCGGATGTCCGTGCCGTCGGCCCGTAGCGGCGCCTCGAGGTTGACCACCTTCGTCGCGTCCGAGTCGACGCCGGGCGCGTGCGGATCGGCGACGAAGTAGACGACGTCGTAGCGCGAGAAGTCGACGCGAGGGTCGGACACGGCGAGGGCGTCGTGCAGATACGCGGACCGGCGCGCGGAGTTCCAGTCGCGCTGTATGGCGTACGCCGTGGAAGCGTGCGGCATCGGCAGCCACTCGCGGAGCGGGTGCGGGCGCAGCGTGAACTTGCCGTAGGAGGCGCGTTCGAAGAAGCGACTGGTGGCCGGGAAGTGGTCGGCCGCCAGTTCGGTGGGGGTGGCCTGCGGGGTGGAGTCGGGGAAGGAGAGGAAGACCATCACAGCGTCGATGCGGCGGCCGGGGCGCGGATAGGCGGAGTTCCAGGTGTCCAGGCCCTCCGAGTGGTGGGCGTCGGTCCGCTTCAAGGCGCAGGACGTCGAATGGGGCACGGCGTTCGCGGGGCCCATGGCCAGGGAGGTGGCGGCGAGCGCCGCCATGGAGGTGAACAGTGCCGCGGGACCACGCCAACGAGGTCGTGCCTCGCCACGGGTGAGCCCCTTGAGGGGGAACAGACGCGGCACTTCGACCTCCGGTGCGGAATTCGGGATACCACACCCAGCCTGTACGCATGTGATCACTTACGCCCTGTTTGTCTGCACCAGAAGGGTGAGCGCACCGGCCTCCGGACGAGCGCGTCACGGCACCGCGGACATCTCGAGCACTCACGGAACGTCACAAGCGATCGGCCATTGAAGGAACCTGTCCAGGTGCGGGCAGAAACGATCTGTCAGAAGAGCCGGTTAATTGGGGAGACTGAGGAGTAGCTGGAAGGCGTTCGGGCCAGCCTCTATGATCGGCACACTTTCCTGCGCGGACACGGCTAGAGCGGCCGTCCTCCACCGGCCGACCACCCGACGAGACCTGTACGAGTAACGAGTGCACAGCGGGAGCGAACGGTGAGCGGAACGCCCGAAGGGCCGGTCCCTGCGGCAGACCTCGTCCGACCGACGGTCACAGAAAGTGACAGTCGGTCTCTTCCTCACGAGAAGACGACCCCACGCGTCGACACCCACACCTCATGCGTCGACACGCGTACCACACGTACCGAACCGGTGACATCACGCGCCGAGGCCGAGCCTCCACGCGCCCCCGACCTCACGGACCGTACGTTCCGGGCCACTTTCGACGCCGCCCCCGTGGCGATGGCCGTCGTCGACCGCGAGGGTCTGGTCGTCACGGCCAACGACTCGCTGGCCGCGCTGCTCGGCGCAGGCCCGGACGGTCTCGCGGGCCGGGTCGCCGCCGATCTGGTGGATCTGGCCTCCGACGCCCGCACCTGGCACGCGTACCGCGAGGTGCTCCGCGGCCGGCAGGCCAGACTGCGCTGCACCCGACGGCTCAAACACCCCGACGGACACTCCCTCTGGGCCCAGGTGACGGTGTCCCCACTGCCCGAGGAGGAGCAGGCCGTGCTGGTGTCGGTCTGCGACATCAGCGCCCGCCGTGAACTCCAGGCCCGGCTGCGGCACTTGCAGATGCACGACCCGGTGACCCGGCTGCCCAACCGCACCCTGTTCTTCGAGCGCCTTTCGGCCGCGCTGGAGGCGGAGGCTTACGAGGAGTCGGGCACCGGCCGGATCGGGCTGTGCTACCTGGACCTCGACGGGTTCAAGGCGGTCAACGACACGCTCGGCCACCGCATCGGCGACCGGCTGCTCGCGGCCGTCGCCGAGCGGCTGACGCGCTGTGCGGACGAGGCCGGTCACGCGCGGGCGGTCAAGCCGCTGGTCGCCCGGCTCGGCGGCGACGAGTTCGCGCTGCTGGTCGAGGACTCGACGGGTACGGAGCAGCTGGCAGAGCTCGCCAAGTCCGTACTGACGTCCCTTCAGGCGCCCTTCGACATCTCCGGGCAGCGGCTGTCGGTCTCGGCCTCGATCGGGGTCGTCGAGCGGCACGCGGCCGACACCACCGCGACGGCCCTGATGCAGGCCGCCGATACGACGCTGTACTGGGCGAAGGCCGACGGAAAGTCCCGCTGGACGCTCTTCGACCCGGAGCGCAACGCCCACCGCATGACCCGTCAGGCCCTCGCCTCCACCCTCCGCCCCGCCATCGAGAAGGGTGAGTTCGCCCTGGAGTACCAGCCGTTGGTGGGCATGGAGGACGGCGGTGTGCGGGGTGTCGAGGCGCTGGTGCGATGGAACCATCCTCAGTTCGGCACACTGACGCCGAATCGGTTCATCGGACTTGCTGAAGAAGACGGCTCCATCGTGCAGTTGGGGCGCTGGGTGCTGGCCACCGCCTGCCGGCAGGCGCGCCGCTGGCAGTTGGACCACCCGGATGTGCCGCCGGTCTTCGTGAGCGTGAACGTGGCGGTGCGTCAGGTCTGGGACTCCGACCTGGTGGCGGACGTCGCGGCGATCCTCACGGAGACCGGACTCGCCCCGCATCTCCTCCAGTTGGAGCTCACCGAATCGGCCGTGATGGGCTCGGCGGGCCGCCCGCTCCAGGCCCTGCAGGCGCTCAGCGACATGGGCGTACGCATCGCCATCGACGACTTCGGCACGGGCTACTCCAACCTCGCCTACCTCAGCCGCCTCCCCGTCTCCGTACTGAAGCTCGACGGATCGTTCGTGCGGGGCTTCCAGTACGAGGAAGCGGGCCACCGTGCGAACCCCGCCGACGAGGTCATCGTCGAGGCCCTCATCGAACTCGCCCATCGGCTGGGTCTGACGGTCACCGCCGAGTGCGTGGAGACCGCCGGGCAGGCCTCCCGACTGCGGCGCATCGGCTGCGACACCGGCCAGGGGTGGCTGTACTCCCGGCCGGTGGCAGCGGATCGTATCTCCGCACTGTTGACGGAGGCGGACTGCCCGCGAGGCTGAGCCGTCTCAGGCCTGGGCCCGGGTTTTCGGCAACTGGTAGGCGTCCGCGATCAGTTCGTACGAGCGCAGGCGTACGTCTCCGCTGTGGGCGTTGCCCGTGATCATCAACTCGTCCGCGCCCGTGCGCTTTTGCAGGTCGTCGAGGCCGGCGCGGACCTCGTCCGCGGTGCCGTGGATGACGTTGGAGTTCCAGGAGTCGACGAACTCCCGCTCCATCGGGCTGAATTCGTACGCCTCCGCCTCCTCCGGGGTGGGCACGAGTCCCGGGCGGCCGGTGCGCAGGCGGACCATGTTCAGGGCGGCGGCCAGGACCTGGCGGCGGGCCTCCTTCTCGTCGTCCGTGGCGAGCGCGGAGACGCCGATGAGGGCGTACGGGGCGTCGAGGACTTCGGAGGGTGTGAAGGACTCGCGGTACAGGTCGAGCGCCGGGATCGTGTTCTGGGCCGAGAAGTGGTGCGCGAAGGCGAACGGCAGGCCGAGAGTGCCGGCGAGGCGGGCGCTGAAGCCGGAGGAACCGAGGAGCCAGACGGGTGGGCGGTGCGGGGACTGTACGCCGCCGGGGGCCGTGGCCTGGATGGGGCCCGGGACCGCGTGGATACGGGCGTACGGGTGGCCGTCTGGGAAGTCGTCGTCCAGGAAGCGGGTCAGTTCGGCGAGTTGCTGGGGAAAGTCGTCGGCGCCCTCGTTGAGCCGGTCGGTGCGGCGCAGGGCTGCGGCCGTCGCGCCGTCCGTGCCCGGGGCTCGGCCGAGGCCCAGGTCGATGCGGCCCGGGGCCATGGCCTCCAGGGTGCCGAACTGTTCCGCGATGACGAGGGGGGCGTGGTTGGGGAGCATGACGCCGCCTGAGCCGAGGCGTATCCGGTCGGTGTGGGCGGCGAGGTGGGCGAGGATCACGGCGGGGGACGTTGAGGCGACGCCCGGCATCGAGTGGTGTTCGGCCACCCAGTAGCGGTGGAAGCCGCGGTTCTCTGCGAGGCGGGACAGTTCGACGCTGGTGCGGAGGGCGTCCGTGGCGGTGCGGCCCGCGCCCACGGTGACCAGGTCCAGCACGGAAAGTGGCACCTGAGCGGTGCCCGCCGTCTCGCCTCGTATTTCGTCTGCCGCCATGGGTTGCCTCCTGCTGGGTACGACGTCGGTCCGCGCGTACCTAACGGGAGGCGGCCTCCGGTTATTCCGCCCCCGCCGCCCTTACCCGTCCCTGGGGCTTCGCCCCGGATCCCCACCAGGGGCTCCGCCCCTGGACCCCGCTGGGGCTGCGCCCCAGACCCCCATCGGCCTGAACGGCCTCGTCCTCAAACGCCGGACGGGCTGACTTG
>NZ_JNWJ01000146.1:0-4587 GCF_000716805.1 Streptomyces yerevanensis | reverse complement strand
GCCCGCGGCGCTGCGGTCGTGGCCGGGGGCGAACCGGTCGTAGCCGACGACTTCGGCGCCCCGTGCCGCCAGCCGCCAGGCGGCCTGGCTGCCCATCGTGCCGGTACCGACCACGGCGACACGCTTCCTGGCAGCTGACACAGAACTTTCCTTTCGTAACGCTGAGGGCTTACGGGCCCCCGACGTGAAGCTGTTCGATTCAAGGCGGTTTGGACGGGGTCCAGAGGATTTGGAAACGCCGCATCGCAACCGTTGCACTCTCGGAGTTACCGGCCAACACTTTCAGGCATGCCACATTGTGGAATGAAGTGCTGGAATATGGCACAGAGGTTGGCAGTGTCCCGGAGGGGAGTCAAGAGGCTGCCGGACAGAAAACTCCGAGGATCAACGGCGGGAAACCGGATGGAGGTGAAGCACCGATAGGGGCCGCGATCGTGTCGCCGGACGCGGGGTGAGCGAATCGTCATCACAACGGTACAGATCGGCATGCGTCGTGGTCGTTGCGGCATGGAGCAGGTGACAGGCCGGACAGCGAGGCTCTGAGCAGCCGCACCGTGTGGGCGGCGGTATGTGAAGGAGCGATCTCATGGGCCGATACGATCTCGCCCTCATCGGGTTCGGCGGCGTCAATCGCGCGCTTGCCGAGCTCATATCCCAAAGCGGGGAGCGCCTGGCCAGGGAGCTGGGCTTCGCCCTGCGGGTGGTGGCGATCACCGACCTGCGGGCCGGTTGCCTGGTGGACACCGACGGCATCGATCTGGCGCCGCTGCTGGCCACCGAGCCCGGGGAGCTGAGCTTCGCGGGCCTTGCCGGAGGCAGCGCTGATCCGCGCAACGAGTGGGTGATCCGCGAGGTCCCGGCCGACATCGTCGTGGAGGCGACGTTCACCAACCCCACCGACGGCGAGCCCGCCCTCTCCCATGTGCGCTGGGCCCTGGAATCGGGCAAGCACGTGTGCACCACCAACAAGGGACCGGTCGCCCTCGCCGGCCGGACACTGAAGCAGCTGGCCGCCGAGCACGGTGTCAGCTTCGAGTTCGAGGGCTCGGTACTCAGCGGCACCCCCATCCTGCGCACCGCCGAGCGCATGTTCGCCGGCCTGGAGATCACCGGCGTCCAGGGCATCATGAACGGCACCTCGAACTACATCCTGGGCCGCCTGGAAGAGGGCGTCGATCTGCCTGCGGCCATCACGGAAGCCCAGGAGCTCGGGTACGCCGAAGCCGATCCCACCGCGGACATCGAGGGCCACGACGTCCAGCTCAAGGTCATGATCCTGGCCAACGAGGTCCTCGGCGCCGACCTGCGCCGCGAGGACGTCTTCTGCGAGGGCATCTTGGCGATCACCCCCCACGAGGTGCAGGACGCCGCCTCGAAGGGGCTGCGCTGGAAGCTGGTCGGCTCCGCCACCCGCCACGAGGACGGCAGCGTCGATGCCCGCGTCGCCCCGCTCGCCCTGCCCGCCCAGCACCCGCTCGCCGGGATCTCCGGCGCGGTCAACGCGGTCGCCTTCCACACCGATCTCCTCGGCACCGTCACGGTCTGCGGGCCGGGCGCCGGGCGCATCGAGACCGCCTACGCCCTGCTGTCGGACATCATCGCCATCCACCAGCGCCACGCCGACGACACCGCTCCCACGCGCCCGGTTCTGAAGGAGACTCACCGTGTCTGACACCGTCGTGCCCCCCGGCATCGAAGTCGGCACCGACACGGCGCCCGTGCACAACCCCTACACCGGCGAGGTCATCGCCTCGGTGCCCACCGTCGACGCGGGCGCCGTCGGCAGCATCCTGCAGCAGGCCAGGTGCGGGCGCCGCACCGCGGCCGCGCTGTCCCGCGCCTCCAGGGCCGCGATCCTGGAACGCGCCGCCCACCTGATCGAGCGGCGCGCCGAGTCCTTCGCTCAGCTGATTGTCAGCGAGGCCGGCAAGACCATCACCCAGGCCCGCAAGGAAGCCGCCCGTGCGGTCAACACCTTGTCCCTGTCCGCGGCCGAGGCGCGGCGCAACGCCGGTGAGGTCATCCCCTTCGACTCCTATGAGGGCTCGGAGAAACGGCAGGGCTGGTTCACCCGCGAACCGCTGGGCATCATCGCCGCCATCACTCCGTTCAACGACCCCCTCAACCTGGTCGCCCACAAGCTCGGCCCGGCCATCGCCGGCGGCAACGCGGTCATCCTCAAACCGTCCGCGCTGACGCCGCTGTCCGCGCTGCGCCTGGTCGACACCCTCATCGAGGCCGGCCTGCCCGAGGAGATCGTCACCGTCGTCAACGGCAATGCCGACATTGGTGCCGCGATCGTGGCCGCCCCCGACGTGCGCATGGTGTCCTTCACCGGCGGATTCGCCACCGGCGAGGCCATCTCCCGCACGGCCGGGGTGAAAAAGCTCGCCATGGACCTGGGCGGCAACGCCCCGGTCATCGTCATGGACGACGCCGACCTGGAGGAGGCTGTGGCCTCGTGTGTCTCCGGCGCGTTCTGGGCCGCGGGCCAGAACTGCATCGGCACCCAGCGGATCCTGATCGCCCGCGAGGTCTACGAGTGCTTCCGCGACGCCTTTGTCGCCCGCACCAAGCTGCTGCGCGTCGGCGACCCGCTCGACGAGCGCACCGACGTCGGCCCCATGATCACCCAGGAGGCCGCGGCCGCCACCCGCGCCAAGGTCGACACGGCGGTGGCCCAGGGCGCGGTGCTGCTGTGCGGCAACGACGCCTCCGGCTCCCTGTACGCGCCGACCGTCCTGGAAGACGTCCCGGCGACCTGCTCGATCTGGCAGGAGGAGGTGTTCGCCCCGGTCGTCGTGCTGCAGCCGTTCACGTCCTTCGAGGACGCCATCGAGCAGGCCAACGCCATCGACTACAGCCTCCACGCGGGCATCTTCACCTCGCGCCTGGACCGCGCCCTGACCGCGGCCCGGCTACTGGAAGCCGGCGGAGTCATGATCAACGACTCGTCCGACTACCGCTTCGACGCCATGCCGTTCGGCGGATTCAAGTACGGCAGCATGGGCCGCGAGGGCGTGCGCTTCGCCTTCGAGGAGATGACCCAGCCCAAGGTCGTCTGCGTCCACCACATCGGCGACACGCGGTGACAGTCTTCCGCACCGAAGGCGACTCCCTGGGGGAACTCCCGGTCCCCGCCGATGCCTACTGGGGGGTGCACACCGCCCGGGCGCTGGAGAACTTCCAGGCCAGCGGCATCCCGCTGGCCGCCCACCCGGCCCTGGTCCGGGCGCTGGCCACCGTCAAGCGCGCCGCCGCCCGGGCCAACGGCGAGATCGGCGCGCTGGAGCCGGACATCGCCCGGGCGGTCGAGGCGGCCTGCCAGGCCATCGAGGCCGGGCGCCACCACCAGGAGTTCTGCGTCGACGTCATCCAGGGCGGCGCTGGCACCAGCACCAACATGAACGCCAACGAGGTCATCGCCAACCTCGCCCTGGAACACCTGGGCTTGGAGCGGGGCCGCTACGGCGTCATCTCCCCGCTCGACCACGTCAACCGCTGCCAGTCCACCAACGACGTCTACCCCACCGCACTGCGGCTCGCTGTCAGCACCGCCCTGGACGGGCTGCTGGCCGAACTGGGCCCGCTCACCGACGCGTTCGCGGCCAAGGGAGCCGAGTTCGCCCACGTGGTGAAGGTGGGCCGCACCCAGCTGCAGGACGCCGTGCCCATGACCCTCGGCCAGGAGTTCACCGCCTTCGGCGTAACCCTGGTCGAGGACATGGCCCGCCTGCGTGAGAGCCTGCCGCTGCTGCACGAGATCAGCCTCGGCGCCACCGCCATCGGCACCGGCATCACCGCCGAGCCCGGCTACGCCGAAGCAGCCGTACGACATCTGGCCGTCCTCACCGGGCTCGAGCTGAAGCCATCCTTCGACCTGGTCGAGGCGACCTCCGACACCGGCGCCTTCCTGCTGGTGTCGGGCCTGCTGAAGCGGCTGGCCGTCAAGCTGTCGAAGATCTGCAATGACCTGCGCCTGCTGTCCAGCGGCCCGCAGAGCGGCCTGGGTGAGATCGCCCTGCCGCCCCGCCAGGCGGGCTCGTCGATCATGCCGGGCAAGGTCAACCCGGTGATCCCGGAGATGGTCAACCAGATCAGCTACGCGGTCGCGGGAGCGGATGTGTCGATCACGATGGCCGCGGAGAACGGGCAACTCCAGCTCAACGCCTTCGAGCCGCTGATCGGGCACCTGCTGCTGACCTCAATCCAGTGGCTCACGCGCGGCTGCACGGCACTGCGCACCCACTGCGTCGCCGGGATCACCGCCCACGAGGAACACCTGGCACGGCAGGCCGCCCGTTCCGTTGGCTCGGTGACCGCCCTGACCCCGCACATCGGCTACACGGCAGCCGCAACCATCGCCAAACAGGCTCTCGCGACCGGGAGTGACCTGGTGGACCTCGTGGTCCAGGCCGGGCTGCTCGACCGGGAACAGGCGACCGGACTGCTCACCCCGGTGCCGCCGAACTCCGCCCTCCTCTCGGACGGTTGACGACGCTGGACAGGGTGAGCGCGGTGACCGTGTCCCGTACGCCGGGCATCTGGGCGATGTCCTCCCAGATGCCCCGTATGCGTTCCAGTGAG
>NZ_JNWJ01000145.1:0-8314 GCF_000716805.1 Streptomyces yerevanensis | reverse complement strand
TACAGCCCATGGGGACGATCGTCCGGCTGAAGCCCCATGGAGCCCCCCGCCGAGAGGCGACCGCCCTCCGCACGCCACCACCCACCGCCCCGGCTGGTCCCCCCGTCCCGCCGGGACTTTCACCTGCGTGCGATCGTCGGCGGAACGTGCCGAGCACGGGCCGCAGGCCGACGGCCCGGCAACTGGCGTCACTGACCGGTTCCAGTGGCGAAGGCGGACAGGCGGCAGGCGAATGGCCGGTGACGAGCGGCATGAGCAACGCGGCTGACCCCGCGGCCGTTGCCCCTTGATGTGCCGTCAGGTCAGTGCGCCCGGGTAGCGGATTGGTTTCCTGCAGCCCAGGCAGCGGCTGACTGGGACCACGGACGTCCGCGCCCGCGGACGGTCAGCCACAGGGCGGCCATGCCCGGCAGCCCAGGCTCGTACTGTTACGCACTTTCGGGTGACGGGCTGGCGGGGTGCCGGAAGGGGTGTGCTGGCCGAGGTTGGGACCGGCCGGTATTCATGAGGCGGACGGAACTGACGGGGCAGCAGGCAGACCGCTTTCGCTTCGTGAATGGATGGTGCAGGCGACTGTCACAAAATTATCGGCAATCTGTAACAGACATCGCGTAACGCTCATATCGTGCATATTGGGCGGAAGTCTGAGGGTCCTCGACCACCGGGCCGGGACCCGCACCAGCAGACCTCGGCAACTTCTATGCCGGACTCCGGTCTGCCACCACGGAAATGAAGGGTCTTCATGTCTGCTTCCCTGTCTGTCACCGCCCGCCGTCTGTCCCTCGCCGTCGCCGCGGCCGGCGCCCTGGTGGGAGCGACGGCCGTGCCGGCCTCCGCCGACCACGCCCCGCGTCCCCACCGGCCGCACGTGGAGATCAGCAACGTGCAGTACGACTCGCCGGGCTACGACGACGGCAGCAACCATTCGCTGAACAGAGAGTGGGTGGAGCTCACCAACACCTCGCGCCACGCGGTGAACCTGGACGGCTGGACTCTGTCGGACAAAGACGGCCACACCTACACCTTCGATGGCTTCTGGCTGGCGGGGCATGCCACCGTTCGCGTCCACACCGGCACCGGCCGCGACAGCGGCAGCGACGTCTACCAGGACCGGCACGGGTATGTGTGGGACAACCGCTCGGATACCGCCACCCTGAGCAACGACCGTGGCCGCGTCATCGACACCGACTCCTGGGGCGACCACAACCACCGCGCCGGCGGCCACCACGACCGCTGAGCCAACCTGACGCGCTACCCAGAGGCGACCGCCCCGTCGCGCACATCGCAGCCCACCCCAAGCCTGCTCTGCGCAGAACAGCCCCCGCCCGCGAGGGGGTTACCCCCTCCTCAACCCCGGCCTGATCGAACCCGTGGATATGTCCCGCCCACACGGGGTGATCCCAACCTGCGGGAGTCAGGCAGCTTGTGCGGGCTGTCCCCTGCCGATGGCCGGTGACCGATAGGGCCTGCACCGCCGCTTCACGTCGTGCTCCGAGGGCGCCGATCCGCGGCGCCTTCACGGTCTCCGCGACGGCCTTGGCGTTGATCCGGGCGGTCATCTCCCGCTGAAGGAGCCGGATTTGGGTGGCGCAGTCCTCCAAGTCGGGCAGCCGGCTCGAAAGAGGCGCGGGAAATCGTGCCGTGGTCGGCGCCGGATCGGGTTTTCAGCCGCTGCACCGCACGCGAAATCACCTGTCGCCAACCGGCACGCCGGACCGCAGCCTCGGCGACCGATGTGTTGCTGTGTCACGGCTGTATGACAACGGTGTCCTGATACGAGGACGGGCGTGACCTGCGGGACTGGCGTGCCCTCCTATTGGTCACACAGCGGGAGAACGGCACAAGCACCGCCGCCCCCGCCACCCCTCACATCGGAAGGAACTTCCCGTGATGAACCGCCACCTGCGCAAGGCCGTCGTCGTCACCGCCGCGATCACTGCCGGGCTGCTGATGACCGCCTGCCAGAGCGACTCCGCGACCAGCGGCGGCTCGTCCTCCGGCAAGGGCACCAAGGACTCTGCCGCGGTCGCGGACAAAGCCGAGGCCGCGGACTCCAACAGCTCCAGCGACGCGAAGGACTCCATGTCCAAGGGAGTCAGCGGGACGTTCAGCAACGGCACGGTGACCTACCTCGCGCCGGGCAAGTACATCGTGTCCGCCCCGGGCAAGAACGACCAGCAGTTCTGGGTCGCCGACGACACCGAGGTCTACGGCGTGGGAACCATATGCGGGGACGCGCAGTCGAAGGTCGACGCGCCGTGCACGCTGGACCAGTTGGAGACGGCCACCAAGAAGGGCGCCGTCAACGCTGATGTGAAGATGAAGGACGGAGTCGCCACGCTGGTCTCCGAGCGGCGTGCCGCTCAGTCCGAGGACGGCACCGGATCCGACTCCGGCTCCCGCGACACGGCCATCGAGGGCATCAACAAGGGCAAGGGCGTCAACGGAACCTGGCACGGCGCCGTCTCCTACCTGGCGCCGGGCAAGTACACGGTCACCGAGGAGCACGGCGTCCCGCAGCAGTTCTTCGTCGCCGAGGACACTGACATCTGGGGCTACGGCCAGGTCTGCGGGGGCCCGGGGGTAGGGGAAGGACAAGAGGGCGGCACCGAGTGCACCGAAGCCGAACTGGAGAGCGCCGCCAAGAAGGGCTTCACCGCCGAGGTGAAGATCACCAACGGCACAGCGGCCACCATCCACGACACCCCCTGAGTCGTATCCACCACGGCGGGCCCACGACGACGAGCACCGTGAGCCCGCAGCCTGCTCCACTCGACGGGGCTCGGGGCGCGGCGTGCGGGTCTGGCCGATCCAGGCGTCGACCTCTTCCTGCTGAAGGGCCGTCACCTCGGCCGCCCGCGGCCCTGACGGCCTTCTCCAACGAGGCCACCAGTCGGTTGTCCGGCTGCGGTCGGACCCGGCGGTCGCCTCCCTACGCGCGAGCAGGGCCCGCACCCCGGGCCGGATTACGGTCGCGGACGGCATCGTCCAGCTACCCGAACAGCTCCCGGCGCCGCCGGGCGGGACGCGAACGCGAACGCGAACCAAAGTCGCTTGTGGAGACAGCACGGAGTGACAGCCGCGAGGGGGCCGCATCTCTTGCGCGGGGCGGCACCGGCTTGCATTTGGCGAGTCTGCTGTGGCAGACGAATTTTTCTGCCTTGCTCCCCGAAGGCGCCGCCAACCAGGCTGCGGATGCCGTTGGCGGCGGAGCTTTGGTCAGCCGCTTTCCCGGTAGTTCATCTGGATTCCTCCGTGGATACCCCCGCCTTCAGGCGGGGAAGGAAACGGACTGCTGCGGAGCAGGGCAGGGAACGTCGATCCGCCCTTCGGGTGGATCGGCGTCCATCACCAACCACCAGCAGGTGGTCACAAGTTGATATGCTAGTTTTTAAGGCATGGCCACTCGCGTGAAGCGGGCGTTCAAGTACCGCTTCTATCCGACCGATGCGCAGGCAGCCGAGCTGTCGCGCACCTTCGGATGCGTGCGCAAGGTCTACAACATGGCACTCGCCGCCCGCACCGAGGCGTGGGCGCGGCAGGAACGGGTCAACTACAACGCCACCTCCACGATGCTGACCGCGTGGAAGAAGACCGAAGAACTGGCCTACCTCAACGAGGTCTCCTCCGTCCCGCTACAGCAGGCGCTGCGGCACCTGCAGAACGCCTTCGCGAACTTCTTCGCCAAACGCGCCAGGTACGCCCGAAGGCACGAAGCCGTCCACCGTGACCGTGTCGCAGGACCCGGCGGGACGGTGGTTCGTGTCCCTGCTGTGCGAGGACCCGGCCATCAAGCCGCTCGCGGCCACCGATACGGCGGTCGGCATCGATGTCGGCCTGGACCACCTGCTGACCCTCTCCACCGGGGAGAAGATCGCCAACCCCCGGCACGAGCGCCGCGACCGCGAGCGCCTGGCGAAGGCGCAGCGGGAGCTGTCCCGCAAGGCCAGGGGCGAGGGCGCCAACCGGCGCAAGGCCCGCCAGAAGGTCGCGAAGATCCACGCCCGGATCGCCGACCGCAGGCGCGATGTGCTGCACAAGCTGACCACTCGACTCGTGCGTGAGAACCAAACGCTTGTGATCGAGGACCTGACCGTACGCACCATGGTCAAAAACCGGAGCCTGGCCCGCGCCATCAGTGATGCCGCGTGGGCCCAGTTCCGGAGCATGCTGGAGTACAAGGCCGGCTGGTACGGGCGGGAAGTGATCGCGGTGGACCGCTTCTTCCCCTCCTCCAAGCTGTGCTCCGCCTGCGGCAGCCTCGCTGAGGCGATGCCGCTGGGCGTCCGCACCTGGACGTGCGGCAGCTGCGGCACGGCCCATGACCGGGACGTGAACGCCGCTGAGAACCTTCTGGCCGCCGGGCTGGCGGTGTCTGTCTGTGGAGCCGGTGTAAGACCTCAACGGAGAACTCCGGGCGGGCGGTCGGCGGTGAAGCAGAAAACCCCACGGCGCGAGCCGTAGGAATCCCCTCGTTCACGAGGGGAAGGAAGTCAAGAACCAGTGGGTGTCGAAATAGCGGGCCATCGTGAACGGGTGGTGCGGGTCGATGAGGATGCGGCAGACGAACTCCGCGGCCTGGCAGTCGAAGGGGACGTCCTCGCCGTCGAAGGACCGGACCACGACGGGCCAACGGTCCGGGTCGTCGCCGTCGGCCCTCCAGCAGTACAGGTCCTCGTGCTCCGTGCCCGCCCAGATGAGCAGACCGTCCTTCCTGAGATCCGTCCACGGCTCCTGGTTCAGGCCCAGATATCCGTCGAAGGCGCCCTCGCCGAACGTCTCGACCATGCGCTTGTAGTCGCTCGGCAGCGCGGCGCCCAGGCGCGACTCCACCTCCGCCCAGTCCACGTCCGGCCGCTGGGCAGGCTGTGTCCAGCCGGTGATCCGTCTGAGCCGCTCCATCCAGTCGACGTCCTCGTCCTCGTCCGGAGCGGCCGCCAAGGGTTCTGGCACCTCCCTGTGAGCAACCACCAACACCGGCCGCTCGGCCCCCTCGGCGTCCCGCGCCGTACCCGTGCCGACCCACTGATCCCCGTACGCCCACGCCCGTATCGTCATGGCCCGGTCCTCGAAGGGGACAAGGAGAGCCGCGCCCCTGGACTCGTCGACCGTCGGATCGGTGAAGCCGCCGAGGACGAGGGTGCGCGGGGCGCCGTACCTGCTGGCGAGCAGGTCGGTCAGGTCCTGCGGGTCCAGGTCGCCGGGCAGGTACATGTAGCCGTCCTCCGGGCCGAGCTGGGCCAGCAGGTCGTTGACGGTCGCTTGCGTGAGCTCCATGGCGGACAGTGAAGCGCACCGCACTGACAATGGACGTGCTGTGGAGGCTGGCGGCAGAGATACCGATCGACAGGGGGCAGGCCGTTTCGGTCGACGATGAGGTGGATTTTCGATCCGTGCTTGCCACGGTCGGTCGGATTCGGTCCCGTCAGCGGCCCCTTTTAAGAGCTCGGACGCTGACGGAGTCGATCGCGCACCGCGACCAGTCCAGCTTGCCCCGCGAACCGAGTTCGCCCAGGACCAGGCGGCGAAGCATGGCCCACACCCTGGCCTGGGACCACTCGGTGAACCGGCGGAACGCAGTCACCCCCGACAAGCCGAAACCCGGCGGCAGCTGGTTCCACGTGCACCCGGAGCTGGAATGGGACGACTACCTGCGCCGCTTCAGCCAGCGCTTCGCCTGACCCGCCGAACGCCCACTCGAGTGGCCGCGTCCGGGTCATGAGTGGCTATGGCGCCGCCATAGCCAGGTCAGGAGACGGGAAGCTGCCCCAGCGGTCGGCTCCGGTCGGCCTGTGCTGCCGCGAGGGTCGCCAGTTCGCCGACGTCGGTGAAACACGGGCCCTTCCAGGTGTCCGGGGCGACGATCGCCTGCACGCGCACCTCGGCCCCGAACCGCTGCGCCGCCTCGTACAGGCGCTGCAGGATCTCCAGCGCCCGAATGTCCAGCACACCAATCCGTACGAACCACGTCCGCGAGGCGGGATCGAACCCGGCGACGGAGCACAGCAGTTGCCGCTGCTTCTGGAAGGCGGTGGGGTCTGCAGAGGCTGAGGCGGCCGTGACCTCCAGCAGCCACCGCGCGGAGTTGGGGTGAGGAATCGACGTCATGCTGCGGACGGTAGCCGTGGGCACTGACACCGGTCCGCGTCGCAACGGTTCCAGTCCCCCGACTGATCGCTTCTGCCGGACTGACGCCCAGAGTTGAATCCGGCAAGGGCGGCCTCGATGGAGTCGTCCAGGCCCGGCGCGCAGTGCACCACGGGCCGGACTACGCCGGACATCTGCCTGTTCATGACCGCTCCCAGGTGGTGTAGCCGAGGTCCAGGTGACCGAGACGGGACATGCGCTGCAGCTGGGCGACGAATGCCCCGGTGAACAGACGCCTCGCCGTAGCGGTCGATGTGGTCGAACACCAACTGGTGGTCGGCGGCTGCGCGGTTGCGCCAGTCGAGGACCTGCTCGCGGGTCAGTTCCTCGAGGACCAGCGGCGCCTGGTCGACGACGTCGGGCCTCCGGCTTTGGCTGCGCGACGACCGCCGGGCGCGGCGCGGGCAGCACCACCGGGGCCGGCGGCGCGGCAGGCTCATCGGCGGCGGCCCGGGCGCGTGATGGGGGCGAGGAGGGTCCGTACATACAGATACGGCCGCCGGGTGGGGCGGGGACTGCCCGCCCGGGGCCCTGCACCCCGCCCCGCCGGGCGAGGTGCTGCGGGAGCGGGAGGGGCGACCTAATGATCCGGGCCTGCTCCAGGCGGACCTTCGTCGCTCAGGCTCACCGTGCCCTCGCCCTGGCCTTCCTCGACCCCGCCGTGGCCGAGTCGCCGGCCTCACCTACATCGAACTCACCCTGGAGCTCGCCCTCGCCTTCCACCACGCTGTCCGGGGCGCCGACGATGAAGTGGCCGCGGCGATCGCCCGGCTGCGGGAGAACACCCGCGACGGCGACTACGCCTACTACGGCGACATCGTCCACTTCATGGCCGGCCTCCCCCTCGACACGGCGTCGACCGCGCGGTGGACCGACAGAGAATCGGTCACACACCAGCGATGGCATGCCCTGGTCACCGCCCGCCGCAACCACCTGGCCGATGGACCGTAGAAGCCGCTCACCGCGAGCCCATGGGGCCTGTTGACATCCTCGCCCCCGAGGCATAAGACAAAAGGCGTAAAGCGCGCGAAAGCGCCCCCTTTGGGATCGCGGCAGCTCCCAAGCGACCGACGCCAGACTCCTTGACTGTGCACCGCGGGAAGGAGGTGAACACATGAACGACACCGAACAGGCACCCCAGGAACCCGAGGCGACCCCGGCCGAAGGCGAGCAGCCGGCAGCCGAGGCGGAGGAGACCGCAGAGGCCACGGAGGCGGAAGCCCCCACGACCAGCGAGACTACGGAACCCGAGGCGACCCCGGCCGAAGGCGAACAACCCACAACCGAAGCGGAAACGGAGGAAGCGGAGGCGCCGACGGCCGAGGGCGAGGAGTCGTCCGAGGATGAGTAAACCCTGGCAAGGCGATCGCGATCACGGACATCGTCGAACGATGCCCTTTCCATGCGGTCGGAGGAGAATGCGCCAGCTCCGGCATTCTCCTCCGACCGCGCTTTCGTTTGCCTGGCCTCACGGCCGAGCCATCAAGACCTGAGAGCAACCGTCGGCTTCCGCCTTGCTGCCGAGCGTCCTCACGCCAGCCACCTGTGCGCCCGAAGTACGCCGACGTTCCATTCGAGCGTTATGCCGAAACGCGAAGAGTCCAGGGATACGGCGGTGGGCCGCGGGTCTCGCGAGCCTGCCCGAGTAGCTGGACCGCCGAGGTGGCGGCTGTCCGGCAGGCAGTGAGCGCACTCAGCCGCTCTGGACAACGCTGGGAAACGATCACCTTGAACGTGGGAATCGACAGCGCTGTTGCCCGTAACGCTGCTTGTCAGAGGCTTTCGTCGGTGCCCCACAGCCTCCGAGCAGCAGCCCGCACCAGAACGTGTCACGCTCGTGAACGCGACGGAAGGCCCAGCTCGATCGCCTCCAACGGAAGCATCAGCGGCTCCTCGGAGTCCGCACTGCCCGGCACCGCCGTCTGAACCTGCCGCCTGTCATCCCGCAAGAATCCCCCGTCCTTCGCCCCAACTCATCGTCCCACCAGTCCTGTTCACCCTCTAGTGTGATGGTGTCCCGCCGAGTGGTGTAGCCGGTCGAGGGTCGTGAACGCGCGGGTGTCTGCCCGGGGCGTGCAACCGCTGGTGGTGAGTGCTCCCTGAACAAGGGCAGGCCATCGCGCAAGTCTCCCTGGTGAACGGGCAGTTCGACCGGAGGAGCACACGC
>NZ_JNWJ01000144.1:0-4870 GCF_000716805.1 Streptomyces yerevanensis | reverse complement strand
CGCGCCCTCGACACAGCCGCCGGAGATGCTGCCGACCGCGTTGCCGTCCTCGTCCACCGCGACCGACGTACCGACCGGCAGGGGCGCGCTGCCGGTGACATCGACCACGGTGGCCAGGGCGAAGGGGCGGGCCGCGCGGCACCAGCGGTGCAGTGTGTCCGCGATGTTCAGCATGAGTCCTTCTCCGTGGTTCGCCGTGAGGAAGGGAGGGCGGGTTGCCGCCACGCATGGACGCTGAGCGCATACGCGGGGCGACCCTGGTAGGTCCGGCGGTCGGACGGGGACCGACGACCGGAAAGGCCGGTGGCGTTGAAGACCGCGTTGGCGAACGGGGCCTGCGCCGTGCAGAACACCCGGTCAAGCCCCGGATGCGCATTTCCGGGGAGGCTGAATTTCCAGTGATCCCGGTCGACTCGTCCTGCGCCGACAACGAGCCTCCGTCGCCTGGGTGGTGCGACGTCGGTCGCACCACCCAAGCACTCCTGCCCGGAGTGATCCTGACGAGTTGACGGCCTACATCACGTGCTCGATCCGGATGGGCAGCCGGTTCTGTCGCTGTCCGGTGGCGTGGAAGACCGCGTTCGCGACAGCGGCTGCCACGCCGACCACCGTGACCTCGCCGAGGCCCTTCACCCCGACGTCGTTGAGGAGCAGGTCGGGCTCGTCGATGAAGTCGACGTCGATCTCCTGTATGTCAGCGTTGACCGCGGCTGGGTACTCCTCCAGCGTTGTGTTGAGGAATCCGCCGAAGCGCGGGTCGACCTCGCTCGACTCGCGGAGCGCCTGGCTGATGCCCCAGATCACGCCCCCGCGGACCTGACTGGCCGCGGTGACCGGGCTGGCGACCCGACCGCAGTCGGCCACGCAGAGCGCCCTGGGCACACTGATGCGCCGTGTCGTGGCCTCGACCCGCACTTCGACGAAGTGAGCGACCCAGCTGAAGGCCGTGAAGTCCGGGAAGACCGGGCCCGCAGGGGCGCTCAGGCCGGCCCGTGAACGGTCGAGCATCTCGGGGGGCTGGCCCTGTCCCAAAGAGGTCACCTCCACCTCCGGCGATCCGTGTCCGGTGGCTCGAACCGCGGCTGCCACATCCACTGTCCCGGTGTCGCCCGTGCCGAGCTGCCCCCGCAGCTCGCGGAGTGCCTTGTGCACCGCGGGCAACGCGGTCGCGGTGCCCCACGAACCGGCGGTGAGATGCTGCGGCGCGAAGCGCGTGTCACCGACCCGTACGACGACGTCCTGCACGGGAACACCGAGGTCCTCCGCGACCAGGAGGGCGATGGCCGAGCGGATGCCCTGCCCCATCTCGTGGCCGTCGACGCCGACGGTCACCCGGCCATCGGCTGCCGCGGATATACGGGCCACGGCCGGAGCGACCATGACCGGGTAGGCGCCGGCAGCGACGCCCAGGCCCACGAACGATCCGTCAGCGGCACGCATCGACCCCGGCCGCGGATCGCGTTTCTCCCATCCGAACCGCTCCGCACCCCGCTTCAGACACTGCGCCAGGTGGCGGGAGGAGAAAGGCAGACCGGTGACCGGGTCCGTGGCGGTGTCGTTGGCCAGCCGCAGCTCGACCGGGTCTTGGCCGGTGGCGTAGGCCAGTGCGTCGATGGCCGACTCGAACGCGAAGCCGGCCGGGCCCTCGTGCGGAGCCCTCATGTATCCCGGCGTCTGGACGTCGGTCTGAACCAGGCGCTGACGTCCCCCGAAGTTGGGTACGTCGTACAGTCTCGACGTCATCTCCGTGAACATGGCGGGGAACAGGTCGTGGCGGGACGTCTGGTGCTCCGTGTCGTGGAGGGCGGCCAGGAGCCGTCCCGACGGGTCGGCGCCGAGCCGGATGCGATGACGACTGACCGGCCGGAAGCTGCCGGTGTGGAACGTCTGCGGGCGCGGAATGACCAGCTTGACCGGACGCATCAGCCGGCGTGCGGCGAGCGCCAGTGGCCCGATGTGCGGCTGCAGTGCGTTCCGGGATCCGAAGCCGCCTCCGATGTAGGGCGAGATGACGTCGACGTCGGTGGGATCGAGGTTCAGTTGCGTGGCGACTCCGTGGCGGAGTGCGCCGGCGTTCTGGGTGCTCTCGTGCACTACGAGCCTGTCGCCCTGCCATTCCACGACTGAGCTGATCAGTTCTATCGGGACCTGGTGCTGGGCCGGGTGCAGGTAGGTCTCGTCGATCTGCACCGGGCTCGCCGCGTACGCGGTCTCGGCGTCGCCCACCTTGACGTCGGCGAACCAGGGCAGCGGGATGGCTTCTTCCTGGAGGACGGAGGTGGCGCCTTCGTCGTCGATTCCGACGACGAACGGCTCGGTCTCGTAGCGTGCCCGGACGAGTTCCGCCGCCTCGGTGGCGGCGACCAGGGTGTCGGCGACGATCAACGCGATCGGCTGTCCTCGGTAGGCGACGACATCGCTGAGCAGCGGCTGCAGGCTCTGGAAGGCGAAGCCTCCGCCCATCAGGAACCCGGGGCCGCGCAGTTCGTCCTCGTTGAACCGGGTCAGGACCAGACGGACACCGGGGACCGCCTTGGCCGCGGCGGTGTCGATGGCCACGGTGCGGCCCTTGCCGATCGTGGCCGAGGCGAACATGGCATACGCCAGGTCGTCCGGGACACGGTCGGCGCCGTAGCGTGCGGTGCCGGTGACCTTTTCGTGGGCGTCGACGCGGCGCAGGTCTGGGTTCTTCATCGGGCGGCTCGCTTCCCGGCGGTGAGCAGTGCGTCGGTAACGGTGCGGATGCCCAGTTCGACTCGGAACGCGCCGGTGCGAGGAGGGCGGGCGTCGGCGAAGGCGACTTCCCCCGCGTGGCGGGCGGTTTCCATGGTGAGTTGCTCGCCGACCAGTGAGCGTTCCGCTGCCGTCGCTCGCCAGGGGCGCGTGGCGACCCCTCCCAAACCGATCCGGCAGTCCGTGACCGTTCCCTGTGCGTCCAGCGTCACGGCGGTGGCGGCCGAGGTGAGGGCGAAGGCGTAGGACTCCCGGTCACGGATCTTGTGGTAAGTGGAGCCGCGACCGGCGGGTGTCGCGGGAACGCGGATCCGCAGGATCAACTCATCGGGAGCCAGGGTGTGTTCGAGCAGGGGGTTGTCTCCCGGTTCGACGTGCAGTTCGCCGAGCGGTAGCGTCCGCTCGCCTGCTGGGCCGACCACGTCGAGTTCGGCGTCGAACGCGATCAGGGCTACGGCCCAGTCGCCCGGGTAGGTGGCGATGCAGGTGTCGCTGGTGCCCAGCAGTGCGTGGGTGCGGTCGAGTCCCTCGAGAGCCGCACAGCCGCTGCCGGGAGTCCTCTTGTTGCAGGGGAACTCCGCTCCGCCGCGGAAGTAGCCGCATCGCGTGCGTTGCAGCAGGTTCCCGCCGACCGTCGCCATGTTGCGCAGTTGCTGGGACGCCGCCCGCCACAAGGATTCCGACAGCGCCGGATAGTCGCGGCGTACGACCGGATGGTCGGCGACCTCGGCCATTTTCGCTCCAGCACCGAACGACAGTGCGTCCTTACCCGTGCTGATCTCGGTCAGCTCGGCGAGACGGTGAATGTCGATGACGGCCGGCGGAGCCTCGATGCCGAGCTTCATCAGGTCGTACAGGGTCGTGCCACCGGCCAGGAGCTTGGTGCCCGGCGCGGCGGCGGCCAGGGCATCGACGGCCCCGGCGACGCTGTCGGGCACTACATAGGAGAATGAGCGCACCGTCTACACCTCGGTCTGCTTGGTCTGGTCGGCCACCCGGCGGATGGCGGCGGTGATGCCGATATACGCGCCGCATCGGCACAGGTTGCCGCTCATGTACTCACGGATGTCGCCGTCGGTCTCGGTGTGGCCTTCGGCCAGGCAGGCCAGGCCGGACATCACCTGCCCAGGTGTGCAGTAGCCGCACTGCAGGGCGTCGCAGTCGACGAACGCCTGCTGCAACGGATGCAGCGTGCCGTCGGGGGCCGCGACGCCCTCGATGGTCATCACGTCCTGTCCCGCGACCTGGACCGCCGGAGTCAGACAGGACACGACGCGACGGCCGTCGATGTGGACCGTGCAGGCGCCGCACTGCCCCTGATCGCACCCCTTCTTGGTTCCGGTCAGCACGAGACGCTCGCGCAGCACGTCGAGCAAAGACTCGCGAGGATCCAGAGCGAGGCACACCTTCTCGCCGTTGACGGTGAAGGCCGTCTCGACAAGGCCAGTCGGCGGCCGGGTGGTCGTCGATGTCTTCATCATGGCTTCCCAATCCTTTGTGACAGGGCCCCGACGAGGGGGGAGCAGGGGAGACTGGGGTCTCGCTCCTTCGTTGCGGCGGGCCGGTGAGCGCCTGCGGCCTCGAACCGTAGGGGCGCCCGCACAGGGGCGGGAGAGGAAGGTTTATCCATGGATCGGCGGTCCCTGCCTGATGGAGTGGTCCCACCCAGCGGATCCGGTGTCGCTTCGGCGTCGCGGCATCCGAGGCCGGCCCTGGACGCGCCCACACTGGCTTCCCCCTCTGACACAGGGAAAAGAACGGTTGTGAACTGCTCCCGGGATTCTGGGTTTTACTGATTGATACTGAGTCGTAGCGTTACGGCGAGTTGATGAATCTCACGGGGTGGGCGCGTTCGCAGGGGATCCATCCGCAGACCGCTTGTCGCTGGTTCCGGGAGGGGAGGTTGCCGGTTCCCGCCCGGCGGATCAATCAGCGCACCGTCCTGATCGAGCAGTCGAAGCCGGAGTCTGTGCCGGAGGGTGGGGCCGGGCTTTACGCGCGGGTCTCGTCTCGTGATCAGCGGCAGGATCTGGATCGCCAGGTGGCGCGGCTCTCGGTCTGGGCTGCGGGGCAGGGGCTGCGGGTGGTGCGGGTGGAGGCCGAGGCCGGCTCGGGCATGAACGGCCACCGGGGCCAC
>NZ_JNWJ01000143.1:0-4973 GCF_000716805.1 Streptomyces yerevanensis | reverse complement strand
CAGGGCGAGGTCTGGGCGGGGGACTGGACTGCGAGCGTCAGGACGGGCTGTGTGGGCCATGCGGTGGAACCTCCCGGCATGGGTCGCGAGCGATGGGCGAACTCCCACACTGCCAGCACCTGCGCCCGATATATGCAATATATCCGTCACGTTTGACCCAAGGATGGCAAGGCGGATGCCGAGGTCATCAGAGCCGCACACGCGCGAGGTTCGGATTGGCTCACTGATCAATGTCAGATGCGCGCTGTAGCTTCCCCACATGGGTGTGTATCTGGTGAACGTCGGCGCGGAGGAATGGTTCGGTGACGAGGAGGACGGATGGGGGGAAGTTGCTTCAGCGCTCAACGCTGAACTCAGGCGACGGGGCCTGCCGCCCTACGAGGACGTACCTCCAGAAACGGACTTCGCACCTGGCTCAGGGCAAGCCTTCGAGGAGAAGCTGACTCCCTCCATGACCGGGCTCCTCGCCTTGTGCCAGACACACCTGTCACGAGAGGAATCAGAGATCCTCTGCGGCTGGACCGTACTCGTGCCCTTCTCGCTCGATGAGGAGATCTGGTTGCCCATCGTCTCCGCCGACTACGAGTCCATGGTCGCTGGCGCTCCCCAGGTACTACCGCTCGCCGAGAAGCTGGCAGCAGCCATCGATCTGCCAGCCGAAACCCCGACGACATGCGACAACCTCGACCTGAGCATGTGGTTCAGGCACCAAGCAAAGGAACTGGCCACTACTCGAACAGGACCGTGGAGCAAGGACCTGGACACAGCCTTCTACGTCGCACTGTTCCTGCGCGCTGCCCAGCACTCGATCCGACGTGGCTGCCCCATCGTCTGCACCTGAGACCCATCTTCTGTCCCACTGTTCTCCCAGCGGAGATCACTCACCGTGCGCGCGTCACAGAAAGCGAGCCAGAACCTGGGAGCTGACACCACTTGTCGCTCAGAGCGGGCAACGCCCGGTTTCGCCGGAGGGCGATGTATCTGAGTTCTGGGTTCTGGCACAGATCTTGGGGAGCGGTCGCGGAGCGTCACCCCGGTGTTCGATTGCGAGGGGTCGGGTTCGTGTGAGACCGCGTACGCCTTGTCGTCTGGCAGGCGAGAGTGACGCTCCGTCAGGTCTCTGCTCGTATCCGCCGTGGTCGGCTGTGGGCGGTGACGGTGCTGGTCATGCCGGCCGATGCATCGTTTTGGGACTCTCTCGTGTTCGACGGGATCGACGACGTGGACGTCGAGGCGGTGAGTGCTGCCTTCGGCACGGTCGATGTGGTGGCGAGAGGCCGGGCGGCCGGGGCAGCCTGTCCGGACTGCGGTCGCTTCTCGGACCGGGTGCACGACTGCTATCAGCGCAGGTTGAAGGATCTCCCGCTCGGCGGGCAGAGCGTCGTGATCTGGTTGACGGTCCGGCGTTTCATCTGCGGAGCGGCGGACTGTCAGCGCCGGACGTTCGCCGAGCCGTTCACCCAGTTGACCGCCCCGTACGCGCGGTTCACCACGCGGCTCAACCACACCCTGGAGCGCATCGGGCTCGCGCTGGCCGGACGGGCCGGTGCCCGGCTGGCCGCCCAACTGGGTCTCGGTGCAGGGCGGATGACCTTGTTGCGCAGGGTCATGGCACTGCCTGATCCGCGGTTCAGCACGCCGCGGGTGCTGGGTGTGGACGATTTCGCGATCCGCCGGGGGCAGACCTACTCCACCGTCTTGACCTGCGGAGAAACTCACCGTGTGGTCGATGTGCTCCCGACACGCGAAGCGCGGCCGCTGGCCGCCTGGCTGACTGCCCATCCCGGCGTGGAGATCATCTGCCGGGACCGGGCGGGCGCCTACGCCGAGGGTGCCCGGCTCGGCGCCCCCAATGCTCTGCAGGTCGCGGACCGGTTTCATCTGTGACAGGGCCTCGGCCGGGCCGTGGAGACCTGCGTCGCCGCCCACCGCGACTGTCTGCGAACACCGTGGCCCAATCCGCCGACCAGCGACACCCTGTCGGCGGCACGCCCGGACCCTGACCGACCGCAGGACGACTCGGATCCTGTCGGCCGGCGGGCCGAGCGCAAGAAGGCCGCGCACACCCTGGTCCACGAGTTGCTCGCGCAGGGCCACTCCCGTCGGGCGATCGCCCGGCACCTGGGCTGGGGCCTCAACACCGTGCCGCGCTACGCGCGCGCCGCACGCTGGCAGGACACCGAGAACCGGCCCCGGCCCAGCAGGCTGGATCCCTACAAGCCCTACCTGGAGCGACGGTTCGCCGCGGGATGCACCAGCGTCACCCGGCTGCACAGCGAACTGCTTGCCGAACACGCCCCCGTCACCTACGCCATGGTCCGCGCCCACATCGCCACCCTGCGCACCGCACCGGCGGGCACGCCGCCCCCGCCGCCGTCGGTGCGGCAGGTGACCGGCTGGCTCACCCGCCACCCCACGGCCCTGAGCGAGGAGAACCGCGCCGATTTGAAGGACGTCCTGGCCCGCTGCCCCGAACTGGACACGGCCGCCGGACATATCCGCGACTTCGGCGAGATACTCACCGGCCGCCTCGGCGCCACGCTCCCCACCTGGATCGACGCCGCCGAGGCCAGCCAGCTGCCCGGCCTCACCGGCTTCGCACTCCACATGCTCCGAGACCTCGACGCCGTGACAGCCGGACTCACCCTGGACTGGAGCTCCGGCGGCACCGAAGGCGCCGTGAACCGCATCAAGAAGATCAAAAGGCAACTTTACGGACGAGCCGGATTCGAACTGCTCCGCAAGATGATCCTGCTTCAGTGATGCTCTGCGATCGCTCGGCTGAGTAGGCCCGGAGCGCGGTGCCGGGATTACTCCCGGTCTGTTTCTCCGGCCTGCAGCGACCTCTGGCCATGGTGGCCGGGGTTGAACGGGGTGCGAGATGCTCAACCGGTGAAGCTTCTGATCACGACGAAACCCGCCCCGACGAGTGTGGCGACCGACGTGATGGCATAGGCGAAGGCGTCGCTGAAGTTGCGGTCTGTCGTCTCAATCGATGACGCGGAGACGCGTCTGGGGGCTGCCGCATCGTAGGTGACTTCCGTGGTGGCACCTGGGCCCATACCTTGGGGAAGGCGGCGAACCGGATTCGCTGACTCACTCTCGATCCGAGTGCCGTCAGGCAGAGCGAACACCACGGTGAGGTAGTACCAGTCGTCGCCGTCGCTGTCCGTGTCGATCCGGTAGTCGACCAGCTCGCCGGTCGTGCGGACCCCACGCAGACGCAGGCGGAAGATACGGTGAGCAGCAATGGCGCAGGCGACGGAGAGCGTGCACAAGATGAACGCTACGAGGACGCCCACGGCTATGGCCATGGCCGGATTGTATGCGGCGGTACGCGCCGGGACAGTCGGCGAAGGACGCGCCATCGGCGTTTGCCGCGCGGGCCGTTTCGTTGTGCTCGGAGACATGTTTGGCGGCCGTTATCGGGTTGAGGTGTTCGACCGGCTCGGCGGTATAGGCGAATGCGGCGGTAAGAGCCTCGCGGAGCGTCATTTTCGCCTGTCAGACGACAAGGCGTACGCGGTCTCACGCGAGCCCACTCCCTCGCAATCGAACACCGGGGTGACGCTCCGCGACTGCTCCCCAAGATCTGTGCCAGAACCGAGTTCTGGCAACACTCGGGGCCTTGCAGCGGGAGCCTGGGGGTGCTCTGCATGGTGAGGGGGCGCCGGTGCCACCGAAGACCAAGGTCGATCTGTACGCGGCGATCCGCCGTGATGCCCGGGCGGCGCAAGACGCGGTCACCAGCTGACGGGGCTTGCCCGTGACGGGGTTCCGCCCTTCACCCGCGCGTGCGGCGCCGGTAGTAGTGCACGGTCACCACACCCAGTAGCGGCCCCCAGGCGGCCACAGGCAGATAGCAGGCGGTCAGGAGCCAGTTGCCCCACGGCGTGATGTCCATCTGCGCGTGCAGGGTCGTCCAGACAAGCAGTACTCCGTAGACGCTGCAGGCGAGTGTGCCGAACGCCGCCGGGATAACCACGGCACGTACCGGGACCGGACGGCCTCCGAGATACGGCAGCCAACGCGGCCACACTTCTCCCCACGGCCGCACCAACCCGAGTGTCAGCCAGGCCAGACCTTCCTGGGCCAGCGACAGCAGAGGCAGCACCAGCAGGCCCCAGCCGGGCAGGAGCATCGCGTCGTACTCGGACTGTCCGAGTCCCAGCGGAACTCCCAGCACGGCGGCGAGGCGCCACACGGCCGATGGCAGAGACACCCAGACGACCGCGGCCGCCGCACGTCGCGCCCAGGCCGGGACGCCCGGCACCGTCCGACCCGGTGCGCGGTCGGATAAGTGCTTTCCTTCGGTCGGCACGTTGTCGGAGAAGGGAACAGTGGTGGGCATGCGGCATGCTCCTTGATCAGCGATGTCGTGCGATGCCCTTGATGCTTTCGCAGGCCCCGCCGCCCGGCGTCCGGCCACGGCATGAACACCATCAGCCACACGGCGTAACCGTATTGCCGCCGCATCAGCCCCGAGGCGTACGCGCCGCCACAGCCAGGCAGTGCTACGCGGACCAGAGAGCGATTCCTGCGATGTGGAGTGCCGCCATGTCGCGGCCGCATGAAGGGCCCTCAGGCGCCAGCAGCGTTGCTGGTTCTCATCGACATTTCCGAGCCGTGTGATCGCTCAGTGCTGCCCAAAACCGTCGACAAACGTTGCTCGCTCCCACGTACAAAACCAGCCGTCCCGCCGTCATGATCCAAACGCGGTCACGCACGCCCAGGCAGACACTGGATGCAAGGGGGTGGGTCCCGGCTCATGAAGCCGCCCGGGGTGACGGTCACGCTGCGGCGGGCGGAGCGCAGGGTTTCGGTGAAAGAGATGCGGTCGGGGTCGAGTTGACGGGTGGCAGCGGTTCTCGGCGTCAGTTCCCGCAGCGCATGGTGGACCAGGAGATGGGCCCAGATCTGCTGGAGGACACCGTCAGGGGTCTTACTGCTGAGCACGACCTTCGCGCCCCGCT
>NZ_JNWJ01000142.1:0-4888 GCF_000716805.1 Streptomyces yerevanensis | reverse complement strand
AGCCGAGCACCACGCGTGGCCCCAGCCCACCCGCACCGGCACCCAAGCCATCCGCATCAAACGACCCCAACCCGCAGACCCATAAGGCAACGGCATTGGTCCTAAGGCCTGTCCGGCGGATCATGAGTGTTTCGGCTTGCGGAGCCGTGTAGTTGGTCGTGGTCCGTGGTGATCTGACGAACGAGGAACGGCGCCGCCTGAAGCCGCATCTGCCCGTCTGTGGACGGCGTGGTGGGCGGTGGGCCAGTCACCGCAGGGTGATCAACGGGATCCTCTTCCGTGAGCGGACTGGGATCCCGTGGAGGGATCCGCCGGAAAGGTTCGGCAGGTGGAAGACGGTCTACGAGCGGCACAGACGCTGGTCCGCGGACGGCACTTGGGACCGGATCCTCCAGGCCGATGCCGACGCCGAGGGCCGGATCGACTGGAGCATGGTGGGCGTCGACTCGACGTCTTGCCGTGCCCACCAACACGCCGCCGACGCTCGCAGGAAGAAACCCCGTATACCGAAAAAAGAGCCACGCCCCGGCAGCACCGCCCCGACGAGGGACTCGGAAGGTCCCGGAGCGGTCTCACGAGCAAGATCCACCTCGCCAGTGAAGGTGGTCGCAGACCTCTCGCGCTGCTGATCACTCCCGGCCAGTGGGGCGACGCACCACAAATGCTCCCCGTACTCGAACGCATCCGAGTGGCCCGCAAGGGCGAGGGGCGCCCGCGCACCCGGCCCGGACACCTGAGCGCGGACAAGCAACCCCAACCGGCGTGAGCTGCGCAGGCGCCGGATCCTGCCGGTGATCTCCCGCAAGGGCGCCCCGAACATCAAGGACCTGGGCAAGCTCCGCTACGTCGTCGAGCAGACCTTCTCGCTCCTGCACCACTTCAAGCGGCTGGCCGTCCGCTGCGAAGTCCCATGCCTCGACCTGGGTCAAGGCATGGGACTTCGCAGCGTTCAGCGCATCGCGCGAGTCCCGATCGAATGGTCGTTGTCGGTGCGCGCGCGGGTGTCAGCCATCCAGGCCCTGGTCCGGCGCTGCGACGTCAGACGTGTTCTGGTCATGAGCGACGTGGAACCGCAGATGTGTGACGTGCGGCGAGGCGAGAATCCTGGTCCGTTCCAGCTCGATGCGTTCCGTTCCCAGATGCTCGAACAGCCGGCGTCCGTCGCCCATGAGCACCGGTGCGATCTGGAGGTTGATCTCATCGAGGAGTCCCGCGCTGAGCGCCTGTTGAGCATTGTCCGCCCCCATCAGCAGGACGTCCTTCCCGTCCGCCACTGCTTTCGCTTGCTGCAGCGCCTCTTTCACGCCGCCGGTGACGAAGGTGAAGGTCCCGCTCTTCATGACGCGCCGGTTTCGAGTGTTGTGCGTGAGCACGAAGCACGGCACTGGGTAGGGCGTGTCCTGCCAGACGTCGACGCCTACGTCGAATGTTCTTCTGCCCAGCACGACGGCACCTGTCGAGGCCGTGACCTCCTGTGCCACCGTGGCGTCCACATCGCTGGTCGGTGTGTTCAGAATCCATTCATGCAGGCGCAGACCACCCCGGCCCATGGGGTGTTCGACGCTGATGTCCGGGCCGGCCATGAAGCCGTCGAGCGACATGGTGACGTTCAAAACCACCTTGCTCATGGGACGTACCTTTCCGCGCGCTTGTGTCGGGCATGCAGGGAGGTAGACCGTGGGGCGAGACCAAACTCATCGGTCTCCCGGACACAGCGGTGAGCGGCGTTATCAGCTGACTCCTGCTTCGAGCAGCTGCGCGGAAAGGTCTGTGGACGAGGCTTGACATGCACGACGCCCTCATCTCCCTGGCCTGCGGCCTCATCTGTGGGAGACGCCTCAAGAAGACCCGCACGTGACCGTGCTATGAGCCATTGCGGAAGATGGCTGGTGAACGCCGACGACGGAATGGCTGTCCGCTGTGCTCCGGTAGGTTGCGGCGGGAAACTCGATTCCGTTGAAGGAAACCCGATTTGAGCACGTCAGAAGCGGTCGAGGTCCCGCAACACCTGGCGGCGTCGTACGCCAGAAGCTTCGGCGAGAAAGGGAGGGCCTGGATCGCCGCGTTGCCGGCTCTCGCTGCGGAATTACTGGAACGCTGGGAGTTGAAACGGGACGGCGCGGTCGGAGCCGGGGAAGCCTCGCTGGTGCTGCCGGTGCTGCGCCACGACGGCACGCGCGCGGTCCTCAAACTCCAGATGCCCAGGCAAGAGATCACCGCCGCACTTGTCGGGCTCCGTGCCTGGAATGGTGAGGGGGCGGTGCGGCTGCTCGATCACGACCCCGTGAGCAGCAGCATGCTCCTGGAGCGGCTGGACGGGGCCCGCACGCTGACCTCGATCGAGGACGACGACGTGGCGATGGGCCTCCTCGCCGAGCTGCAGGCGCGGCTGGTCTCCGTCCCCGCGCCGCAAGGACTGCGCAGCCTCGGTGACCTTGCCACGCAGCCTCGGTGACCTTGCCACCGAGATGCTGGAGCAGGTCCCGCAGGCGATCACGGCTCTGGCCGACCCGGCCGACCGGCAACTCCTGCGCGGCTGGGCGTCGGTGATGGCCGAGCTGGTCGACGAGTCCGGAGACCGGATGCTGCACTGGGATCTGCACTACGACAACGTTCTCGCCGCGCAGCGTGAGCCGTGGCTCGCCATCGACCCCGAGCCGCTCGCCGGCGATCCCGGCTTCGACCTGTGGCCCGCCCTGGACAGCCGGTGGGACGACGTCGTCGCGAAGGGCGACACTCTGCACGTGGTGCGACGCCGCTTCGACCTGCTCACCGAAGTCCTCGGCCTGGACCGAGCACGCGCGACCGGCTGGACGCTGGGACGGCTGCTGCAGAACTCGCTCTGGGACATCGACGACGGCGAGACCGCGCTCGCCCCGTCCTCCGTCGCGATCGCGGAGTCGCTGCTCAACCGGTGACCCCACCCCTTTGAGAGACGAAGATCCACGGCCGAGCATTCAACTTTGCCGAACGGCCGAACCATCACACCCGTCACATCCGACCGGCAGACCTCAACAAGATCGTGTTACGAGCTTTTATTGTGCCGAGGCTCAGTAGTTGTCACCGGCATCGGCGGATGACGTGATGAGTGAGGTTTTCTCAGAGGCTAGGTTCAACGTCTCTGCGGGATCCGGCGTGGACCACTTCGAGTATGCGCGGCCTTCGCCGGTAGGCAGTCACACCGGGTCCGGCAGGTCCATGAGCGCGAGTTCGGCTGGGTCGATCACGGCGGTGATCTCGGTGATGTGGCCGTCGGCGACGGTGAAGGCCAGGAGGGAAAGCGGGGTGCCGTCCTCGCTCCAGGAGATGACGCCGGGGCGGCCGTTGACGGTCGCCGCATGTCCTCGTGCCGCGCTGCCGGCCACTCGTGCGCGGGTGGCGACTTCGGTGGCCCCGAGCGTGACGAACGTGCCGTTCGGGATGTGGACGGTGAACTTCACTTCGGGGTGGAGAACCTGCAGCAGCTGCTCGAACCGGCCCTCGCGTGCCGCGGCCAGGAAGGCCTGGACCACCTCGCGTTGTTGTCGTCCGGCGCTTGCCGACTGCTCGGCGGCCTGTACCTTCCTGCGGGCGCGACTGGCGAGCATTTTGGTCGCGTCGGCGGATTTGCCGAGAATGGTGCCGATCTCCGCGAAGGGCACCGCGAACACGTCGTGCAGCACGAACGCCAGTCGTTCGTCCGGGCGCAGCAAGTCGAGGACCGTGAGGAGCGCGAGGCCGACGGAGTCCCCGAGTGCCGCGAGGTCTTCCGGAGCGGGAGCGTCGTCGAGCGTCACGGTGAATTCGGACAGCCGGTCGTCGAAGGAGACTTCCGGGCGCGTCCGGCCCGACCGCAGGACATCGAGGCTGATGCGGCCGACCACGGTGGTCAGCCAGCCGCCGAGGTTGTCGATGGTGTCGGTGTCCTGGCGGGAGAGTCGCAGCCACGCCTCTTGGACCACGTCTTCCGCATCGGCATGTGATCCGAGCATGCGGTAGGCGACGGCGCGGAGCCGGTCACGGTGGGACTCGAAGGCTTCGGCGATCGGGTCCGCGGGATGGGTGCCGGCCATGTTGTTACCTCCGTGGAAGCTGCTCCGTCATAGGGATGACGCGCACAGGCGCCGCAACGTAACCCGATGAAGGAGAGCACTCCCAGATGGAAAACCGGCTCAAGAACAAGAACACGAACAACCCCGATGTGTGGACCGCGGTCCAGCACCTCCACAAGGCGATCGCCGCCGGGGGCGTGGGCCCGAAGCTGCTCGCGCTGGTCCACCTGCGCGCCAGCCAGATCAACAGCTGCTCGGCGTGCGTCTACGCCAGTGTCGCCGGCGGGAAGAAGGCCGGTGACACCGACGAGCGGCTGCACAACGTCGCAGCGTGGCGCGAGGCGCCGTTCTACACCGACGCGGAACGCGCGGCATTGGCGCTGGCCGAGGCCGCCACCCGGCTGCAGGACGGTGCGCCGGGTGTCACCGATGAGATCTGGGAAGAGGTCAACGCCCACTTCACCGAGGAGCAGATCGGCGCGATCAACCTGGAGATCGCGCTGACCAACTTCTTCAACCGGATCAACCGCACCATCAAGGAACCGGCCGGCCAGACCTGGGGCTGAGCCCAGCCTGGCTCTTACCCCCTGAGGCTTCCCCAGCGAAATGATCTTCGGGTGGGCCGCGAGGCCGGGCAGGCGTGAAGCCCCTGGCAGGACTGGTCCGCCAAGATCATGTCGGCTCGAACCAGAGGCTTCACGTTGGTCACCTATGCTGCCGCGCTCGACGTCCCACGCCACGTCGTGGAGTTCCTCCAAAGGCGCCCGGTGGACGGGCGGCTGCCGTCGAGGCCGGGGACGGCGTGGTGGCCGGGTGGCTGTGGGCCACGGGGATCGCTCTCGCCGCGACGGCCGTGG
>NZ_JNWJ01000141.1:0-6363 GCF_000716805.1 Streptomyces yerevanensis | reverse complement strand
GTCCGAGGCGCCCACGATGGCCTGGACGTACCCCATCGTCAGGTGAGTGGGGTCCTTGAGGTCGACGTGGCTGATCTCGGCGTTGCTCGTCTTCAGGACTGAGGTTCCCCCTGTGTGCGGGAGGTGCTGATCAGCTGGTCAGGGCGGGTTGACGGGGTTTCAGGTTCACTGGTTCGGTCGCTGCCTGGTCGGCGTAGTGCTTCTCCTCGAACTCGATGGGGCTGAGGTAGCCGAGCCGTTTCTGGATCCGTCGGCTGTTATAGAAGCCGTCGATGTACTCGAAGAGCGCGAGGTTGGCCTCGGCGCGGGTGGTGAAGACGCGGCCGCGGATGCACTCTGTCTTGATCAGCATCCAAAGGTTCTCCGCGAGGGCGTTGTCGTACGAGTCTCCGACCGAGCCCATGGACGCTTGAATTCCCGCTCGCAGTAGGCGAGTTGTGAGCTTGATCGACGTGTATTGACAGCCGTGATCCGCGTGGTGAATGAGCTGTCCGGGCTCGACCTCGCGGGAGGCGAGGGCGTACTCGAGCGTGGACAGCACCAGGTCGGCGTCCGCGCGGGCGGAGGTCTCCCATGCCACCACCCGCCGGGAGAACGCGTCCCGGATCGCCGAGAGCCACAGGGGCCCCTCTCTGGTGGGGATCATCGTGAGGTCGGTGACCCACAGCCGGTTCGGCGTGGGCGCCGTGAAGTCGCGCTCGACCAGGTCCGGGGCCAGGGTGGCCTTGGGATCCCGTCGCGTGAAGCCGTCCCGCCGCGGGCTGATGCCCGCGATGTCGGCCTCGCGCATCAGCCGCTCGACGCGCTTGCGTCCCACATGGACGCCTTCGCGCTTCAAGGTCGCGTGGACGCGCGGCGAGCCGTAGATCCCGCCGGAATCGCCGTGGATTCGCTTGATCTGCTCGGTCAGCTCGGCGTCCCGGCGCACGCGTTCGCACGGCTCGCGCTCGGCATGGCGCCAGCGGTAGTAGGTGGAGGAGGCGATGTGCAGTTCCCGAAGTACGCACTCGACTCCCAGGTGTGGATGCTCGTCGAGGAGCGCGGTCACCTGGGCCGGGTCGGGTCGAGTTGCGCCGCGAAAAACGCCGAGGCCGTCCGCAGAACGTCGTTCGCCCGCTTGAGCTGGGCGTTCTCCTTGCGCAGGGCCACCAGCTCGGCGCGTTCGTCGGTGGTCAGCCGGTCATCCCGCTCGCCGGCATCGGCCTCGGCCTGACGGATCCAGCCGCGCAGGGCCTCGGGGTGGACGCCGAGATCGACGGCGAGTTTCTTGATCTGCGGCTTGGGGTCGGAGGTGCGGTACATCCGCACCGCACGCTCGCGCAACTCCAGCGAGTATTTCCTGGGAGCAGCCATGTGCTCCGGCCAGCGGCTCGATGTTGGCGCAGTTGTACTCAGTCTCCGCGTCGCAGACCTTGGGTGCCGTTGCCGTCAGCCCGGTCGCGCCGAGACCTAGTACTCCAGCAGTACTTCGTGGCTTGACCTGGGGGAACGTCGAGCGGTGGGAGTGTAGCGGGCGGGCAGTCGTCACGGGCGGTTTCTGCCTACCCGTCCCTCGAAGGAGTGCCCGCGACGGCGATAGTGGCAGTGGCGGGCCACCGCCTGGCGTCGTCGGCGCCAGCGCGACCAACTCAGCGCGTGAGTACGGGCACGGGGGCGTCGGGGAGCGCAAGCTGCCAGGAGTCGCCGCACTTCTGCCACGGTGAGCTCGATGATCTCAGCCTCCTCACCAGTGCAGCCCCCTTTTCGCCCTCCTGCGCGGTCATCGCCGCGAGGAAGGCGTGCGCAAGCATCGCGAGCGTGATGTGCCGGTACCAGCCGACATAGCGGCGCACCTCGTACTGGTCCAGGCCGCACTCGTTCTTCGCCGCCTGGAAACACTCCTCGATCGCCCACCGGAGCCCGGCCACCCGCACCAGCACGTCCACGCCGACATCCAGCGGCGCGTAGCCGAGGTAGCTCGTCCGGCCGGTTCACGCTGCGCCGTGCCAGCGCCCACCGCCGACGGATCAGCACGCCGTCCTGGTGGTCGTACTCGGCCACCGGTCGCAACTGCACGGCCGCCCAGTCGTACTCACGCTGCCCCTTGGCTCCCGCGCCACAGGAACGGCGCTCCCACGCCTGGTCAGGGGCTTGCTCGAACACCGTGTCGATGCGTGGTCCGGCCAGCGAGAACTGGGACTTCGGAACGGCGAGCACGTAGCCGACGCCGGATGTTTCCAGCATCCGGCGGAAGCGGTTGTCCTGTCCATAGGCGGCATCCGCCGTCACCCAGGCGATCGGCAGCGGCAAGGACAGTGCCCTGCGGACGATCGTCGCCGCGAGGGTGTTCTTGGTGGCGAACTCGCGCTCGTCGGGAACCTTCGCCGCGCGACAGCGTTCACGGTCGTCGGTCCAGGACTTGGGCAGGTACAGCTCCCGGTCCACCAGAGCACGGCCGGCGGAGCTGGCATAGGCGGCGAAGACGCCGATCTGGCAGTTCTCGGTGCGGCCGGGGGCTTGTAAATGAATAACCGTCACAGCTGATCAGCGGAGTGGATCTCGGCGGACGCCAAGCGGACCTGCAGTTGTTTCAAGGTTCGGGCAGCCGGGCCGAGTAACGGTGTAACCGCGATCTGGTGCAGGTCATGAGGGATTTACCCCAGGCTGGTCGGAGCAGGGCGAGTCCCTCAGGGCTGTGACGGATCGTTACCTGTCAGAACCTGCGTTGCGGTATTCGTAAGGTTCTTGAGGGTCTCGGGATCGGTCGCCGCCTTGCGTAGGTGGAACAGGAACTCTGTCTTGCCGTCCTTCCGGTGGATCTTGATGTCCACCTTGGTCTGCAGCCAAGAGATCAGGGCTGCCAACACGACCATGCCCGCGGCTGCGGTCTCCACGGCGAGTTGGTCGTCGGCGGGCGGATCCTCGACGATCGGGATCGCGACCGCGGCGGTTTCGGAGTCATCGAGGGCAACGGCGAGAAGACGGCGGGCGGCAGCCAGGGCTGCTGCCTCGTCGTCGAACACGCCGTCCAGGTCAGCCCTGGCAGTCAGCGCCCGGAGGGCCTCGCGGGACTCGAACTCCGTCAGCTGCACGGAGCGCGCGGAGGCGTCCTGCAAGTCCTCGGTGAACTCCTGGAGGACAAGGACCAGGGAACGGTCGTCGAGGGCGTCGATCAGTGACATCTGCTATCTCCAGTCTCCGCTCAGCACCATGGGGGCGAAGTGGTAGGGGTGAGCGAGCCACGGGGCATCGGAACGACCGAGCAATTCTTTCTGGGCATGCCAGTAACAGGTCCAGAGGGGAGAGCTCGGGGCTGCCTTGATTCGTGAGTAGAGAGCGGACACGAGCTGACCCGAGCTCTCCTGGTCGACATTCCAGAGAGTGGACAGCACCGAGCGCGCTCCCACCTGCAAGAACACCCGGGTGAGTCCTGCGAACTCGTCACCGCGGTTCGTTTCAGCCTGCCATGCTGAGGAGCAGGCTCGCAGGGTGAGCAGGGCCGGAAGCGACTCGAGGTCGAGGAGCTCGGACGGCCGTAGGAGCGTGTTGCTTCGTTGCGCGACCGACAGGCGTCGGATGTGTTTCGTGGGCGGCACCGGCGTGCCGTGGGGAGAGAGGACGAGTCCCGACTCCAGCGGGTTTGCCGGGTCCGTATAGCCGTGGCAGGTGAAGTGCGCGACGTCGACGGTGCGCAGTGCATCGAGAACGATCGCCGGCTGGGCGTCCGTGCCGGTGAATCGCGTGACGCTCCAGCCCGCAGCCTCCAGCAGTGCGCCGTCCGTCTGGAACAGCGCGGGGTTCGGATCCTCCTGGGCGGCGACGCCGACAAACAGGGCTCGCCCGCAGCGCGGCAGCGGGGTGTTCCTGCGCAGCACGGGCGCCAGCGCGCTCAAGCTCGGGCAATAGGTAAGGCAGTTGCGTTCCACGAGCCGAGCGCCGTCCGCCATGGGCAAACCATGTAACGGCAGCAGATGAAGTGGACCGTGAGGTGACACACAGATCAGGGTCTGTGGATTCGTGAAGCTGGCGAAAGCGGTCAGGCGAGGCCCGAGCAAGTCCAGGAATGCAATACTCCGGCGCTGCGGAGATCGTGGCCTGATGGGGGCCAGGGGCGGGAAGCCCTGCGGATCACCGTTGAAAGTCCGGCGGAGTTCCTCAGCGGCACCCTGGAGTTCGTCCCGGCCGATGCGCACCCTCTCGGCCCGCAGCTCGACGTCTGTGCCGATGACGAACCAGTAGGTGTACTCGCTACCACAGAAGAAAGACACGAAGGCCATGCCCTCAGGTGGCGCAACTTCGGCAAGCAGGGCACCCACCTCGGCGGATCGTAGCGGAATCGTCGCCAGGCGCGCGAGCGTGGTCGGAGACTTCGCTTCCTCGTGCAGGTCGAACGCAAGCCCCCAGGCTTCACGCGCGGTGAGTCCCAACGCGTCCGGGGCGCCCACCAGAAGCGCGAGGAGTCCCTCGTAGACGCTGAAGTGCTCACTCACCAGTTCGGCACGCCGTTCCGGGACCTGGGTGCGCGCGAGGAGCCGCTGTACGTGCCGACGGGCGTGCTGAAACTCGTCGAGTGCCGACTCCGGCTCTCCGAGAGCGCCGGCGAGTGCGGAGGCAAAGCTCGTCCGGAGGTGCAGGCACTCCAAGCTCTCGGCGTCGCGGGCCGTAGCCTCCTCCAAGAGGTCGGCAAAAAGTTGCCGCCCTTCCTCCTCCTGACCCGCGCGGATGGTCTCGTCGGCGAGTTGCGACCCGATGACCGCCTTCTGAGGCCAGGAAGACTGCCCGTAGGCATCTGCCAGCAGGCCCATGTACTCCGCGCGGTCCTTGTTCTCGTCCTTCTGGCTGCGCAACGCGTAGTCGACGATCGCAGTCTCGTAGTGCCCGGCGGTGATCCCCGTGGTGAGCGCAAGGAGGTACAGCTGTTCAGCTGATTCGTCGTCGCCGAGGGCGGACAACGCATCGCCGAGGCCGAACAGGCTGATCGTTTCCCCTCGGTCGCCCTGTGGCAGGGTGGGCCGCGCGTTGATGGCGTCGCGGAAGCACTCGCGGGCACCAGCGGCGTCCCCCATCTCGAGGCGGATCTGGCCGATGTTGTTGAGCGTGGCCGATACTCTGCGCACGCGGTGTTGACGCCGGGCGTCGACCAGGAGCTGTTCGAAGGCCTGGAGCGCTTCGCGCTGCCGTCCCGCCTTCAACAGGGACGCGGCATGATTCGTCTCGGCGGCGAATCGACGCCGCTCGTCCCCGACGTGTTCCGCTGCCGCCATCGCGGCAGCGTAGTCGGCTGCACCGAGGTCGTACTCCCCGAGGTCCTCCTGGATCAGGCCACGGAGGTTCAACAATTCCGACTGTACGCCCGAGAGCAACGCATGGTCGGGCAGCATGTCCAGGGCGGAGTTCACGTGAGATAGGGCCGCGCTGGTCCGGCCCAGGGAGCGGAGGCACCCGGCGAGTGTCCGGTGAAACGCCTGGGCGGCCGGTGTCTGGCCCTGTGCCTCTGCGATGGCCAGGCCCTCCTCCGCCTGACGGACAGCCCCCTCCAGGTCTCCACTTGCATCGGCCAACGCCATGCGGGCACCCAGCCACTGCAGGCGGACCTCGACCCCGCACGCCGTGCTGTCCGGCTCCGCCCGGTCAAGGTGCCGGAGTGCCGCCCGCGTTGCCCCTTTCCGGCGTAGCAGCGCCGACCAGAACAGCCGGCCGAGGACTCGTTCCTCCGGCCCGCCCCACATCACTCCGATGACGGCGCAGGCTGCGGCGTGCCGGTCCGTCTCCGAGCGTTGCGCACCTGCGAACCAGGACCGCAACAATGGTGGAGCCGCTTGTGCCAGTTGTTGGTGACGGCGCGCACAGAGGTACTGATCCAGGAGGGAGTCGAAGGCGAGCAGCCGGTCCAGCAGATCCCTCGGTGTGGTCGGCGTTCCGGTGTCCGCAAGGGCCGACCGCGGACTGGCGGCTTCTACCTGTGGAATCAGCATCCGTAGGAAGTCGGCCTCGGCGTGACGCCCACTCACCTCGGCGCCCGCCGCCCGCGCCCGCAACCCTGCCAGCAACTGCGTGCCGTCGAACGGGAGCTCGGCCTCCAGGAATGCGGGCAGATGCTTGAGCTGATCCAGCAGGATCAGGCGCTCGATGATGAGGTCAGTGGATGTCACTTTCCACGCACCATGTCATAACGGGCTTGAAACGCAGCCCGGGACTCCACATCCGGCGCGAGGGACAGAGCCTCTGTGGCGTGCCGGTCCATGCGCTGCCAATCTCCGGCCACACCATAGACAAGCGCTAGGGCCAATGCCGTTGCTTTTGCTGTGGGCGTAGGCTGGTTGGGAGTCGGTGCCGGGGGTGGTGCGGGTGGCTGCAAGTGCGTCTGACTTATCGGGTCTTGGC
>NZ_JNWJ01000140.1:0-5217 GCF_000716805.1 Streptomyces yerevanensis | reverse complement strand
CGACAAACGCGACTACATCTTCAACGGCACCCTGACCGTCACGGCCGTCGTCATCTGGCTCCGAGACATCGTCCAAGAGCCATCAGAAACGCCCTAAGGGCGGCCGACGGCCTCCGGGAATGGGGTTGAGCGCCGCAACGGGCTGGGGCAAGCCCCCGGAGGCACACTCTGGTTAACCTCCGCCAGGTGGCACAACGCCGTGGACAGTTCCTATGCGGAGCGAGAATTCCCAGCCGCCGTCCGGAGGCATCTTCGTCGCCGAGTCAAGGACAGAACTTGCGCACCAGACAACGAAGTCGACGGCTGTGACCCAGCACTTCCTCAACAGGCCCTAGAAGATTCTTGCCGAGCCGTTGCAGCGCGCCTCACCACACCTGGCCCAGCTCGTCACCTACACGAACGAAGACATCTGGCTCTCCCCCGCCGTCCGGCTATCTGGCACTGCACGCGTCCGCAGTTCAACACACAGAACTTGACAGGGAACAGACCCGGTCGGTGTACAGCTTGGTGGTCAGCTGAAGGCCGCAGCCTCCCAGCAGCAGCCCGCACAGTTGCGAACCTCGGTCGCCCCGGGGTCCACCTCCGCTCGCGCGGAGAGCACCTGATCGTCCTGTACTGGGACGAGATCAAGGCTGGTTGTCGGCGTACGCGTTCGCCTCCCCAGCTGCGTACGGATGAACGTCCCCAGGTGTCAGGCCGCGTTGGTCACATCCCGGAAGCGGAGCTAACAGGTGCCAGCCACGCGGCCGCCCTGGCGCTCGACGGTGCTCACCTGGTCGTCGAGCGTCGCGTTCGTCCGTCAACCGGCCGACAAGTGGCGCCGACTCAGCTGGGCAGTGCGTCATCCAACTGCGTCTGCTCCGCCTCGCTCAGCTCAAGCTCGGCCGCCTTGGCAGAGTCCTGGATCGATGCCGGGCGGCTGGCGCCCGGCACCGGGATCACCGCCGGGGAGCGGGTCAGCAGCCAGGCCAGGGCGATCTGCTGCGGGCTGACGTCGTGCTCGGCCGCGATGCGGTGGAAGGCGGTGCTCGCAGCGGTCGGGCCGGAGGGTCCGTCGAGGGAGCTTCGGGAGATGCCGCCCAGTGGGCTCCAGGGCAGGAAGGCCAGCCCGAGCTGCGTACTTAGCAGCAGCTCGGGCTCGCTGTCGCGGACTGCAGGGGAGTACTGGTTCTGTACGGAGACGAGGCCGTCGCCGAGGATCGCGTACGCCTCGCGGATCTGGCCGGTGGTGACGTTGGAGATCCCGGCGGCGCGGATGGTGCCGGTGTCGAGCAGCTCGCGCAGCGCGCCCACGGACTCCGCCCAGGGCACGGCCGGGTCCGGCTTGTGCAGCTGATACAGGCTTATGGCCTCGACGCCCAGACGCTTCAGGGAAGCTTCGGCGGCGCGCTTGAGATGGGCGGGGGTGGCGGTGACGGTCCAGCTGCCGTCGCCGGGGCGGCCGCGGCCGCCCTTGGTGGCGACGAGGAGGTGGGAGGTGTCGCCGCCGTAGCGGGCCAGGGCTCGAGCGATGAGAAGTTCGTTGTGGCCGTCTTCGCCGGTGTGCCAGTGGTAGCTGTCGGCGGTGTCGATGAGCGTGACCCCGGCGTCCAGGGCGGCGTGGATGGTGGCGATGGCCCGCTGTTCGTCCGGGCGGTGCTCGATGGACAGCGGCATGGCGCCCAGGCCGATGGCGCTGACGGTGGTGTTTGCGATGGTGCGGTACTGCATGGTGTGTCTGTTCCTCAGGCGGTGGGGGCGGCGGATGCGTCGAGGGCTTCGGCGACGGCACCGGGGAGCCAGTCGGTGGTGTGAGAGAAGGAGAAACCCAGCCTTTTCGCGCGGGCATTGCTCATGGCGTAGTGGCGGTCGAAGGAGAACGGCGAGGCCGGCTCGCCCGCGGGGGCGCTCCGGTACACGGCCTTCCTGCCGACCTGTGCGGCGATGACAGCACTTAGGTCGTAAACGTCGAGTGGCCCGTCGGAGCAGGCGTTGATCGGGCCGGTGACGTCGGTGAGCGTGGCCGCCCACAGCAGCAGATCCGCCAGCTCCTCGTAGTGGATGAAGACCGTGGGCAACGCCTCGGCGTGCACGGTGATCTGCGTGCCCTGGGCGACGTTCTCGACGTAGTGCGCCAGTCGGCCGGTGAACTCCGCCGCGCCGCCACCGAGCACGTGGGCGCTGCGCACGGCGGCGAAAGCGAACCCGTGATGCTGAGCGAAGACGGCCTCCGCCTGGCGCTTACCTTCGGCGTAGTGCGCCTCCAGGTACGCCGTGTCGTGCCACGGCAGGTCCATGGCCACCAGCCACGTGGACGGGTCCACGACCTCCTCCGGTAGCGGTGTGCCGGGGGGAACGGCCGGCAGTGCGACGGTCGCCGGGTCGTAGACCTCGATAGTGGAGGTCATGACGTAGCGCCGTGTGCGGCCGCTGAAGGCGCGGGCCGCGATCACGGCCTGCACGGGGGTGTAGCAGACCTGGTCGACGACCACGTCGAAGGTGCGCGAGCCGAGTGCAGCGGTCAGGGCGGCTTCGTCGTTGCGGTCGACGACGAGGTGCTCGACCCCGGCAGGCGGCGGGGTGGAGCCGCGATTGATCACTGTGACCTGGTGGCCGGTGGCCTGTAGGCGCTGGACCAGGAGCTTGCCGAAGTACCGGCTTCCGCCGATGACGCAGATCTTTTGCATGCCCCCATCCTGGGCATCTACCGTCATCAGCAGAAGTGCCTACTTACTGGAAGCGTATTAAGGAATACTGTTGATCGATGTGCAGCGGTTGCGTGTCCTGCGAGCGGTGGCGGAGCTCGGCAGCTTCAACCAGGCCGCGGCAGCCCTCCACCTCACCCCGTCAGCCGTGTCCCAGCACGTCGCTGCATTGGAGCGCAGCCTCGGCGCCCAGGTCGTGGTGCGTAGCACACGCGGAGTCACGCTCACCCCGGCCGGCCGGATCATGGTCGGGGCCGCCGAGTCGGTCGCCGCGGAGCTCGAATACGCCAGACAGCAGGTCGACCGGCTCGGCAGCGGCCGCACTCAGCTAACCATCGCCACCTTCACCAGCGGCGGCAGGCTCCTGCTACCCGGTGCACTCGCCCGCCTCGCCACCGCCCATCCCGAGACTGTGGTCCACGTCAGGGAAAGCGAGCCCGAAGACAGCCTGCCACTGGTCCGCCAGGGCGCCGTAGACCTCGCCCTCGCCTACCACTTCGACGGCCCGCTGCCCGGTCGGCCGGGCCCGAACTCCAGCCTGGCGTGGACTGCACTCATGGAAGACCCCCTGCACGTCGTCCTGCCCGACGCCCATCCCCTGGCCGGCCGCGAGACACTCGACATCGCCGAGTTGGCCGCCGAGCCCTGGGTACTCGGCTGCCTCAAGACCGAGACGTACCTGCGTCGCTACGCCGAACGTGCCGGCTTCGACCCGGAGGTGCGCGGCACAACATCGGACTACTTCTTCGCCCGCTCGCTCGTCGCTGCGGGCATGGGAATCTCGCTGATCCCCTCCATCGCGCAGACCCCGCAGGTAGCAGGCCTACGCACTGTCCCAATCGCGCCGCCGACTCCGACCCGGCACATCGGCGTTGCCACGATCCTCCGCCGCAACCACGCCCAGGTCAGGACGCTGATACAGGCACTCCAGGGACAGGCAGCAACGCTGGGCGAAACCTGACCCACACAGCACTATCTGGCCTCATTCATCCGTACGCAGCTGAGGAAGTCCGTGTGTACGCCGACACTGGTCCACCTCCGCTCGCGCGGAGAGCACAAACCACCCGCCATCTGAACCTGACTCTCTTCCGGTTCACCTCCGCTCGAGCGGAGGTGAACCGCGCTGGGTTCCGTTGAACCCGGTGCCCGACCAGGGGTGCCGGTGAGAACCGTGTCAGTGCGCCACGAGGCGCTGTTGTTTCGGATGGAGGTGGAAGACCACCGTCGCTTCGCCGTCGTAGCGGCGAGGTGAAGCTGGGGGCAGCCTGAACCGGGGATCGCCGGGGAGGGCGAGAGCAGCCTCGACAAAGTCGGGTCGGCCCAGCACTGCCGGATGGGTCGGGCCTGGTGAGCGAGACGGGAAGGTATACGCGAAGAACCGGCGTCATGCGTTGTTGATGACGCCCAAGCAGCTCGCAACGGCTGAACAGGCACCCCGGTGTGTCTAGCCGCTGTGCACCGCCTGAACGGACCCTCCCTCGTCACCCGGCAGGACCCAGCCCAACTCATCGGCATGACTGCCGGGCCGTGTCCTGCCGAATCCCATCCAACGGCCGTTTTCGACTCAACCGCCGCTCTTGCGTCGGAACGACCGCTGGTTCGCAGCCGGGCCGTGCGCGCCACGGACCTTTGACGCATCGGTGTTCGCAGCGATGTCGGCGGCGTCCGCCTGCATACCGCGCTTGCGCGCCAGGGCCTCCCGAAACTTGCGCTTCAGGTCGTCCTGGCCGTCATCGTCGGGCGAGAGGACAGGGCTCTCGACGTCAGCTGACTCCGAACCTTCTTGTGATGGAGACTCTGCGGCCATGGTGACCTCCTGGGTTCGGGCAGTGGAGAGCACAGTTTGTCATGCCGGGCACCGCATGAGACGCCCGCGGCCAGCATCGCCAGCAGCCGTCGCTCGTGGCTGTCACGCAGGCCGCCAGGCAGGCCGCCCCAGCGACCGGCCTTGGGGAACAGTCACCGGCGCACATGGAGCAGGCACGGTGCGGGGCGCCAGCCAAAGCTGGCGCTCTTCGCGGACTCTGCTGCTGTGGCTGCGCGTGCAGGCGCGCGCGCCTTCAGTCGATGAGCTTCTGCACCTCGACCACCATCCGGGGACCGACTGCAGCTGCAACAGTCCTCATCTGCATCAGCGGGATCACGACCGTGTCCCCCACACATGCTCCAGCGCCGCGGTAAAGACCGGGTCGTGGACGTCCACGTGGCCGTAGACCTGTTCGGCGGTCGCGGCCGAGGCCCAGCCGCGGCATCCCGCGCGATCACAGCGTTTCCCCATGCGGCGTCCAGCACCGCGGTGGCGAAGCCATGCCTTGTGTCCGCAGGGGCCGTGTGCGGATGACTTCATGTGGCGATTGAGCAGGCCGGGTGTGGCGGAGCCTGCCGGTCGGGAGCATCGCTGTGATGCCCCGACCGTTGGTGACGGTCAGTCGTCTCCCGAAGTCCGCCACCGGGGAAGAACGTCCGCGGCGATCCGGTCGACCACCGACCGCGGCGCGGAGAAGGGACCCTGCGCACGCGGCCACGGGGCGAC
>NZ_JNWJ01000139.1:0-5256 GCF_000716805.1 Streptomyces yerevanensis | reverse complement strand
TACTACCTGGCCGACGGCCGGATCGTCGGCGAACGGGGCCAGCCCGACCTCCTCGGGGTGATGCAGCAGATCGGTGCCCTGCCGGCGCCGTGAACCTCGCAGCGCCGCATGAGGTCGGTCTTCTTCTTGATCCGGCGTCTTCGCGCAGACAGCGCCCGTTACGGCGAGAGCTGCATGGGGTGTCTTGTCACCGCTGACGTGACCGGGCCGGGTGTGGGAGTGCTCGCCGCCCTGCGGGCGAATACTGCAACCCTCGAATACCGACACTCCACCAGTGTCTTCGAAGACGAGGCCGGGTTCTCCATGACGCCGCCGGTTGCCCGCACCTGGGGCCGGCGCGGGCATACCCCTGTCATTCGGGTCCGGGGCAGATCCCGCCGCAGGACCTCGGTCGCGGCGCTGTGCTGTTACAAACCCGGCGAAAGCGGCCGCCTCATCCACCGGCCCCGCGGCCATCTCCTGCTCAAGGGCGCCCGGAAAAGCTTCTCCTGGCAGGACTACCGGGATCTGCTGGTCCGGGCACATATCCAGCTTGACGGCCCCATCGTGGTGGTCTGGGACAATCTCGCACTCATCTGGCAGCCGGGCTGAAACGGTACGAGGCCGAGCACGACTGGCTCACCACCGCCCGGCTACCGTCGTACGCACCCGACCTCAATCCCGTTGAGGCCGTCTGGTCACTCGTGCGCAGAGCAATGGCCAACACCGCGTTCGATACACCCGACGACCTCGATCACAAACTCCGCCGCGAGTTACGCAGGATCCAGCTCCGGCCCCACCTGATCGACGGATGCCTCACCGCGACCGGCCTGGTTTTCACATCACCGACCCCGCCCTGAAAACCTCAGTAACTGCGCCAGCAACCAGACGGGACACCAAGCAACGAAGGTCCGACAAGCCCAGTGGTCACACCTCTTCGGAATCGCTTTCGAGCTGGGTCGTCTGGGCCCGCAGCCATGCCGTCAGCTGGCGGACGCGTACGTCTTGCTCGGGTGGTTGACGGCTGAGGAGGTGGTAGCTGGTGCCGTCGGGGACGAAACCGAAGGGTGCGACGAGTTGCCCTCGCTCGAGGTCGTCGCGGACGACGGCATACGGTGCGATCGCGACCCCGACGCCGGCCGCGGCAGCTTGGAGGGTCAGGTAGAAGTGCTCCAGGGTCTGCTGGGAGGCGGGTTCTGCTTTCATGCCGGTGATGCCTCGCCAGTCGTCCCACGCCTGCGGTCGTGTACCGGTGTGCAGAAGGACTACCTCCGATATGCCGGCGCCGGTCAGGCGGTTCGCGAGATCGGGCCGGCAGACGGGTCCGATCCGCTCTGCGAACAAGCAGGTCCGGCTCACTTTTTCGGGAAACGGGAAGTCGTCTCGGCGGATCGCGAGGTCGATGTTGTCCCGCTCGAAGAAGACGGGGCCGCCGCCTGCGGACAGGTGGACGGTGACGTCTGGCACGTTCACGGCCAGATCGGGCAGCCGGGGAATGAGCCACCGCATCAGGAGTGTGGGCTCGCACGAGAGGGTGAGCGGTCCTGCGGGTGTGCGCTGTGAGATCTGCCGGGCGGCTGCATCGATCTGATCAAGTGCGTCTCTGACGACGGCTGCCAGCTGGCGCGCCTGCGGGGTCGGGCGCAAGGCGCGTGTCTGACGCTCGAACAGTGATACCCCGAGGGACCGCTCCAGGTTCTGGACCTGTCGGCTCACCGCGCCGTGCGTCACATGCAGCTCCTGCGCCGCCGCGGTCATGCTCGCGTGCCGGACGGTCGCTTCGAAGGGCAGCAGAGTATTCAGTGGAGGCAGACCCGACCATCGCATACGTGAATTTTACTCACAGGTCTCGTGAGAATGAATCGCTTGTCGAGCCCTTTTGCCTGACCGACTATTGATTCAGTCACAGAAAAGGCTGACCAACGGAGAGGTGGGGCATGACATTCCGCAACGACGAGCGGACGGGCATCGCCGTCCTGGCGGATGACCTCACCAGCGCCGGGGACGGTGCCGCGCCGTTCCGCCGGGCCGGGCACGACGCCCGAATCCTGCTCTCCACCCCGGCAGTGGTGCCGCAGCACGCCGCGGGCGTGACCGCGGTCGACCTTGGAAGCCGCGTACTGGACGAGGAGGCCGCCACTAGGCGTACGTGGCGGGCGGCGCGCCTGTTCGCCGACTCTGAGCTGCTCTTGAAAACGGTGGATTCCACCCTGCGCGGTCATGTCGCGGTCGAGGTCCGGGCTGCGTGGGCGGGATCGCGGCGGAGAGCCGCCATCATCGCCCCGGCCTTCCCAGCGGAGGGCAGGGTGACGGTGGAGGGAGTCCAATATGTGCGGGGCGTGCCGGTCCACGAGAGTGACTTCGCACGCGACCCGGTACACCCCGTGCGGTGCTCGGACCTGGCGACGGTATTCCCGGAGGCCGTTCTGGCAGGCCCGGGCCGGGCGGCCGAGCTGCCCGAACTGATCGGCAACGGTGACCTGATCGTCTACTCCGCAGCGGGTGATGACGACCTCGACCACCTGGTGGCAGCGGTACCGCGCCTTGACGACGTGCTGTGGGTCGGCTCCCCGGGGCTGGCGGCCGCCCTGGCCCGAAGGTGCGCACGCGCTGCCGGCAGCGCTGCTTCGGTGTCTGCGCCCGCCCGACGCCCACTGATCGTCGTCGGCAGTGCCAACCCGGCGACCCGGCGGCAGCTGGCCGCGCTCCGCGCCCGGGCGGATGTTCAAGGGATCACCGTCAGCGGCGATCCGGCCACGGCCGTGGAGACGCTGCGCGGCCTGACGGCCCCCGTCCTCACCTTGCAAACACCCGATGAACGCCGCGCGCCACAGACCGCGCAAGCACTCGCCCGGTCTCTGGCAGCAGTCGTCCAGGCTCTCACCGAAGAGCACACGGTCGACGCGCTCATCGTCACCGGGGGAGAAACGGCCGCGACCGTGCTCCAGACCCTTGGTGCCACCGGCATCGGCCTGCTCGACGAACCCGAACCCGGCGTCGCCCGCGGAACGCTGCTCGGGCAGCTCCCCCTCCCCGTGCTGATCAAGGCGGGCGGCTTCGGCGACGACGCCATGTTCCTGCGCCTGTGCCACCTCATCCGACACCCCCTCGACCCAGGAGAGCACGCATGACCCCGATCGCCATCACCATGGGCGACCCCTGCGGAATCGGCCCCGAGATCACCCTGAAGGCGTGTGCCGATCCCCGGCGCACCGTGCCCGTCGTCGTCATCGGCGACGTGGGCGTCCTCGCCCGCGCCGACCGGGTCGCCGGAACCCGCCTAACCCTTCGCCCCATCGCATCCGTCGACCAGGCGGCGTTCGCGCCCGGCACGGTGGACGTCCTCACCGAGGACGGCCTTCCGGCCGACCTGCGCTGGGGCACGCTCGACGCACGCGCGGGAGCGGCGTCCTTCCAGTACGTCCGCCGTGGTATCCAGCTCGCCCTGGCAGGCGAGGTACGGGCCCTGGTTACCGCGCCGATCAACAAGGAAGCACTGCGCATGTCCGGCGTCCCCTACCCCGGGCACACCGAGATCCTCGCCGACCTGTCCGGCACCAAGGACTACGCGATGATGATGGCCACCGACGAGCTGCGGACCGTCCTGGTCACCGTGCACCAGTCCCTGCGCACCGCGATCGACGCGATCACCACCGCCCGCGAACTCGACATCATCCGCCTGACCCACCGCACACTCCAGCGCGGCGGCCTGCCCGCCCCGCGCATCGCCGTCGCCGGCCTCAACCCCCACGCAGGGGAGAACGGCCTGTTCGGCCGCGAGGACCTGGACATCATCACCCCCGCCATCCAGGCCGCGCAGAGCGAAGGCATCCAGGCCAGTGGACCCTGGCCCGCCGACACCGTCTTCATGCGAGCCCGCGCCGGAGCCTTCGACGCCGTGGTCGCCCAGTACCACGACCAGGGCCTGATCCCCGTCAAGTACCTCGGGATCGAACACGGCGTCAACATCACCATCGGCCTGCCCTTCGTCCGCACCAGCGTCGACCACGGCACCGCCTTCGACATCGCAGGTCTCGGCACGGCCGACCACACCAGCCTGCTCACCGCCCTGACCCACGCTGACCGCCTGTCCTCAGGGGCACCGGCCCGCCCCTGACCACCGACTCACACCAACCCGGAACAAAAACCGGAACAGAAAGCCGAAGGACACCGTGGACTTCATCTTCATGCTCACCCGCGACGACCGCACCGTCACCGACTGCCTCGATGTTCTCGACACCATCAAAGACCTCGGCATCACCCACATCGGATTCAAGGACATCGGCGTCGACCGCGACACCCTCGCCCAGCTCCACGCCCGCATCAAGGACATGGGTGCCACCACCTACCTCGAAGTCGTCAGCACCGACCGGGACCAGGCCCTTGCCTCAGTACGGACAGCCACCGAACTCGGCGTCGACTGGCTGATGGGCGGTACCTGGATCGAGGAGACCCTCGATCTCCTGCAGGGCACGTCCATCGGCTACCTGCCCTTCGCCGGAGAACCCCTCGGGCACCCCACCCGCCTCGCCGGCGACCCGGACCGCATCGCCGATGACTGCCGACGGGCGGAAGCCGCGGGCTGCGCCGGCATCGACCTTCTCGCCTATCGCGCCACCGATGCCGACCCCCTCGACCTGGTCCGCGCCGCCCGCGCCGCCACCACCGGCCGCCTGGTCATCGCCGGCTCCATCACCAGCACCGACCAGATACAGGCACTCGCATCAGCCGGAGCCGACGCCTTCACCATCGGATCCGCCGCCTTCGACGGCTCTCTGCGGCCCCACGCCGGGACCATCCGATCCCAACTGGCCCCCGTGGTCGGCCTGTAGCGAGAGCCGCCCCCGGGAGCCCAGAAGAAGCGACCGAGCAAGGTCACGGGCGGGGTGAGGTCGAGTCACACGGCCATCGGCTGGATCTCTTGACTCCCCCCTAAGCCGCTGTCACTCTGTGCCGAATACCGGCATGATGTACCACAATGTGGCACGACGGAAGGGTCCGAGGGCTGGGGTGGATCCCCGAACCCGGGACGCATGCGAGCGTTGGGGCCCCAGGGCGCGCCCCCTCCAAGTCGCCACCAAGCATCCTCACGCTCAGGACCCAGCTTGCGGCCCGGCGTTACGAAAGGAAAGTCCTGTGTCAGCTGCGAGGAGACGTGTCGCCGTGGTCGGCGTGGGAACGATGGGCAGCCAGGCCGCCTGGCGGCTGGCGGCACGGGGCGCCGAAGTCGTCGGCTACGACCGGTTCGCCCCCGGCCACGACCGCAGCGCCGCGGGC
>NZ_JNWJ01000138.1:0-9482 GCF_000716805.1 Streptomyces yerevanensis | reverse complement strand
CGGTCTGACCGCAGAAGTCAGTGCTTCCGGCGTCGATAGTGCTCACCTGCTGGCGGCTACGGAACCGAGCATTCCCCGGCTCCTTAGCTCCCATTAGGCTTCGAGTTCGGCACGATGTGCGGCCAGGAAGTCGGTCAGGCTCAACGGATCCGGGTTGAACGCGCGCGTCGCTTCGCGCTCACGCAGGCCGCGGTAGGACCCGGAGAACTCGGCGTAGTACTGGAACATGTTTCCCAGCTCGTCGGCGCCGGGGAAGCCGAGGCCGCGGAACTGGTCGTGGCTGGGCGGACGGTAGGCCACCGGCTCACCGAGCACCGTGCTCAGCGCTGCCGCCATCTGCTCGCCGGTCAGGTGCTCGCCGGCCACGGGGACGGTGGCGCCGATCGTCTCCGACGGCCGCCGCAGCACGCGCAGCACCGCCTGGCCGATGTCGTCGGAGGCGATGCCCGCGACGGCCGTGTCACCGAGGGGGAGGTGCAAGGCGAGCGTTCCGTCGGGGTCGCGTTGCGGTCTGGCGAGGGTGAGCAGGTTGTCCCAGAAGAAGGACAGCAACAGGTACGTCGTGGGCAGACCCGACTTGGCGAACAGAGCGTCGGCGGCCCCGCCTTTCACGTCGAAGTGCGGCACCCGGTAACCGTCGCCGATGAACGGCATCCGGTCGTCGGCTGCCGCGATCGCATCCCGCGTGTCCTCCAGCGTCGACCAGATGACATGCCGCAGACCGGCCGCCTGGGCCGCGCTGATGAGGTTCTCGACCTCGGCCAGTTCCCGCGCGGGCGAACGGTGCTCCCAGTACGGCGTGACGAGGAACGCGCCGTACGCCCTGTCGAACGCCCGGCGCAGGCCGCCCTCGTCGGTGAGGCTCGTCTCCACCACATGGGCGCCGAGCCCCGCCAGGATCTGTGCCTTCGGCGACGCGGCGTCGCGCGTCACCGCCCGTACGGTGAAGGCGCCGTCGGCCAGCAGCGTACGCGCGACCGCACCTCCCTGGGTGCCGGTCGCACCGAGGACTGTGACCACGTTGTCGTGGGACATCGGAATTCTCCTGTCCGAAGTGCTTGTCAGACCAACGTCGCGGCGAGGGTGGGGTAGTCGGTGTAGCCGTGGTGGTCGCCGCCGTAGAAGGTGGCCGGGTCGGCCTGGTTGAGCGGTGCGCCGGAGCGGATGCGGGCCGGGAGGTCGGGGTTGGCCAGTGCCATGGTGCCGACCGTGACGACGTCGGCCAGGCCGGCGTCGAGGTCGGCGACGCGCGCGTCGATGTCGGTTCCAGCGCGGTTGAGGAGCAGGGCCGTCGGCCACAGCTGGCGCAGCTCGCGCAGGAGTTCCTCGTCGCCGCCGTGGATCAGGTGGAGGTAGGCGAGGTTCAGTGGTGCCAGGGCCGTGACGAGCGCCGGGTACAGGTCGCGGGTGTCGTGTTCGGCGATGTCGTTGTAGGGGTTGCCCGGGGAGAGACGCACACCGGTGCGTTCGGCGCCGATCTCGTCGGCCACCGCGGAGGCGACCTCGACCGCGAAGCGGATGCGGTTTTCGAGCGGGCCGCCGTAGCGGTCGGTGCGCTGGTTGGTGTTGCCGGCGAGGAACTGGTGGACGAGGTAGCCGTTGGCTCCGTGGATCTCGACACCATCGAAGCCGGCTGCGATGGCGGCCGAGGCCGCGTGGCGGAATTCGTCGACCACGTCGGCGACTTCGTCGGTGGCCAGGGACCGGGGGGTGGGCATGTCCTGCAGGCCGGAAGCGGTGAACATCGCGCCCTTGGGCTGGATGGCCGAGGGGGCGACGGGCCGGCGGTGGTGGGGGGTGTTGTCGGGGTGGGAGATGCGGCCCGTGTGCATGAGCTGGACGACGATGCGCCCGCCTGCGGCGTGCACGGCGCTGGTGATCTCCTGCCAGCCGGCGATGTGTGCCTCGGTGTAGATCCCGGGGGTCAGCAGGTAGCCCTGGCCGTCGGCGGAGGGCTGGGTGCCTTCGGTGATGATGAGGGCCATCGACGCGCGCTGACGGTAGTACGCGCGGTTGAGGTCGGTGGGGACGCCGTCCGACCGGGAGCGGTCACGCGTCATCGGAGCCATGGCGAGGCGGTGCGGCAGCTCGATGGCGCCGACGGTGATGGGGGTCCAGAGAGTCATCGCATTTCTTTCCGTACAGTGGATGGTTCGGTGGTCGCGGCTCAGATCGACTTCAGCACCCGGACGCGGTCGGCGATGGCACGCCGTGCGACCTCGGAGGTGAAGGCGAGGGAGTCGAACTCGTGCGGGACGCCGGGGTGGAGGTGGAATTCGACCGGTACGCCGGCGCGGCTGAGCTTGGTGGCGTAGGCGGTGTCCTCGTCGCGGAACAGGTCGAGCTGGCCGACCTCGATGTAGGCCGGCGGCAGGCCGGTGGCGTCTTCGAGCCGGGCCGGGGCCGCCGTGGCCGGGACGTCGGAGTCTCCGACGGCGTCGCCGAGGAAAGCCCGCCATCCGGTGACAAGGTCGCCGTAGTTGTAGATGAAGGGCGCAAGGTGGTCGTCGGGGGCGCCGGTGCGGTCGTCGAGCATCGGCATGATGAGGATCTGGCGGGCGATCTTCGGGCCGCCGCGCTCTCGCGTCAGGATTGCCACGGCTGCGGCCAGGCCGCCGCCGGCGCTGTCGCCCATCACGCCGATCCGGCCGGGGTCGACGCCGAGCTCTGCGGCGTGCTCGTGCAGCCAGCGCAGCGCCGCGTAGCCGTCTTCGATCGGGGTCGGGAAGGGGTGTTCGGGGGCGCGGCGGTACTCGACCGACAGCATCGGCACGCCGCTGGCGGAGACGTAGCGGGCGAGAGTGCCGTCGAAGTGGTCGATGTGGCCGAAGAAGTATCCGCCACCGTGGAAGTACACCACCGCCGGACCCGGGGTCGCGCCCTCCTTGGTGTACCAGCGCATCTGGATCCGGGCGGCGTCGTCTGTGGTGGCGTAGCTGTCGCTCATCCGGACGTCTTCGGGGAAGGGCTGGGCGGTGCTGGAGGCTGCGAGGATCGGCTCCCAGAAGGCTCGCCGCCCCTCGACGTCGTCACGTGGGGGCTGGAATGCGTCGGTTCCGCCCATCTGGGCCAGGACGTCGGCTACTTCCGGGTCGAATTTGAGTGTCATGATCTCGGTCTTTCGCTGCGTGGGGTGAGTGGCAGAACGGTCTGATGGCTGGCCGAGCAGTCGCGGGCCACCGCGGGCGGCACTCGCTGCGCCACATCAACGCGCAGCTCACCGGAGTCGATCAGCGCCACCAGCCGCGACAGCTGTTCGGCGTCGCCGCGTTCGATTGATCAAGCATGTCGTCGACCGGAATCCGGATGAAGGTCCTGCTTAACCACGGACAAGTTGTCCGTGGTTAAGCCTGCGATGCGGCAGAGATGGACAGGGGGCGGCGAGACGGCGGACACCCAGCGCCGCGGCTGTACACCTGGCGGCATGAACTTGAGCGATCTCAGCCCGCTGTTGGCTCGCCGTGAGGACGGTGTCCTCAGCTATGACCGCTTCCGTGCCGACCCTGCACTGGCATCGCTGCGGCTCGAGACGATCCCGGCCGTGGACTTCAGCGGGATGCCGACCGGAGCATGCCGGCTGTCCGGAGCATGCCGGCTGTATTGAGAGCTACGCCGAGAACCCGGTGCACTGGGTCAGGGTTCGTCCCCCAGAGGTCGGCCGGCACTGGGAAGAGCACGGGACGTGGCTGCGCCCGCCGATCCTGATCGACCGACGCCTCCTGGACCCGTCAGATAGCGGGCTGCAGGTCTTGGAGGGCAGAGCACGCGTCGGTGTCCTGCGCGGCCGCCTGCGCGAGGGACTGCACGTCGCGTCCCATCGTCAGGCCTGGGTCGGACATCTCTGAGAGCTGGTTGACAGCTGTGTGCTGCGGGGTCACCCAGCGCATCGATCCCTGGAAGCCGTCGATCGTGGCAGCGCTGAATTCCGAAAGTACAGGGCCCCCAAGCGGTGAACGGCTCCCACGTCCCCGGCCGTGGAGTCGGCGTCGACGGTGAACGTGCCCATCCTGTCGCCCGGGCCGAGGAAACGCGGCCAGCTGCTCATGTGTCCTCCGCGCCGACGAAGATGTCGCCGCAATCCCATCCGGTGTCGCAGACGTACACGCTTACTACGCATGGCCGTTCCTACTCTTGGTTGCACTTCAACCGTCAACAATCAGCCGCCCGCGGGTGCACCCGGCTGAAGCATGGGCCTTGCATTCCGACGCCGCGTGCGCTCTGCCCAGCGGTGCGTATCGGTACGGCGGAGGGTCCAACTTCACTCGGCGGGGTTGGATCGTGGCATTCCTGCTGGCCATGGCCACTTTTGGTGTCGGACTGGTGTTTCGCCGCCGGCGGATACCGCGGTGGTTGCTCGGGCTGGGAACGATCAGCTACTCGGTCTACCTGGTACACCCGGTGTTGCTGGCGGTGACAGATGGCACGATCGGCCGCTGGGAGCGGGACAATCTCGCGCTAGAGATCGCGTTCTATGCCGTGCTACTGCCTGTGAGTGTGTTGACGTACCGGGCTATCGAAGTGCCAGGTCAGACGTGGGGCCGGAGACTGGCGCGTCGCATTCCGGCTCCACGACGGGCATCTGGTCTCAAGGGCGCTGAATTGCCGCCTGCAACACCCGACGCCTCGGACCGATGAGGTCCGAGGCGTCGGCACGGTCGCTTCTGGCGGTGGAGCGGTTTCGAATGGCGAGAACTCCGGCCCCGCAGGAGGAGGACGTGGAGGGAGTCCGGAAGCACGGCTGCTCGTTCCAGATACCTGAACATTCAAAGCTCGACGCCCAGCCCGACCCGGACGATTCGGTAGCCGTAGATGCGCGGCCCACGTCAAGTATGGATTTTCGGGACCCGGTGCGTGCAGCGCCGGGTTTTCCCGCTGAACTGCCGTACCCCCAGGGCCCGTCATCTGTCGACGGGCCGCTACACACACGGAGGCTCCGAGTGATTACCCAACGCACCACAGGGCGGCGTAAGCAGGCCGTGGCCGCCGCAGCCGTGGTCGCTGCACTGCTGTCCACGGCGGCGTGCGGCAGCAGCAGCAACAACGACGACGGCTCAAACCAGCACGGCGAAGATCACCAACGACGGCAAGACCTACACGTACACGCTGCGTGACGGGGTGACCTGGGAGGACGGCAAGCCGATCACCTCCAAGGACATCAAGTACGGCATCGAGCGTGTGTGGGCGCAGGATGTGCTGTCCGGCGGTCCGGTCTACCTGAAGGACATCCTCGATCCTAAGGGCGAGTACAAGGGCCCGTACAAGGACACGTCCGCGGCCCCGGTCCGCCAGGACAAGGACACCAAGTCGAAGTACGGTCTGAAGCCGTTCTCGTCCGGTCCGTACAAGTTCCAGTCGTACACGCCGAACAAGTCGCTGACCCTGGTCCGCAACCCGGAGTGGAAGGCGTCCTCGGACAAGATCCGCAAGGCGTACCCGGACAAGATCACGCTGACCTTCTTCACCAACGCCAATGACATGGACCAGCGTCTGATCAACGGCGACTACGACCTGGACGCCAATCAGACCGGCGGGCTGTCGCCGCAGGGCCGCACCACCGCCCTGAAGCAGCACAAGGCCAACCTGGACAACCCGGTCTCCGGCCGGGCGCCGAGGGCCAGAAGTACGACCCGTACGAGATGGCCGGTGCGAACAAGAAGGGCAACGTCGCCAAGGCCAAGGAAGAGCTGAAGGCCTGCGGCAAGCCGAACGGCTTCAAGACCACCATCGCGGTCCGCAACAACAAGCCTGTTGAGGTGGCCACCGCCGAGTCCCTCCAGGCCTCGCTGAAGAAGGTCGGCATCACCGTCGACATCGACCAGTTCGACGGTGCGCAGAGCGCCGGCATCATCGGTAGCCCCTCGAACGTGAAGAAGAAGGGCTACGGCATCATCATCATGGGCTGGGGCCCGGACTTCCCGTCCGTCCAGGGCTACGGTCTGCCGCTGTGGAGCGGCAAGTACATCCTTGAGAGCGGCAACAACAACTTCGCCCTGATCAACGACAAGAAGATCGACGGCCTCTTCGACGACTACGTCAAGGAACTCGACGACGCGAAGAAGACCGAGATCTCCACGGAGATCAACCACAAGGTCATGGAGGGCGGTTACTACATGCCCTTCGTCTTCGAGAAGTTCATCACCTGGCGCTCCAACCGGCTCGCGAACGTCTACACGACCGACAACTACGGCGGTACGTACGACTTCGTGAACCTCGGCCTGAAGAAGTAACACCGACCGGCGTCCCCGCTACACGGCACGAAAGGCAGGTGAAGCCCGGCGCGGCGGGGCCGAGAACAGTGCTCGCTTACCTCATCAGGCGGCTCTTCGCCGCCACAGTGATGCTGGTGGTCATGGCGGAATCAACTGGTCGTCGCAACACCTTGATCACGAAGGTATGCGATGGGACGAGACCGGGTTGCTGGCCCGGCCGACGACGCCAGGGGAGCGGTTCGGCCCCTACCGGATGGTGTCGTTCGACGGCTGCAGTTCGCTGAGAGTCCCCGATTCCGAGCGGAACCAGGCCTGGCTGGGCAGGACTTCGTGCCATGGCTATCCGACGCTGGAGTTGAATGACGCTGATCGAGACCGGCACCCGGGCCTGGTCGGCGCGGTTTTCGGACCCCCCGCCAAGGGCAGGCGCAAGGGCTTCACCGAAGCCGACTACGCCCGCCTGCTCGATGCCGCACACCAGCAGCTCGGCGGCCCCGTCGTCCTGGTGTGGGACAACTTGAACACGCACGTCAGCCGCACCATGCACGAGCTGATCGCCGCCCGATCATGGCTGACCATCTACCAACTGCCACCGTACGCTCCCGAGCTCAACCCGGTCGAGGGCGTGTGGTCGCACCTGAAGAGGTCGCTGGCCAACCTCACCAAACACAGCCTCGACCAGCTCACCGCGTTGGTGAAGACCCGGCTCAAACGGATGCCGCCCCGGTCTCGGTCGAGGGCCTCATGGCCAAGACCGGGCTCGACCTCGAACTGCCGTAACCCCAGCCGTTAAAGATCTCTAGCGGCGTGCTGGCTGTTGTCTCGGACCAGGACTGCGAGGTGGTGCCCGCTGCCGGCGGCGAGCTCGCTTTCGGACCAACGTCTCGAGCGGATCTTCAGCCACCGGGGTTCCGGACGATGCCGGTGAATCCGGCGACAAAGAGGCTAACGAACGCCCAGCTCAGCACCCGCACTTGAGACTTCCCCCGATGCCCCTCCTTCGGTCCCGCGTACGTCTGACCCCGCTCGGCCGCGGTGCAGGAGCTACGAGAAGGAGGTCATCCGGCTGCCGACGTCAGTGCGGTCACCCGACCTGGGCCTTCGGGGCGGTCGTGGTGGATCGGGGTGGGTGCACCGGTCAGCGGTGTGCCGGACCCGCCCCGGCGCGCCGCGACGATCTCGGCCGCGATGGACAGGGCGGTCTCCTCCGGCGTACGGGCGCCCAGATCGAGGCCGATCGGGGAGTGCAGCCGGGCCAGTTCCTCCTCGGTGACACCCGCTTCGCGCAGCCGCCGGTTGCGGTCCTCGTGGGTGCGGCGCGAGCCCATCGCGCCGACGAACGCGACCGGCAGCCGCAGCGCCTCCTCCAGCAGCGGGACGTCGAACTTGGCGTCATGGGTGAGCACGCACAGGACCGTGCGGGCGTCGGTCCCGGTGCCGCGCAGATAGCGGTCCGGCCAGTCGACCACGATCTCGTCGGCCTCGGGAAAGCGGGCCCGGGTGGCGAAGACGGGGCGGGCGTCGCAGACGGTCACGTGGTAGCCGAGGAACTTGCCCGTCCGTACGAGCGCCGCCGCGAAGTCGATCGCCCCGAAGACGATCATGCGGGGCGGTTCCACACTGGACTCGACGAAGAGCGTCACGCCGCCCGGGCAGTGCGAGCCGTCCTCCGAGACGTCGACCGTGCCGGTACGGCCGGCGTCCAGCAGCGCGCGGGTCTCGGCCACCGCCGTGCCGTCCAGCCGCGGATCGCCGCCGAGACCGCCCTCGTACGCCCCGTCGGCACGGACCAGCAGTGCGCGGCCGAGCAGTTCGGCCGGGCCCCGGACCACACGGGCGACAGCGGCGGTCTCCCCACCGGCGGCGGCCGAGAGCGCCGCCTCGAGCACCTGTCGGTCCGGCGCGTCCCTGCGGACCGGGGTGACCAGGACATCGATCACCCCGCCGCAGGTCAGACCCACCGCGAAGGCGTCCTCGTCGCTGTAGCCGAACCGCTCCCGTACCACGCGGCCCTCCTGGAGCGCCTGGACGCACAGGTCGTACACCGCGCCCTCCACACAGCCGCCGGAGACCGAGCCGACAGCCGTGCCGTCGGCGTTGACGGCGAGCGCCGCGCCCGGCGGGCGGGGAGCGCTGCCGCCGACGGTCACAACCGTGGCCACGGCGAAGTCACGGCCCTCCGCCACCCACCGGAGCAGCTCGACGGCGATGTCAAGCATCTCGGCCGGCCATCAGTACACGGTCGGGCCGGATGGGCAGGTGCCGATGGCGTACGCCGGTCGCGTGCCAGACCGCGTTGGCGATCGCCGCCGCGGCTCCCACGATGCCGATCTCGCCGATGCCCTTGATCCCGACCGGGTCGTCCACCCAGTCCGCCTCGATGACGGGGACGTCCGCGTTCGCGGCGAAGTGGTAGCCCGCGAGGTCCGCGCCGACGTGCCCGCCCGTGGCCTGGTCCCTGGCCGCCTCCTCGTAGAGCGCCATGGACAGGCCCCAGACCATGCCGCCGGCGAACTGGCTGCGCGCGGTCAGCGGGTTGACGATCCGGCCCGCGGCGAACATCCCGAGCATCCGCCGCACCCGGACCTCACCGGTGGTGACGTCGACGGCGACCTCGGCGAACTGCGCGCCGAAGGAGTACCGCTCCTTGCTCGTCAGCCTGCCGATGTCCTCGGCGGTGCTCGAGCGGCTTTTTTGGCAGCTCTTCAACACCACCGCCATGACCATCAGCCGTGGGGTCAACGACGTCCGCCCGCTCGTCGAAGCACACGGCATGTGCATTCCTTCCTTCAACTGCTCGTTTTCGCAGACCCTGCCCCGCAGGGCGTGGTCCTCGTCGGGATAGAGATCGCGTTGCGCCGGGTCGGTGAACCAGCGATAGACCAGGTAGCGGGACAGTCCGTTGAAGCGGGTGTAGTCGCCCAGCAGAGCGACTGCCGGGCGGGTCTGCAGCAGCGTCTCACCGAAGCGGGACATCACTAACGCGGGTGTGTCCGAGAGCCGTTCCACGATGCGCATCATGGTCGGGCTGACGTGATCTTCGCGCAGGACCCGCCGCGGCGCAGGGTGCCCGGCGAGGTCGAAGAGGTAGTCCCGCTCACTCAGGCTGAGATGCAGCCCCCGGGCGAGTGCGGCGAGTACCTGCTCGGACGGCATCGGGCCACGCTGCTGCTCGATCCGGCTGTAGTAGTCGACCGACATGCCGGCCAGCGCGGCCACCTCTTCACGCCTGAGCCCACCGGTACGACGCCGAGAGCCGCGGGGAAGCCCGAC
>NZ_JNWJ01000137.1:0-5375 GCF_000716805.1 Streptomyces yerevanensis | reverse complement strand
TGCACGGCGGCAGCGAGGCAGTTGAGCGCGGCATGGCGCGCGAGCTCCCGCGCCGTCTCCAGCTCCACGTCCCGGCCGACAACGCCCCTCCCCAGCAGCCAGCCGTCCTCGTAAGGCAGTTGGCCCGAGATGTAGATGTTGGAGCCCACACTCCGGTGGTGCACGTAGTACGGATTGTCACGTAGCTCGGGAAGGGCCATACCCAAGGCCTGGAGCCGATCGGAAGCCGAGCCGGTGTCCGCTGCCGAAGTCACGGGGCGGCTCACTGCGCCACTGCCGCGGACGGCACAGGGCACAAACCCTTGCAGGTGGCCATGAGAACCCGCTTCGCATGAATCTTGATCATCTGTACTCGGTTCTCCTCTCGAGTAACAGTGGCGATATAACGCCGTATGGTGGCTTAAAGCCGCCACCCTATTGTCGTTTGTCGACCATATGGGTGCCCGTCGAGCACTGTCAATACAAACTTCAGCCTCGAATGCAACCTCGGAACACCACGTGCGGCTGGACCCGCCGCTACTGGAAGCGACGGTCGACGCCGCGACCTGGCTCACCGGTCTCATCCGGTTCGGCATGGACGAGCATGTGCAGCACACCTGTCCGCATGACGATCGCTGACGGCGGCGGGATTCTCGAGCGGTTGACACGGATGGTCGACCTCACGCCCGACGAGATCCCCATGCCACAAGAGCGGCTTGGCCTGCTGCCCGGTTGTTCCGGCAAGGCCTACAGCGACTGGCTGCAAGCCCGTGGTGACGAGCTCGGCAACGGCGTCGCGTGGCGACACTGGACCCGTTCACGGCCGGAAGAACGCCGCCGGCCTTCAGGCGGATCCGGTAGGAAGACGACCGTGACGCGGAGGCAACTCACCGACGAACAGCGGAGGTTGATCGCACCGTTCCTGCCGATAGGCAAGTACGGCCCCTACCCTGAGCGGCTGCGGAATCAGTTCGAGGGTGCGATGTGGCGGTTCAGGGCAGACGCGCAGTGGCGTGAGACTTCCAGGCGAGTTCGGAACTGACCGACCGCCTACGGGTGTTTGCAGGTCGGGAGGAACGCCGGTCTCTTCACCGCGCTGCCGGAAGGCCTGATCGCCGAAGTCACCCGCCAGGGCAAGACGGACTTGTCCGGCGGTCAGCTTGGACTCCACGACCGCCCCTGCCCACCACGACGCGCCGGGATGATCGTCGATAAAGACGTCATGAAGCCTCTTGAGGAAGCTGCCGCCGAGCAGGAACAAGCCCGGCCCCTACGACATCTCGTCGTCCGCGGTCGCGCCTCCTGCATGGCGCACCCAGCCGTGGCCACGGCTGAGGCCCGGACGCTGCGGCAGTGATCAGGGACGGCGTCCGGGCAGGCCAAGAACGCATGCTCGGACGGACAGCGCGCATTCGGCGACCGGTGATGCGGGGGCGACATGCGCACCATGCGGTCAGTTCGCCGTCTCGGCCATATCGCAGGTGTGGCATACCACCCTGCGTGCCGGGATACGGCCGGACGCAGCGCCCATGCCGACCTGGCGGGTGACCTGTACCTGACGTACGCGGGCGTGGTTCTCGCAGGTGGCCAAGCCGCAGCGCGAGCACACACCGATGCCGGTGGTGTCGCTGCGCGCCTCCTGGAGGCAGTCGTAGCACCTCATGTCCAACTCCGATTTCAGCAGGGGCCGGATGTGGCGGCCAACCAGCACGAACAAAACCACCCAGGCCACGCACACCTACTCAAGGAGCTTGAAAAGTAGGCTCCAGTTTAGACTTTGTCAAGACTAAGACTCGATCGTGATCGTATGGCCGGTGGCGATGCAGCGAAGCAAACGCCGACACGGTGCGGACGGCGCCGCCGGAGTGCAACTCCGACCCGTCCGCCAGGAGCGTTGAGGGCCGACGAGTCGCCGGCCGATCCCCGAGAACAGGCGACTCGGCGAGACCCTGGAGCAGTGCCGCGAGGCGTTCCCGGCCTACCGAGAGCCCGGCTGCGCCGGCATCAAAGCCGCCACCAACGACCCCGAACCCTCAAGCAGGACGCGCCACTCAGACTTCGCCTCACATGGCCTATGAGTTCGTGAGCGGTGCAAGACAGTTCTGGTGTCCGCCGAGGGAGGTGAGGCGCCCTCAGGGCAGTGGCCGACGGCGGGCCGGGACCGCAAGATCCAGGGAGCGGGCACCTTCATGGCCTCGCCTGGCTGCCCATGGCGGGCAGTTGCCTCCGGGTTCTGGCCGGCCTGGCCTACCGCATACCGGCGCTTCGCCCAGGGGGCCGAAGCCAGGGGCAGAACCGGTGATGGCGCTGACCTGCCTGGATGGCACCAGCCGCACCGAGTTGTATCGCTTCGCGTCCACCCCGCTGAATGAGGTTGCCTTTCCTGCACGGGAGACGGCGGTCTGGATACGCGCGCGGGTGGGAGATTGAATCGATGGAGGGGGCCCCGGCGCGACGTCGTCACCAGCCGGCGCTGTGCAGACCGGTTCCTAGAACGGACCCGCCCGCGCAGCTAACCGCGCAGCCGTAAACGCCCCCGTCGCCCCCTACCCGCCCCACCGTGCCGGCGGCCGGCAACCGGCACTCAAGATCCGCTACAAGATCGCGTTGACAGTGCGAGCTTGATCCTTGACTTTTCGGCAGGTCTGCAACGTCACAGTGGCGAGCGGGCTTGGACACTTCACGCACGCCGGCATGGCCTCATGCACGCCGGGGCGCGCGTTCCCCTGGATCTCCCGTCTGGACCCCCAGCCCCATGGGGAAATGGGCAGCCAGTTCCTGGCGGAACGCGTCGGTGTCGCCTTCCAGGGCAACCGCGGCCAACCTCTCGTGCTCGACGACCAATTGATGCGGGTCGTCGCTGTAAGTGCGGTGATCGACGCTGAGGTGGAGGCGCAGCTTGGTCTCCCAGCCGTTCCAGAGACTCTGCAGGACGCCGTGCCCCGAGAGATCGTAGAAGAGCCTGTGGAAGCGGAGGTGCGCGTCGATGCTGGCCGGGATGTCGTCCTTCTCCATTGCCCGACGGAGATCCTCGACGGTTTGCAGCAACTGGGGCCGCTCAGGACCGCGCAGTGCTTCGGCCGAGAGCTCGGCGGCGTACGGCTCGACACGTAGCCGGATCGAGTCGATCTCGGCGACCTCACGAGCGCTCACCTCTACGACGAACGCCCCACGGTAGGGGATCTTGACGACGAGCCCTTCCTCCTCCAGCTTGGTCAGCGCCTCGCGCAGCGGGGACCGGCTGATCCCGAGATCCCCGGCGATGTGCGCCTCGCGCAGCTGGCCACCAGGAGGTACGGTCCCATCGAGGATGGCGGCACGCAGTGTGCGGTAGACGCCGTCCGGCGTCGTCGTCCGCTGCTCCTGCCACTCGAACTTGTGGTCCACCCCGTTGCCCTCCCTCGACGCTTGTCGACCATTTGGTCGTTTGTCGACTATACCTCTGCTGGTGCATCCACACCTCAAGTTGGTTATCTGGCACGGAACTCACTGAATTCACAGCGGTGCCCCATCCGGCTCACGGGTCGCGGTGACAGGTCGGTGTCTCGGGTGGTGCCGTTTGGTTGTCAGGCCGATGCCGGTCCGGCGACGCGGGTGCTTGTGGACCTGCAGCGGGACGCAGCCGACCAAGGGGAGCGCGGCGGTCCGTGGCTCGGCGGCCCAGGACGCGCGACGCAGCACCTTCGCGTCTCCGGACGCCGACTCTTCGGCCTTCTCGTCCAGTCGGTACCAGGTTTTGCGTGAGAAGCCGAGCACCTGGCTGGCCGGTGACGTTGCCGATGCTCGCGGCCTGCTCGATGAGCAACACCCGGCGCTCGTACACCCCGTCCTGGTGGGTCACGGGATCGCCTTCTTCTCTGGGTCGGGTGTCACTCCAAGCCGCGGTCCCCGAGTCCTGGACAACGTGACGGGGAGGTCGGCGATGTCGGCGATCGCATGGGCGTCGTCGGCGTTCGTCACGATCACCAGCGGGTACTCCTCGGCCAAGCGCCTCAGCACCTACGCTGACACCGGGGTACGCGCCCCACGTGGGAATCTCCTCGTACACCGCCGGACCGTCGCTCTCCGGTTACTCCACGCCGAACCTGCGCATGGTCGGTTCCAGCGAGTGGACCACGACCTGGTGGAACGGCTTGCACTTGCCGAGGCGCTCGTCGATCCGGCACTGGTTGCCGGTCTGCACGAACTCGGAGGCGACCTCGGCCGAGAGCCGATTGCGCCCGACCTGGCGGATCACCTCATTCATACGGAAGTGGATCAGCGCCGGGCCTGTCCGAGGCATCCCTCTGACGCTATTGACAGTCGAGACACAATTGGTCGACAATCGACCAAACGATGGTCGACAATCGACCAGAGCGCCAGACTGCTCCACTGAAACACTAGGAGGACCAGTGGGATTCGACGTCAAGCCCAAGTTCGTGACGTTCGACATGAACGGAACGCTGATCAAGTTCAGCATCAACGACACGATGCGTGAGGTCCTGGGCGACCGACTGCCGGCCGAGGTCGCCGATGAGTACCTGCGGATCTGCAAGGCGTACCGGATCGACGAGTGCACGGGCGCGTACCAGCCGTTCCACCAGGTCGTCGCTCGTTCCATGGAACGCGCCTCGCGCAGCGTCGGTCTCGAGTACCGCGAGGACGAAGCGCGCGAGGTGTACGAGACCATCCCCACCTGGGGCCCGTACCCCGGTGTAACCGAGGCGCTGAACCGCCTGGCCGAGGCGGTCCCGCTGGTCATCATCACCAACAGCGACACCGCGCACGCCGTGCGCCTCGCGGAGAACCTCAAGGCCCCGTTCGCAGACGTCATCAGCGCCGAGGAGATGGGCGTCTACAAGCCGCGACTCCGCGCCTTCGAGTACACGTTTGACAAGCTCGGCGTGACACCCGACGAGCTCGTGCACGTCTCCGCGAGCCCCATGTACGACCACCGCTCCGCGGCCATCATGGGCATCAAGAACAAGGTGTACATGGACCGCGGCTGGGAGCACGACGAGCACTGGCTCGGCTACGAGCGGATCACCGACATCGCCGACCTCCCGGTCCTCTTCGGCCTGCCGCGCCCCTGATGCCCCTGACGCCCGAGCGGAGAACTGAGGAAATGATCCACAGCAAGGCGGTGGCGGTGTGAGTCAGCCCCTGCCTCAAACCGTCAAGGGTGACTCGGCTTCAGAAAGGCTCCAGGCCCTGGGACTGAAGCTACCCGTCCTCGCCGGCACCACGTACCTGGTGCCCCACCGGACGGTGGGCTCCACCATCCACCTCTCCGGCCAACTCCCGTTCAAGGACGGCGAGCTGCTGGGGAGGGGCGTTGTCGGCCGGGACGTGGAGCTGGAGACGGCGCGGGAGCTCGCGCGCCATGCCGCGCTCAACTGCCTCGCTGCCGCCGTGCA
>NZ_JNWJ01000136.1:0-5821 GCF_000716805.1 Streptomyces yerevanensis | reverse complement strand
TATGCCCGCCCTGCGACGGGCTGACGCACCGGCCCACGACCCCGCACCCCCCACCCAGGGGCGCGGGGAACGGCGCGAGCAACCACAACGCACCCGCAGCCGCCCAACCGCCGGAAGCACCCCGCGGGGAACTGCGCGACCAGCCACAACGAACCCGCACCCGCCCATGAACCGAACCCACCCTCCCGGTAGGCGCCCCTGCCCAACCGCCGGAGGCATAGGGTTGCGTCGTGATCATCGGAGTGGGGATCGACGTCGCCGAGATCGAGCGGTTCCGGGCCTCGCTGGAGCGGACACCGGCGCTCGCGGAACGGCTTTTCGTCGAGCGGGAGTTGTGGTTGCCGAGCGGCGAGCGGCGCGGGGTCGCGTCACTCGCGGCCCGGTTCGCGGCGAAGGAGGCTCTCGCCAAGGCGCTGGGGGCGCCGAGCGGGCTGTACTGGACGGACGCGGAGGTCGTCGTCGAGGACAGCGGGCAGCCGAGGCTGCGGGTGACGGGGACGGTCGCCGTGCGGGCGGCCGAGCTGGGCGTGCGGTCCTGGCATGTGTCGCTGAGCCATGACGCGGGCGTGGCTTCGGCGGTGGTCGTCGCGGAAGGGTAGAGGTCCCTCCAGGACCACGTCAGCTCATGACATCCCGCCACGCGGAGCGGATCGACTCGGACACATCGTGCGCGCCCATCGGCGCACCGTCCGCCGCGAACCGCCCCGCAAGCCCGTGGAGATACGCCGCGATACTCCCGGCGTCCAGAGCGCTCAGCCCCGAGGCCAGCAATGACCCTGCGAGCCCCGACAACACGTCACCGCTGCCCGCCGTGGCCAGCCAGGACGTCCCCGTCGCGTTGACCCGGACCGGTCCACCCCCGGGCGAAGCCACCAGCGTGGTCGAGCCCTTCAGCAACACCGTTGCCCCGTACCGCTCCGCCAGCTCCCGCACGGAGTGCAACCGCGCCGCCTCGACCGACTCCCGCGAGACACCGAGCAGGGCGGCGGCCTCACCGGCGTGAGGCGTCATCAGTGTGGGCGCCTTCCGGGCCCGTACGAGATCCTGGTCCGCGAGCCGGAGGCCGTCCGCGTCCACCAGGACGGGTACGTCCTGGGCGAGCACCTCCGCCACCGTCTGCGCGTCGTCGCCGGCACCCGGCCCGACGACCCAGGCCTGCACCCGCCCGGCCCGCTTCGGACCCTGGTCCGAGACGAGGGTTTCGGGGAAGCGGGCGATCACCGCGTCCCCGGCGGGGCCGACGTACCGTACGGCCCCGGCGCCGCCCCGCAGCGCGCCCGCCACGGCGAGTACGGCCGCGCCGGGATACCGCGAGGACCCGGCGGCGATCCCCACGACGCCGCGCCGGTATTTGTCGCTCTCGGCGCCCGGAACGGGCAACAGCGCCGCCACATCGGCATGTTGCAGGGCCTCCGCCTCGGCCTCGTCGGGGAGCGAGAGCCCGATGTCCACGAACCGCACCGAACCGGCGTACTCCCGGGCCGGATCGATCAGCAGCCCCGGCTTGTGCGTCCCGAAGGTCACGGTCAGGTCGGCACGGATCGCCGCGCCACGCACCTCACCGGTGTCCGCCTCGACACCGCTCGGCAGATCCACGGCGACGACGGCGGCGCGGGATGCCTCGGCCAACTCGGCCAAGGGGGCGGCGTCGGGGCGCAGTCCGCCCTTGCCGCCGATCCCGACGATTCCGTCGACCACGAGATCGGCGGAACGGACCGCCCGCTCGACCGCTGCGGCGTCTTCTTTCTGCCGGTTCGCGAGTGCCCTGCCGCCTGCCCGACGCAGCGCTGCCAGCCCGCCCGGATGGGTTCGCTCGGGAGACAGCAGTACGGCCGTGACGCCCGCGCCGCGGCGGGCAAGGCGGGCTCCCGCGTACAGGGCGTCTCCGCCGTTGTCCCCGCTGCCGACGAGCAGGACGACCCGGCGGCCGTACACCCGCCCCATCAACTCCGCACAGGCCGCGGCAAGTCCGGCCGCCGCCCGCTGCATCAGCGCCCCCTCCGGAAGCCGCGCCATCAAATCCCGCTCGGCCGACCGCACCGTCTCCACTCCGTACGCACTACGCATACGCCGAGTCTGGCGTACCCAGCCGGCGTCGCGGGCGCCGGCTCGGTACTCGGGCGAGCCCGCTGCTCACAGCGGTACGGGCTCGGCGAAGCTGTCAGCGCACTCTGAGACACTGGGCGCGATGAACGAGACAGCACCCGCGCGTGCCCGCGCCGAGATCGATCTGGCCGCTCTGAGGGCCAATGTGCGGACTCTGCGCGCCCACGCGCCCGCCGCCGCCCTCATGGCGGTGGTGAAATCGGACGCGTACGGACACGGGGCGGTGCGGTGTGCCCGGGCGGCGCTCGACGCGGGGGCCACGTGGCTGGGGACGGCCACGCCCGAGGAGGCCCTGGCCCTGCGCGAGGCGGGGCTGCGGGGGCGGATCATGTGCTGGCTGTGGACGCCCGGCGGCCCTTGGCGTGCGGCCGTCGAGGCCGACGTGGACCTCGGGATCAGCGGGCTCTGGGCCTTGCGGGAGGCCGCCGGGGCCGCGCGCGCCGCGGGGCGTACCGCTCGGGTCCAGCTCAAGGCCGACACCGGGCTCGGGCGCAACGGCTGCCAGCCCGGTGATTGGCCCGAGTTGGTCGCGGCAGCCCTGCGCGCCGAGGCCGAAGGGCTGGTCCGGGTCACCGGGCTCTGGTCGCATTTCGCCTGCGCCGACGAGCCGGGGCATCCCTCCATCGGGGCCCAACTCACCGCCTTTCGCGAGATGGTGACATACGCGGAGAAACAGGGCGTAAGGCCAGAAGTGCGACACATCGCCAACTCGCCCGCCACGCTCACACTCCCGGAGACCCACTTCGATCTCGTACGCACCGGAATCGCGACGTACGGCATCTCGCCCAGCCCCGCACTCGGCACCGCGGCCGAGCTGGGGCTGCGGCCGGTGATGACGCTGTCGGCCGCGCTCGCGCTGGTGAAGCGCGTTCCGGCAGGACACGGCGTCAGTTACGGGCATCACTACGTGACGCCAGGTGACACGACCCTCGGCCTGGTGCCCGTGGGGTACGCGGACGGGATCCCACGGCACGCCTCCGGCACGGGGCCTGTCCTGGCCGGCGGCAAGTGGCGGACGGTGGCGGGGCGGGTCGCGATGGACCAGTTCGCCGTCGACCTCGGCGGGGACCAGCCGGCAGTGGGGGAACGGGTGGTGCTGTTCGGGCCCGGCGATGAAGGTGAGCCGACCGCCGAGGACTGGGCCCGGGCCGCGGGCACGATCGCGTACGAAATCGTGACCCGGATCGGAACCCGCGTACCGCGCGTCTACGTGAATAGTGAATAACGCACAAGGCGGGTACTCACCTTCCCGGGGACGGCCCCCGGACCACACACCGGCAAAGAGGAGCGGTACGTGAGCGAGAGCAGGGCGGAGGCCGTCGCCTCGGTGGCCTCTGCCGCGGGGAGCGCCGCCGCGGGGAGCGCCGGGAACTGGCGTAGGGCGGGCATCGTGGGCACCGCGATAGGCGTCGTCGCCGCGGGCGCCGCCGCCGGAGTCGCGATAGAGCGGCTCACCGTCGGCCGCGGCATGCGCCAGAAGGCCCGGCTCGCGCTCGACTCGGCAGGCCCGTACGGCGCACTGCGCGGCATGCCCGGCACGGCGACCGCGGACGACGGCACGGAGATCTACTACGAGATCGACGACGTGGAACAGGACGCCACGCTCACCCCCCGCCGCCGCAGACTGTTCGGCCGCAAGGCCCCGGCTCCCGTCACCGTCGTCTTCAGCCACGGCTACTGCCTCAGTCAGGACTCCTGGCACTTCCAGCGCGCCGCCCTGCGCGGAGTCGTACGCACCGTCCACTGGGACCAGCGCAGCCACGGCCGCTCCGGACGCGGTGTCGCGCAGGTCCAGGACGGTGTGCCGCTCGACATCGAGCAGCTCGGCCGAGATCTGAAGGCCGTGATCGACGAGGCCGCCCCCGAGGGCCCGCTCGTGCTCGTCGGCCACTCGATGGGCGGAATGACGGTGATGGCCCTTGCCGACCAGTACCCCGACCTCATTCGCGAGCGGGTGGTCGGCGTCGCACTCGTCGGCACGTCGTCGGGAAAGCTCGGCGAGGTCAACTTCGGGCTTCCCGTGGCGGGCGTCAACGCGGTACGGCGCGTGCTGCCCGGCGTGCTGAAGGCGCTGGGGCAGCGGGCCGAGCTGGTGGAGAAAGGGCGGCGGGCCACGGCCGACCTGTTCGCCGGGATCATCAAGCGGTACTCGTTCGCGTCCAAGGACATCGACCCGGCGGTCGCACGGTTCGCCGAGCGGCTGATCGAGGGCACACCGATCGATGTGGTCGCCGAGTTCTACCCGGCGTTCACCGACCACGACAAGACGGAGGCCCTGGCGTACTTCGCCGAGCTGCCCGTCCTCGTACTGTCCGGCGTCAAGGACCTCGTCACACCGAGCGAGCACAGCGAGGCGATCGCGGATCTGCTGCCGGACGCCGAGCTGGTGCTCGTGCCGGACGCCGGACACCTGGTGATGCTGGAGCACCCCGAGGTCGTCACGGACCGCCTCGCCGACCTCCTCACCCGCGCGGGAGCCGTCCCGGCCGGCGCTACCGTAGGCGGCTATGGAAGCACCAGCAGCACCGCACAACCCGGCTGAGCAACCGATGCCGTACGTCACCACCGAGTTCACCGTCAACTCCCCCGACCAGATGCAGGAGTTGGGCCGCCGCCTGGCCAAGCTGCTGCGCCCCGGCGACCTCGTGATGCTCACCGGCGAGCTGGGCGCGGGCAAGACGACGCTGACCCGAGGGCTCGGCGAGGGGCTTGGCGTACGGGGTGCGGTCACGTCCCCCACCTTCGTGATCGCCCGCGTGCACCCCCCTCTCGGCGACGGGCCGCCGCTCGTCCACGTCGACGCCTACCGCTTGGGTGGCGGGCTGGACGAGATGGAGGACCTCGACCTCGATGTCTCGCTGACCGACTCGGTGATCGTCGTGGAGTGGGGCGAGGGGAAGGTCGAGGAGCTGACCGAGGAGCGGCTGCACGTGTTCATCCACCGGGCGGTGGGAGACACGACGGACGAGGTCCGGCACGTGACGCTCCACGGGGTGGGCGAGCGGTGGGCTGCCGTGGATCTGAGTGTGCTCTCGGCTTGAGAGCCGGGGTTTCGTAACGTTCCGACATGGCGTCGGCAAGAGGTTGCGTGGGGTGGCTTCGGCGTGTTCATATGGATACCGGTGCTGGTTAGGGTTACCTAACTACGTCTGCTCCCGGAGCCCCAGGAGGCGGCCATGTCGACTTCGGATCGTGACCCTGTTCCTGCGGAGCTTGGCGGGGTGTCTGTACGGGAGCTGCTCGCAGCCGGCGCCGCCGCCCGCGTCGTGTCGACGCCACCGCGGGACCCGGCGCCCGCGCCGGAGGGGCGGCAGCACCGCGAGGCCGCGTAAGCAGGGGTTCCTTTCCCCAGCCCCGCCCCTTCCCGAAACGGGGGGCTGCGCCCCCAGGCCCCCCGCCACGGGGTGTTGGGTGACAGTCGTGCCGCGGCTGCGGGTGCGTCGTGGCTGATCGCGCCCACGCGGCGGAGCCGCAAATCGGATACAGCCCCGCGCCCCTAAAAGCAAAAGCCTGCGGCTACCCGCGGCCCGAAGACCCCGGCGCCCCGAACAAGCCCGCGCCCCGAGGACCCGGGCCCCGGGAAAGCCCGCACCCCGACGAACCCTGCCCCCTCCCACCGGCGGGAGGGGGCGTGGGCCGGTGCGTCGTATGCCCGTCGCTTAGCTCCGGTCTCGGAGAACCCGCACCGTGTACCAGGCCAGGGCCGTATGCCCGC
>NZ_JNWJ01000135.1:0-6779 GCF_000716805.1 Streptomyces yerevanensis | reverse complement strand
GCGACAGCTGGTCGGCGTCGCTGCGGACGAACAGGTCGATGCCGCGCACGCCGCGCTGTTCGTCGCTGGGTGCGGGCATCCACACCGTGGTGTTCACCAGCACTCCACCGGGACGGATCAGGGCGGGCAGCGCGGCCAGCTCTGCGCCGGGTCGACCGGCGCGAGGTTGAGCACGACGTCGACCGGCTCGGTCACCGCCGCGGTCACCTCGGTGGTGCTGTGATCGATGATCTCGTCGGCACCCGCCGTCTTGACCTGCTGGCTGCTGCGCGGGCCGGCGGTGGCGATGACGTACGCGCCGGCGTTCTTGGCCAGCTGCACGGCGTAGCCGCCGACCGCTCCGCCCGCGCCGTTGACCAGCACGCGCTGACCAGCCGTCAGCTTGGCGTGGTCGAACAGCGCCTGGTACGCGGTCAGGCCCACCAGCGGCAGCGCTGCGGCGTCGGCCAGCGGGACGCTCTTGGGCGCCGCCGCGAGGATCTCGGCCGGGGCGATGACGTACTGCGCTGCGGCGCCGGGCTTGTCCATCGGCAGGAAGCCGACAACCTGGTCGGCATGAAGCCGCCGCGGATGTTGCCGTCGACGGAGTTGAACGCGGAGTTGAACGACGTCGCGGCGACGCGGATCCGGACCTCACCGGCCCCGGGGACGGGCTGCTCCACGTCCTCGTAGCTCAGGACGCTCGGGTCGCCGTACTCGTGGAAACGCACTGCCTTCATGGGAAACCCTTGTCTCTCGATATGCGTGAGGTGCTGCGCTTTCGAAGCACCAACTTCGATGTGTGAGCCGACCGGCAGCCGGCGAGGCCAGGCGCCTGCGGATGCCAGGGACCGGAGTTTTTCGTGGCTCGGTGAGCCGAGCATGGTGGAGAAGATCAACAGTTTCTGGCCCTGCTCCGGATCCACCAGCCGCTGGCAGTACGACGTGAACTCGAGGAGGTGGCCGAGCTGACTGGTACGTCGGTCGATTACTGCAGCCGGATCGCGCAGCAGTGTGGTCCGGCCGCAGGGAAGTCCGACGTCCTCCGGCTGCAGCACCTCCCGGCGTACCCGAAGTTAGTCGGCCGGCAGTACCCGATTCATCTCGTCCTCCCGTGCTCGACTGATCAAGCATCGCGTGAACCAGGAACCGGATGAAGGCCGTACTTATCCACGGACAAGTTGTCCGTGGCAAACCATGCGATGCAGGAGAGATGACCCGCCTGTCGTCCCACAGCACCAGATGTTCATTCCACGTCATCGGCAAGTGGCGGACGTCGTGCCGGTGCAGTCGGCTTTGGACCGGTGCGGTACACCCGAGGATGTGGAGGTTGTCGGACTCGGCGTCGGTGAGCTGCAGTGTGCTCGCGGTCCCGGCGCGAACGTCGCTCTACCTCGCGCGATCACCCGATCAGGAACCCCGTTCGACCAAGCCATCCCCGTGATCGATTAGCGGATGGCGTCTCAGCCCTTGAGGGCTTCCTGGAGGATGTGACTGTCGGCGACCTGCCGCATGCTGACGGCCTTGCCGTCACGGAGAGTCCACAGGTGGATGAACCGGACGTCGGCCTTGTCCCCGCTCTTGGTCTCGGCGTGATAGTGCCCGAACACGAAGACGTGGCCTTCGTCGTCCGCGTAGAACTCCTCGGGCCCCGCGCCGAAGGACGCGATGTTCGGCATCGGCGTGCCGAAGAAGTCCTTCGCCACCCTGTCCCAGCCGTGGTACACGCCGCTGTTCGGAAAGCCCGGGGTGATGTCCCAGACGAAGTCCGGGGCCATGACCTCCTTGATGACCTCGGGCGCCATTCGGGATTCGTAGACCCGGCGGATGAGGGCGAGGTTCGGGGAGTCGGACATGGTGCGCTCCTTGCGGGGATGGGGGAATCGGATACGGAAAGGAAGGCCTTGTGATCAGGCGGGGCCAGGCGGTAGCGGCGGCCCCGGACCCGCCGGGGATCGGGTATCCGCCCCAGCACTTCGGCCAGGGCGGTGAACTGCTGCGATTCCGGATCCGGGGAGGCGGAGTCGATGTCCTCGTGGTGGCGCTGCAGGACACCGATCAGGGAAGATGACACGCGAACGCGTCCCCTGTTCGTGATCAAAGGATTCGACAACCTTGATCATCAGGGGTCGCGTTCCTCGTTGCCGAACCGGGCGAACCCATCAGCCCCCGGGCTAGAGCAGGAGCTCGGGGGTGATGGGCAACTGGCGGATGCGCCGGCCTGTGGCATTGAAGACGGCGTTGGAGATGGCCGGCGTGACACCGACGCAGACGATCTCGGCGAGTCCCTTCACGCCGATCGGGTCGGCTATGCGGTCCTCGCCGCCCGCCAGGTAGATCGCCCTGATATCGGGTATGTCGGCATGCGTCGGAACGAGGTAGTCGGCGAGGTTGGCGTTGACGATTCGGCCGTCGCGATGGTCGGTGATCGTGTGTTCGAGCAGGGCCGCGCCCAATCCGCCGATCATTGCGCCGAGTGCCTGGCTGTCGGCGAGCGCGGGACTGATGATACGACCGGCATCGTAGATGCCCAGCATGCGCCGGACCCGCACCAGGCCGAGCCGGGAGTGCACGGCGACCTCCGCGAACGTCGCCGCGTAGGCGTACAGGGAGTACCTTGCGGGTCCTTCCGGCGGAGCCCATGAGCCGAGTACTTCGAGGTAGGCGGAGTTGTTGCGGGCCAGCAGGCTCTGGTACGTCTCTCCCCGCCCCGGGGCGTCCTTTACGTACAGTCGGCCGCCGCGCACCTCGACATTGGCGGGGTCGGCCCCGTGCAGCGGAGAGCCCTCGTCTCTGACGGCGAGGGCGATGGCCTTTTTCCGCAGCTTGTCGCAACCGTCCTGCACGGCGGATCCGACGCTCGCCATGGTCTGCGATCCGAAGTGTCCCGGGGCCGGAGGCAGGGTCGAGTCGCCGAGCCGAAAGATCACCCGGCGCATGGTCAGGCCCAGGGCGTCAGCGGCGACCTGTGTCATGGAGGTGGCGGTGCCGGGCCCCATGTCGCTGGTCCCGGACTGGACCAGGGCGGTACCGTCGGCATTCAGCCGCACGGAAGCCTGGGCCGCGGCGCGCTGGGTGTCATATACACCAGCGGCCATGCCCATGCCGAGGTGCCAGTCGCCGTCGCGCCTGGAGCCAGGTTTCAAGCTCCGCCGTTTCCAGTCGAATTCGCGGGCGCCGGTGGTGTAGCACTCGCGGAGACGGCGGGTGGAGAACTGAAGACCGTTGGACTGGTCGTCCACGGGTTCGTTGCGCAGACGCAGTTCGATCGGGTCCATGCCCATTTCATCGGCGAGTTCGTCCATCGCCGACTCCAGGGGGTAGGCACCGCTGGAGTATCCCGGGCCACGCATCCACGTCGGTGTGTTGACGTCCAGGGGGACGGACCGGTGGATCTGCTTGACGTTCGGCGTGCTGTAGAGGATCCGCCCGGGGACGAGAGTGTCCTCCAGGTGCGTTTCATAGCTGGATGTCTCGGAGTCGACGTCGTGCACGGCAGCGGTCAGACGGCCCCGCCGGTCGCTGCCCATCCGAAGCCCATATGAGTACGCGGGCCGGTAGCCGATCCCGAAGTACAACTGCTTGCGGGTGAGTACGAGTTTGACGGGACGGTTCACCTGGCGGGCGGCCATGACCGCGATGACGGAGTGCACCCAGGTACGGAAGGCGTTGCCGAAGGCACCGCCGAGCACGGGCGAGATGACATGAATGTTCTCCGGCGGTATCCCGAATTCGCCTGCCATGTTGAACGTGGCGAACTGGACCGCCTGGGTCTTCTCCCAGAGGGTGAGCCTGTCCCCGTCCCAGCGGGCGACGATGCCGGCTGGTTCCATCGCGTTGTGGTGCTGGCGGGCCATCCGGTACGCCAGGTCGAGCTGGACGTCGGCGGATTTCAGTGCCTGGTCCGCGTCGCCCCGTGCATAGGTCTCAGGGTCGTCGGCGGGAGGCGCCGCGCTCATGTCGGTCGAGGGGCGCTCGGCGTGGTAGGTGACCTGCATCAGGCTCGCGGCGTGCTGGGCGACCTCGAGCGTCGTGGCCACCACGACCGCGACGGGCTGTCCGAAGAAGCGCACTTGGTCGTCCTGGAAGGCCCTCAGCGGCTCGCCTGGTGGGTAGCCGTTACTTTCGACGGGCGGAAGCCTGGGCGCGTTGAGGTGGCTGATGACGGTAAGGACACCGGGCTGGGCGAGGGCGGGACCTGCGTCGACGGCGGTGATGCGGCCGCGGCCGACACTGCTGTCGACGATGACTGCGTGAACGACGCCGTCGGGATTGTTGTCGCCGGCATATTTGGCTTTCCCGGTGACCCGCAGCCGTGCGTCCACCCGGGCCACGGACGCGCCGACGGCGGCTTGTGGCTGGCTCATGAGGTGCCTCCGACGGTGCGCAGTTGCTGCTCGACGGTACGTTTGAGCAGCTCAACCTTGAAGCCGTTGTGCCTGAGGGGGTGCGTGCCTTCGGCCGCATGGCCGGCGGCCTTGTGCCACAGCCGGGCGGAGGGATGCTCGCCGATGAGGGCTTGTTCGACGGCCGGCAGCTTCCAGGGCACTGTGCCCACACCGCCGGCGGCGACCTTCGCATCGAGGATCGTTCCGCCGCGGATGTGGAGGGCCACCGCGGCCGAGGTCAGTGCGAACTCGTAGGACTGGCGGTCGCGGACCTTCAGATACCCGGACTTCAGCGGGCGGGGCAGGGCAGGAATCTCCACCGAAGTGATCAACTCACCTGGCTGAAGCGCCTGCTCGCGGTCAGGCGTGCTGCCGGGCTGAAGCAGGAAGTCCGTGATGGGGATGGTGCGCCTGCCCTTGTCCGGAGCCATCAGGTGGACGCTCGCCTCCAACGCGGCGAGCGCGACAGCCAGATCGGACGGATGTGTGGCCACGCATTGGTCGGAGGTGCCGAGGATCGCATGGCTGCGGTTGAAGCCGTTCAGTGCGGCGCAGCCGGAACCCGGCTCGCGTTTATTGCAGTCGGCGGTCACGTCCCGGAAGTACGTGCAGCGGGTGCGCTGCATCATGTTCCCGCCGATGGTGGCCATGTTGCGCAGCTGGGCGGAGGCGCTCAGCTCCAGCGCCTGGGAGATGACCGGGTAGCTGTCACGTATGGCGGGGTGAGCTGCGGCTTCCGCCATGCGGACCAAGGCGCCTATGCGTAAGCCGCCGTCCTCGGTACGGTCCACATCGTGCAGCGGCAGAGCGGTGATGTCGACCAGGACATCAGGGCGCTCCACGGTTTCGCGCATCAAGTCGACGAGGGTGGTGCCGCCGGCTATGTATCGGCCGCCGCGCCCACCGGCCTCGAGGGCTTCCGTGGTGTCGGATGCCTTGGTGATGGTGAAGGGGTGCATCGTCCACCTCAGTTCTGGCCCGCGGCCTGCTCGACCGCGCGAACGATCTTGATGTAACAGCCACAGCGGCAGAGGTTCCCGCTCATCCACTCCCGGATCTCGTCGGACGTTCCGGTGTGGCCTTCCTTGATACAGGCGACACCGGACACGATCTGGCCCGAGGTGCAGAAGCCGCACTGATAGGCGTCCTGATCTATGAACGCTTGCTGCAAGGGATGCAGTTGGTCGCCGTCTGCCAGTCCCTCGATGGTGGTGACCTCGGCGCCGTCCAGCCGGACGGCCAGGGTCAGACATGAGTTGACGCGGTGGCCATCGACCAGGACAGTGCAGGCGCCGCAGGCTCCGGCATTGCAGCCTTTCTTTGAACCGGTCAGGTCGAGGTGTTCGCGCAGCAGGTCGAGCAGAGAGGTGCGGTTGTCGACGGTGACACTGTGTCGGACGCTGTTGATCGACAGGTGAACGGTGCCGCCAGGAGGCCCTTCGGCGGCCACCGCCTCCCGGCCGCCCAGGGCAGTCGGCGCCGTGACCAGTCCGCCGGCGACGACGGCCCCTGAGACGGCCGTGGCCGTAGTGATGAACGTGCGCCGAGACGGTGCCGAAGTGGCCTCGGCAGTGAGAGATCTGTCAGGCTCGGGATTTTCGACGGACACGCTCACTCTCCTTCGCGTCAGGGTCAGAGCTGTGGGTCTTTTTCGGTGTGAGTTCGGGGGGCGGCGTGCCTGTTCCTCAGTTCGAGGGCTGCAGGATGGTCATGGCTGGTCCATCGGGGCCGGTGGGCGGCGATGCCATCGACCTGCTTCCCACCCTGCCTTGCACCGCTGCCCGGTCTTTGCGTCTGGCAGTGTTCACTCGTGCTCAGCACTGCTCACACCGATAGCGCCGGCGTTCTCGGCTGACTGGACACGCGCGGCGGGTGGATGGCTGTTTCCACATACGCCCTCCTGTGCTCGACTGATCAAGCATCGCGTGATCCAGAATCCGGATGAAGGCCGTACTTATCCACGGACAAGTTGTCCGTGGCAAACCATGCGATGCAGGAGAGATGACCCGCCTGTCGTCCCACAGCACCGGATGATCGTTCCACGTCATCCAGAGCGCTGCGGTGCTCCGAGGCGACGCCTCGCGCCACGAGCAGGGCGTCGAACTGGGCGGCGTCGCGCGGCCGCACGACGATTTCGGCGAAGAGCGGTGGCCGGTGAGAAGCAAGACGCTGCTCTGGGGAGGGAAGGGCTGGGACGGGTACAGCCGGTGGCGTTGTGCCAGGGGTGCTGCCCGGCCCGAGGACACGGAGTGGTCAGGTCTTGCGTGCGAGGGCTTCGCGGACTGCGGGTACGACTTCGGCGGCGAACGCGCTGATCTGCTGGCCGTGGTCTCGTTCGGGCCAGATGACGAAACCGTTCATGCCGACGGTGCGCACGAGTGTGACAAGGTGCTCGGTCCACTGGGCGGCTGG
>NZ_JNWJ01000134.1:0-6441 GCF_000716805.1 Streptomyces yerevanensis | reverse complement strand
GCACGGGCACTCGGGTCCGTGAGCGGTTCAGCGCGGTGGGCCGAGGATGACGCCGCCGTAGAGTTCGGATGCTTCCGCCAGGAGGGATGTGGGGATGTCGAAGCCGTCGGGGCGTGGGGTGGTGAGGTCGCGTCCGGCGTGGCGGAACATGCCCTCGATGCCGCCGGGTGTGGCGATCATCAGGAGGTCTGCGCGGTCGGAGGTGATGCGGTAGGCGTGTGGGACGTTGCGGGGCAGGTACACGATCCCGCCCTCGCGCAGTTCGTGCTCCTCCTCCCCCGACCACACCAGGGCCGTGCCCTTGATCAGCATGAACACCTCGTCCTCGCGGGTGTGCAGGTGGAACGGCGGGGCTTCGCCCTTGGCGACGTCGAAGCGGCCCACGGTCAGCTTGCCCTCGGTGGCTTCCTTGCCGAGCAGCACGGAGAACGTTCCCCCGTCGAGCCATTCGAGCTTCTGCTGCTGCTCGGGCTGCGCCAGATAGGCCATCGTCATGAGAACTCCGTTCTTGGAGGTCGGCGGGGAAATTAGTCCGGCCCGCCACTCGTAGGCGGGCATGGGCATCGGCGAGTGTCCGGAAATCAGACCCAGGGTGCGGCGCCCCCAGACGGAGCGGGCGGCAAGATCCGCTGCCGAGAGGGCAGCGGCGGGGGTGGCGCCGTCGAAGATGTGGAAACCGCCGGCCGGACGTGGAGTTCGGCATGCACGCCGCAAACCCACAGACGGGAGGCAAGATCCTCGTGGCGGAAGGCCTCCGCGGAGCCGACCTCGACGAAGACCGCAGACGGACCAGCGGTCACTGATCACGGGCCGGGTACGGGGCGATCATCGATGAAAGAGAGCAGTAGGGAGTTGACGAGGTCGGGGCGAGTGGCGAAGGCGAAGTGGTCGGCGCCGGGGAGCTCGGCCAGACGCGCATGTGGGATGGTCCGGCGGAGGTAGAGGGAGACGCTCGAAGGTACCTCCTGACCGATCGTGCTGCTCATCACCAGGGTGGGGACCGTGATGGCGGGCAGCAGGTGACGGTCGTCGTCGAGTGAGATGTTGTCGAAGAAGCCGAGCAGGGTCGCAACGCCCGCGTTGTGGCTCATGTCGCGGAACCACGAGCCGAGCTCCGCGGCGCGGTCAGGGCCGATATCGGCGAAAACCAGGCCCGGGTCGAGGACTGCGTCGGTGAGTCCCGCGATTCCGTTGTCACGGGCGGCATCGGTGAAGTGGGCGATGCCGATGTCGTCGAAGCCGTACGGCCAGTCGTCGCTGCGACGGAACTTGGGTGAGCCGTTGAGGACGGCCAGCTTGCCCAGCAGCTGGGGGTGTTGAGCGGCGAATCTCAGCGCGACGTGCCCTGCGGAGGCGAAACCGATCACTGTGGGGCTCTGCAGGCCGAGGTGGGTGATGAGGGCGGCGAGGTCGGCGGTGTACAGCGCGGTGACGCTGTCCACGGCGGGGGGCAGTTTGTCGGAAGCTCCGTAGCCGCGTAGATCGAGGAAGACGTTGTGGGCGTGAGGGTCGAAGAACTCCTGTTGGGCGGCCCAGGAGCGGGAGTCCAGGGGTAGGCCGTGCACCCATACGACGGGGTGGTGGCCGGTGCCCGTCTCGTAGTAGGCGATCCGGCCGCCGTCCACGTCGAGATGGTGGGCTTGGTCGAAGGTCAACGGGGGCATGTGCTGTGCTCCTGGCTTCGGGCGGAAGGTACCGCGGCACGGGGCCTTCTGCTTGCGGTGATCACAGGCCGGTCGGGTAGGTGACGTTGTCCAGGCCGGGTACGGTCACCTTGGCCGGATCGTTGTCGGCGGCGACGAGCTGGCTGACGGCGAAGTCGGTGACCGAGCCGGACAGCAGCTGCCTCGGGTCCTCCAGCACCATGCGCAGGCGGGTGGTCATGGCGCGCCAGTCGTTCGCGCCGTGAATGACGGGCATCTCGCTTATCTCGTTGACGGACGGGTCGGAGATGTCTGGGAGGGTGAGGTGTCCGGGGGTGTAGCGGGGCAGTCCGGGAAACATCAGATCGCCGAGTTCCACGGTGGCGCGGGTGTTGGACCAGATCTGGCGCAGCGGCTCTTCCAGAGCTGCCACCTCGGACAGGTCACCGTTGGGCGGCGTGGTGAAGGTGGGCGCGTGGGGTGCCATGTAGAGGCGTTCGAGAGGCAGTTGGTAGCCGGAGGCGCCCAGGAGCATGGTGGCGACGCTGGAGGTGTTCCAGGTGACACCGGCGGTGGGACGCCCCTGCTTGCCGGCGATGACCGCCATGGCCCGGCTCCAGTCGATCTCCTGCTCACGGAACCAGCTGATGATTCGGTGTGAGATGTCCAATCCGGTGAGGAAGAACGTGGCGATCATCATGTGAAGGATGGTTCCGTGCCCTTCGGCACTGCCCTTTTCCAGGTACTCGCCGCGCAGGGTGGCGGCGTCGAGACGGCTCTCGTCCTCGAGAGCCGCGCTGAGGAAGCGGTCGGTGACGGCGAAGGTGTAGTCGGCCATGTCGGTGATGGCCTGCTCACGGCCGCGGTAGGTCTCGACCGCAATGGTGTCGCGCCACAACTCGGCGCTGTTCGCCTCCCGGCTGCGCCGCACCTGGGCCAGAAGCCGCTCCGCGTCCGCGCGCCAGCCGAGGGCGCCGTACTTCTTCCGCAGCTGCACCAGGGTGGCGAGGGCGGGGCCGAGGTGGGAGATCCCGGCGAGTTCCTTGAAGCCCTTGGTGGAGAGGCGGAAGCCCTCGACCGTGGGGGGCTTGCCGCCGCCGGGGTAGAGCGCGAAGTCGGTGCCGGTGGCGACGATCAGTGGCGCGTCGGCCGTGTCGGAGGCGGCGGTACGGGTGAGGTGGGAGCCGATGCTGTTGGGACCGGCCGTGTAGGTGGTGAACAGGTCGACGAGCTCGGGGCTTTCGTTGGCGGTCATGGACGTTCCTTGTCGCTGGGTGGAGGAGCGGGCACAGGAATCGGAGAACTCAGAGGGTGAAGCGGTAGAGGACCGTGCGGGCGGCGAAGCGCACGTCGGCGGTGAGGCTGTGGGAGACGGCGATGAGCAGACCCTCTTCGTCGTCGTGGAGGGTGGCGGCGTCGGTGGCACCCGTCGTGGGGAAGGTCTCCGTCTGCACCAGCTGCCCGTCTCGCCACTGGTAGATCTCGGAGTCGAGGTCGGTGGTCGGTTCTGCCGGTGTGCCCAGGACGAAGTTCACGCGGACGATGTACACGGTCCCGTCCGGACCTGGCACGACGGCGAACTCACGTGCTCCCGGTCCGTGCAGCGTCTGATGAACGACGAAACGGGTGCCGTCCCAGCGCAGCAGCTGCGAGTCGCTCTGCAGCCGGGCCACCAGCAGGAAGAATTCGCCGTCTGCGGTGAAGTGTGCGAACGCGCGGCCGTGCCGGTCGGCCAGCTCCTGGTGGGGCCGGAACTCCTCACCGTCGAAGCGGTAGAGCACCGACGGGCCCACGTGCTCGGCGTGCGCCAGGAAATGGTGACCGTCGACGGTGAAGGCGTGCCAGTTGTAGGCCCACCGTGAGTCGATGTCCTGGAAGTGGGCGAAGCGTTCACCGTCCCAGAGGAAGATCTGCGAAGGCCGGTTGTCGGCCTCCTGTTCTGGAAGGACGACCCCTTGGGCGAGGGCCAGGAAGTGCCGGTCCTCGATCGTGAAGTGCCTCCACTGCTTGGCGGCGAAACTGTCGAAGGACTGGAACTCGGCGAAGGAGGTGCCGTCCCATTCGAGGACATGGGACGAGGTGGCATACCGGTACGGGCCGTTGCCCGTACGGATGCTGGCCACGGCCAGGAAGGCACGGTCGCCGATACGGAAGAATTCCGCGTCCTCGCCGCCAGGCGCCGGTACGCGCTGGAACGGCTCGTATCCTCGCTCGCCTCGCTTGAGCAACAGCAGATCCGTGTCGCTGTCTCCTCCGTTCATGTTCGCCGGGGTGTCCGGCATGTCATAGGCGAGCTGGGGTATGGCGAGCAGATGCATGCCGTCCAGGTCGAAGGGCTCGACGCCTCGCGCACCGGAGGTGGGGATGGACTGGATTTCGGTCAGGTGTGTGCTGGGCATCGGGTGGTCATCTCCTCGGATTCAGTGCGGGAACGGCACCGACGGCAGGGCAAAGTTGCTGTCGAAGACGTGGTCGGGGTCGTACTGCGCCTTGAGCGAGACGAGCCGGTCGAGTACCTGGCCGGGAAAGGCGTCCTGCAGTTGTCTCCGCCCAGTACGCGTTTCAAAGCTCAGGTAGAGCCCGTTCACATGCGGCTGGAGCCGTTCCCAGTACTCGTCGAGGCTGTCGCGCAGTGCGGGCACGGTGGCGGCCATCAGGGAGAAGTTCTGGGTGCGATGCGAGTAGGCCATGGCGGTGGGCGGTGTGTCGTTGACCGCTGCGCCGACCGAGCGCAGCTGGACCATGCCAGCCGCCTTCATGAGCGCTGCCATGCTCTCGGCGGCGGGCGGGGTGATGTGGTCCACGAGTCCGGAGCGCGACACGGTGAGCGGTTGCTGCGCGTGCTGCGGCTCGTGCCCGGCGGGCAGCAGCCGGTGGTAGGGAGTGACGGTTGCGTGGTTGCGCAGGACCGGCCCGGCCGACAACAGGGGGGCGAGAGCCGCGCGGGCCTGCACCGCGTCGGTGCCGGCGTACACGGTCATCGCCTGGGCGACAGCTCTCCCGCCGGGACCTGCGACGAGCGTCAGGAAGCTGGTGAGTGAGCGGGGGGCCGCCTCCACTGCTGCCGCCCACCGGGTGAGGAACGCGGCGGTGTCGGCGGCGTCGTAGACGGTCATGGCGACGATCACATCGCGCACCGGCTGAGCCTGGAACTCGAAGGCCGTCGCCACCCCGAAGTTGGTTCCCGCCCCGCGCACGGCCCAGAACAGGTCCGGGCGGTGTTGGGGGTCGGTGCGGATGAGGGACCCATCGGCCAGGACGAGTTCGGCGGCACGCATGTGATCGATGGTCAGACCGTGCAGACGGGACATGAGGCCGATACCGCCGGCGGTGGCCAGTCCGCCGACCCCGACGTCTCCTGTGTCTCCGGAGGACAGCCCCAGGCCGTGGGGTGCGAGTGCTGCGGCGACGTCTCCCCAACGGGCTCCCGCTTCCACGCGTACCAGACCGGACCGGCTGTCGAGGATTTCCACGGTGTTGAGCCGGGAGAGGTCGATGACCATGCCTTGGTCGTTGGTGGAACGGCCACTGATGCCGTGGCCGCCGCTACGGGCGGTCACGGGAACCCCGGTGGTGCGGGCATGAGCCAGCGTGTCCGCTATGTCTTCGTGGTCGCGGACGCGGATCACGGCAGCTGGGGATCCGAGGCGGGTGTAGGTGTGCCGTACGGCGTCGTATTCACGGTCGCCGGGCCGGATGGTGACCGTGGCAAGGCTCTCGGGAAATGTGTGCTTGGGTGCAGGCGGTGGGCTGGCGGGGGTCTTCATCGATGCTCCGCGTTGTCCGTGTGGATGAAGGGGCTTGCGTGCATCCGTCACTTCGGCGGTGTGGTCCGTACACCGTGGGCGCGGGTCACCAGGTACTGGAGCGGGTCTTTGGTGTGTGAGCCGTCGCCGGCGATGAGGCGGCCCGCGTGCCGGCCGAGGTCCTCGGCACTGAACCAAGCGGGGCTGTCCGCTCCGATCGCGGCACGCGGGCGGGTGCGGATGGGCCCGATGATCAGCTCGTGGACACGGGGACCGGCGCCGCCCAGTTCCGCCGTGAGGGAGCTCACCAGCGACTTCTTCGCCGCGTTGGTCGCGCCCACGAGTGCAGCGAACGGGTAGGGGATCTCCGCGCTGAACCCGCTCAGATGCACCAGGGCACCGTCCCGGGACAGCAGCGGGGTGAGCGCTCGCAACGCGTGAAAATGACTCGTCAGGTTCGACGCGATCATCGACTGCCACTCGGCGTCGGATGTCTCGAGGATGCCGGTGCGCTCCGGGCTGCCCCAGTCGCCGATAGTGATGACGGCACCGTCCAGCGCACCGTACGCGGACAGTTGGGCGCGCACCGACTCGCTGTCCGCGTCACCGACATCGACCGTGTGGGTGATCAAGGTGCCCTCACCGGCGTCCTTGGCGTAAGCCACGAGGCCGGCCAGTCGTTCCTCGCTGCGGCCGGTAGCTACGACGGTGGCTCCCTGGCGCAGCAGCGCGAGAGTCATCCCCTCTCCGATGCCGCCGGTCGCGCCCGCCACCACGACGGTCCGTCCGGACAGCGGCACGTTCCCCTGTATGTCGTTCACGGGCGAGATCCCTTTCCTGAAGGCGGGGGCGGCCCCCGCAGGGCGGGGGTGGGGGCGCGGAGCCCGCCCCCCCAGGGGTTCAGACGGCCGTGGCGGCGCGCTTGCCCAGTTCGAGGGCGTGGAAGAAGGTCAGGGCACTCATGCCCATGGACGGCACGTTCTCCTGCATCAGCCGCATGCGGTGCGGGGCGTCGTGGAACTTGGGGTCGAGCTGGAACTCGGCGGCCAGGG
>NZ_JNWJ01000133.1:0-6683 GCF_000716805.1 Streptomyces yerevanensis | reverse complement strand
CTTCCGCAGCACCGGCGGAGCCCAGCGGTTCCTGTCCGCGTTCAGCGGCATCTCACCCCACTTCCGCCCCCGCCGCCATCTGATGACCGCTCCCGGCCACCGGGCCGAGATGGCCGTCCGCTTCGCGACCTGGGACCAGGCAACCGGCCGGCCCACCACGGCCTGAGCAACAGACCCGGAGCCGGACTGAACCATTCCTCGACACACCTTCACCCGACGATGCACTCGATAAGTTGACAGCGCCCAATGGCGATATCGCCGCGGACACGGATCCGGGAAAGCTGGCTGCGCTAGTGCTCGCCGTACTGCGCGGCATTGAAGCGCTGGGCAAGGCCGGAGCGGGCGAGGAGACGCTGACCGATATAGCCTGGACAGCCCTTGCTGTACTGCCCCGCCCCGCTCACTGAGCTTGTTGCCCGGCTTGTGCTCCGTCCCTGGCGGCACGTCAGCGCACTTCGGCGTGAGGTCGCGCAGACCCAGATCGGGTGATCGTCGGGTCCGCGCGAACCGCGCGACCGGCCGAGAGTGACCGGGCTCAGTGCGTGTTCCGGTCCTGCAGGACGCGCGGTTCCCCGCCGTGTCCCTATCCCCCGGCGCACGCGGGCGCGTCCGCGTCGACGGACAGCGGGCTGCCCTCGGGCACGAGATAGGTGACGTACAACTCGACCGGCTCGGTGCCGAGGTTGCGGCCGATGTGGACGTGACGGGCTCCGGCCGGCTCGATGAACGATGTGCTCGTCGGTGTGACTTCCACTGAGCAGTCCTGCAACGTGCGGGTGAGTGTGCCCGATTTGACGACCGCGATGAGCTGGCCCGAGTGGTAGTGCCAGCCTGTGGAGCCGCCCGGTGCGATGGTGATGGACCGCACGATGACGTCCGTACGCCCCTTGGCCTTGACCTTCAGCGTTCCGGCCGACGTGCCCTTGGCGAGGATCGTACCGGTGACCCCGCTGCCGGGAGTGGCGAGCGCGGACGTCGACCCGAAAGCCAGTGCGGCCGCACAGCCGGTCATGACGAACGCTCTGCGAACCTTGCCTATCCGAGACGTACTGCTCACGGAAATCCCCCTCCGGATCGGTCAACTCGTCGGCTCTCCTGACGGCTTGAGCCCGACAGACTCACTGCCCCCACACCTCGCCGTCCACACCCCGGCGGTCCGGATCACTCCGAGCCACTGGTGAGGGGCCAGGCCTCCGCGATACGCGAAGGCCTGGCCGTCCGTTTCCCCAATTACCTTCTTCGTGGCCCCGCAACGGGGCTCCCGGCCTCCGGGACCGGCATGGCCGCGTCGGGTGGCGAAATCGTCCGCCGTGCACGCGCGGCGTGGCGAACTTCGGATCCGGCAGTGCCATGACCCTGCGCAGCAGGTCATCCGCCCGGCTCCCACACCCAGTTGGGCAGCCAGACGGGAACCGGCCCGTCCTGCCGGCGCGAGCCCGACACGCTCCAGCATGTGGTTCAACCGGGTGGTGAAGCGCGCATAGGGGGCGGTCAGCTGCGCGAACCGTTCAGCGAAGATGCGGCGCGGACAGTTCGCGTCACCGCAGATGAACCGCCGAACCCGCAGCAGGATCACGACGCTCTGCCCACCGAGCGGGAGATCCCTCAACCTGCGCCGGTAGGAGACGTGCACTCGGTCCGAGAACTGACCACAATCACCGTCACCGGCCACAGTCGGTGACGTCGGAGGTCCACAGAGACCTGACGGGGCATCACTATCCGCTGTCCGGTGGTGAGGCGTACGCCGTCTCACGCGAGGCCAACCCCTCGCAGTCGAACACAGCGGTAACCCTCTGCGACCGCTCCCCAAGATCTGCGCCAGAGCCCCGTTCTCAGTTACGAAGCCAGCTGGAACTGGTGAAGTCTCACTCAGGTGTCGCTTGCTGACGGGGGCTCGGCGAAGGCGCTGGCGGCTGCGGCGAGGGCGGCGGTTCTGGCTGCATGGCCGGGCAGGTGCGGGTCGGGTGGCGTGCGGAGGAGCACCAGCTGGTGGTACAGCGGCGCGGTGGCGGCGATGAGCAGTCGCCGAGCGTCGGTGTGCGGCGGGAGTTCGCCGCGCCGGACAGCTCGGCTGACGATGATCTCGCAGCGGGCGTACCGGTCCTCCCAGAGCCGCTGTTGGGCGTGGGCGGCTTTCTCGGAGCGGAACGAGGCGGCGATCAGAGCTGCGACGATCGGCGGCTGCGCAATCAGGGCTGCCTGGATCTCCTGGTTCAGTGCTGCCAGGTCGCCTTCCAGTGAGCCGGTGTCCGGTGGCTGCCAGTCGTCGTCGCTCGCCGCGTCGAGGACGTCGGCGAGCAGGCCGCCGACGTCCCCCCAGCGCCGGTACACCGTTGTGCGGTGCACGCCCGAGCGGGCGGCGACGGCGTCCATGCTGAGCCCGTCATAACCGTGTTCGCCGAGCTCCGCGCGGACAGCGTCGAGTACCTGCGTACGAATACGGGCGGTGCGGCCCCCGGGTCGGCGTCGTGTCGGCGTCGGCCGGGCGCCTTCCGGCCCTGGGGCTTCGGGAGTCATCGCTGGTAATCCGTTTGCTCAGGGGGACAGCGTTATGGCAGCATTTTAATGCATCAGTTGTCGCACTAGTGGAGTGATCGATGCTCTTCCGAAGCGTTCGCCCGGCCCTGCGGCCCTTCACTGCCGCCTCGTCCTCGAATGCTTTGGAGTCCCCGCATGCCTACACAGATCACCGCGCTCGCCGTCAGCAAGTCCTTCAACGGCAGGCTCGTCCTTGACTCGGTGAGCTGCTCGCTCGCCGCGGGCGAGCGCACCGGGATCATCGGTGAGAACGGATCCGGCAAGACCACCTTGCTGCGCCTGCTCGCCGGGCGTGAACGGCCCGATCAAGGCGAGGTCGTCGTCCAGGCCGCCGGCGGCGTCGGCTATCTCGCCCAGGACGAGCGGCTGGCCCCGCAGGCGACCGTCCAGCAGATCATCGACCGGGCCCTGAGCGATCTACGCGCCGTCGAGCAGCGAATGCGCCGTCTGGAGGCCGCGATGGCCGATGGCGACGAGTCGGGCATGGCCGAGTACGGCGAACTGATGACGTTCTTCGAGCTGCGCGGCGGCTACGACGCCGACGCCCGTGTGGAACGTGCCCTGCACGGCCTCGGCCTGAGGCTGGTGAGCCGTGACCGTACCGCTGGCAGTCTGTCCGGCGGAGAACAGGTCCGGTTACGGCTGGCGGCCGTCCTGGCGGCCGCGCCGGAGGTGCTGCTGCTGGACGAGCCGACCAACCATCTCGACGAGGGTGCCCTGAGCTGGCTGGAAGAACACCTGCGCACCCGGCGGGGCACCACGGTGATGGTCTCCCACGACCGCGTCTTCCTCGAACATGTCGTCACCAGCCTGCTGGAGGTGGACGCCGACCGGCGCCGCGTCGTCCGGTACGGCAACGGCTACACCGGCTACCTCGCCGAGAAGACGGCTGCCCGGCAGCGCTGGGCTCAGGCGTACGACCAGTGGCGGGCCGACGTCGACCGGCTCCGCGAGGCCGCCGCGACCACCGCCCGCCAGGTGGCCCCCGGCCGTCCGATGAAGGACGGCAACAAGATGGCCTACGACCGGGCGGGCGGCCGAGTGCAGCAGTCGCTGGCCAGCCGGGTACGCAACGCCGAGGAGCGGCTGCGCCGCCTGCTTGCCGACCCGGTCCCGCCCCCGCCGGAGCCGCTGCGCTTCACCCCCGTACTGCGGGCCCGCCGCCTGCAGGGCGTCGTACTCGACACCGCAGACATCGCCGTCACCGACCGGCTCGACCGCACGAGTCTCACCGTCATGGCGGGCGAACGCCTGCTGATCACGGGGCCGAACGGAGCGGGCAAGAGCACCCTGCTCGGCGTCCTGGCCGGAGAAGTCGCCCCCGACGGCGGGAGCGTCACCCGCCGCGGCAGGATCAGCTACCTCCCCCAAGAGCCGCACCCCGGGGAACCGGAGGAGACCGTGCTGGCCGCCTTCGCCCGTGGACGGGCGGGGGAGGCCGCCGGGTACACCGAACGGCTGCTGTCCCTCGGCCTGTTCGGCCGCGACCAGCTCACGGTGCCGGTCGGCTGGCTGTCCACCGGGCAGCTGCAGCGTCTCGCCCTGGCGCGATTGCTCAGCGAGCCGTCAGACGTCCTGTTGCTCGACGAACCCACCAACCATCTGTCGCCCGCCCTCGTCGAGGAGCTGGAAACCGCTCTAACTGGGTACAACGGCGCCATCGTCATCGTCAGTCATGATCGCCGGCTGCGTCGGCGCTGGCGGGGCGCCCACCTGACCATGCGCGCGACTTCGACGTCCGCCACCAAGTGCTGAGGTCCTCCAGCCCCGCTGACATCCCTTCAGGAAGGAAGCACTTCGTGATGCCACCTGTTCCCGCCGACCCGACCGTGGTCCATCCGATGCCCGAGCAGCCGCGGGTGGTACTGCTGAAGCCACTGGTCACCTCGCCGCTGATCGAGGTCGGGGAGTTCTCCTACTACGACGACCCCGATGATCCGACCGCCTTCGAAACTCGCAACGTGCTGTACCACTATGGACCGGAAAAGCTGGTCATCGGGAAGTTCTGCGCGCTGGGCGAGGGCGTGCGGTTCATTATGAACGGCGCCAACCACCGTATGGACGGCCCCTCGACGTTCCCTTTCCCAATCATGGGCGGTTCCTGGTCCGAGCACTTCGACCTCATCACCGGCCTGACCGGACGGGGGGACACCGTCGTGGGCCATGACGTCTGGCTCGGTTACCGGGCCATGGTGATGCCCGGCGTCCGCATCGGGCACGGAGCGATCATCGCTTCCGGCTCCGTGGTCGTCGACGACGTCCCCGACTACGGCATCGTCGGCGGCAACCCCGCTCGTCTCATCCGCCGCCGCTACAGCGATGCGGACGTCAACCGCCTCCTGGCCCTGGCTTGGTGGGACTGGCCGCTCCAGCACATCACCGAACACATCCGCACGATCATGTCCGGCAGCATCGACGACCTGGAGAACGCAGCGGCCGCACAGGCGGCAGAGGCGCCTCAAGACCCGCCGCCGGGCCGTTGAACGGTCCCTGGCAGAGGCCGACCGGCCCTGCAAAGGCCGGGCTCCTCTTGGGGAAACGCTACGTGCGGTGAGGCCGAACGGCTTCACCGCCAGGTCGCCGAACTCCGGTGGTCGCCGTATATGCGGTGATCCGCTCCCGTATCAGCGATCCCTTCACATTCCAGCACCGAGAATCGAGCTGTCCGCATGCCTGCTTCGTCCCACCACAACCCGTTCGCCGACTGGCTTCGCGCCCATGCCGTCCCGCTCACCCACCTCGACCGTGAGGTGCCACTCGATGACCTGGAGCCGCTGCACGCCATCATCGGCAAAGCCCGCGTCGTCGCGATCGGCGAAAATTCCCACTTCATCAACGAGTTCGCGCTCATGCACGAGCGCATCCTGCGGTTCCTGGTCGAACGCTGCGGTTTCACTGTCCTGGCCTTCGAATACGGCTTCAGCGAAGGCTCGGGAGGGGTCCCGGAACTGTCCAGGGGAGCACGCCTGTTGAAGACGACGATGGTGGTCGGACCAGTTACTGACTGTTCCTCTCTTCCAACCATTCCACGTAGTTGTGAGAGGCGTTGCTGCCCTGCTTGCCGGGCGAGATCTTCAAGATCGCCTTGTCGTTCTCGGGGTTGCCGCTGAGATACGCCTCGGTGAGGACGTACGGCAGCCCGTCCACTCGGAACCGAATACTGCCGTCGGGGTACGCGCTGACGCGTACCTTCCGGCCGTCAGGAAGCTCGATCGGATCGGCAACGAAATGCGCCTTGAGGGGCTGATCAGCCATACAGACCTCCAGGCCATACAGGCTCGACAGGAACGGGCAGCCTACCGCCAAGCTCGGCTGCCCAGGACACGTTCTTCGAGCAGCTCGGGGTGAGCCCGATCTACCAGGCTGCGCGAGACGCTGGGCGGCTGACACCGTAGCCGAGCGGGTGGCTGTCGCGGGAGCGACGGGGCGCTTGCACGAGTACGCTCCCCGTTCATGACAGAACCGAGGGCGAACGCACATCCGGTGCCGGACCGTCAGAACCAGATGTGGGGTCTCTTCGTTGCCTCGCTCTCCGTCTTCCTCACGAACTGGTTTATGAGCTGGGGAAAGGCGTATGTGATCAACGATGACTTGCCCAACTTCTGCGGCGATGTGCGCAGAAGACTCTTTCCGCCGGAGGTGGCGTGCGTGGCCGAGAACGGCACGGTCACCGGCGGGAACGCCTGGTGGGTCGCGCCTGTGTTCTTCACCTCGGGCGCGCTGACCCTGATGTTTGCGGTCTTGGCCCTCAGAAGGGCCGCGGTCAGCCGGAAGGCGTGAGACGGCCTCCCCGGAGGCTCTCCACACCTTTCAGTGGTCATCACGCCAGCGGTACGCACTCCTTGCCCAGGCTCAGAAAATGTCGGCGACAGCGCCGGCGTCAATGGCCAGCGACCCGCCGATCGAACAAACGATCATAAGATGGGGGGACACGCCGGTACCGGCGCGATCATCTTCCACGCCGGCCGAAATCGCTAAGGCGTTGCGTCACGGGCAGCGCTTCTCCCGCCGTCACCGGCCCGTGGCCGCGCCAGCCTCGGCGACACTGCGGGTGTCGAAAATTCCATCCATGGTCTGTGACGTGCAGGTTCTTGTAGGCGGCCGATGGATGGCGGACAGGCGTGTCAGGCTGATCGATCGTGCTG
>NZ_JNWJ01000132.1:0-6848 GCF_000716805.1 Streptomyces yerevanensis | reverse complement strand
GAAACGATAACGGCGATCAGCGCAAACCCGATATTGTCCCGTGACACCCGTCACGGAAGCGGCACAGCGCCGGCGCGTGGCCGGTCAGGAGGCCAGCGCCTCAGCCCCACGGGCCGAGCGGGCGGCCGGCAGGCGGTCGGCGGCTTCGCCGGGTACGGCGGAGCCGACTCGCGCGGATCGTCCCGCAGCGCGAGACCGTAGGCGGCCTCCAGCAGCCCATTGACCTTCCCCTCCGGTGAAGCCCCAGCATCGAGGACGGAACGAGGAACGGCCAGGGCAGAGGCCCAGGGAGAAGGGGGAACCGTGGGCATGCTGACGATCGGCGCCTTCGCGAAGGCGTCCCGGCTGTCGCCGAAGGCGCTCCGGCTGTACGACGAGCTGGAGTTGCTGCGGCCCGCCCGGGTGGACCCGGAGACCGGTTACCGGTACTACGCGGTGGAGCAGCTGGAGCAGGCACGGCTCGTGGCGTGGTTACGGCGGCTGGGCATGCCGCTGGCCCGGATCCGGCAGGTGTGCGCGCTGGACGAGCCGGCCGCGGCCCGTGAGATCCGGGCGTACTGGGCGCGGGTCGAGGCCGAGACGGCGACGCGCCGGGACCTGGCGGCGTTCCTCGTGGACCACCTTTCCCAAGCGTCCGAGGAGGACACCGTCATGCTGGAACTCCGTTACGCCGCCCTCTCCGACACCGGCCTGGTCCGGCCCGCGAACCAGGACACCGCCTACGCCGGCACCCGCGTCCTCGCCGTGGCCGACGGCTTCGGGTCCGGCGGGGCGCCCGCGAGCACAGCCGCCGTGGAGGCGTTGAAGGTCCTGGACAGCGAGACGCTCCCCGCGGGCAGCGTGCTGAACCTGCTGGAGGACGCGGTGCAGGGGGCGACGCGGGCGGTACGGGACATCGCGGCGACCGACGAGGAGGTGGGGACGACCCTCACGGCGATGCTCTGGACGGGCTCGCAGCTCGCCCTGGTACACATCGGCGACTCGCGCGCGTACCTGCTCCGGGACGGCGAGCTCTTCCGGATCACCCACGACCACACGCTCGTCCAGTCGATGGTCGACGAGGGCCGGCTGACGGTGGAGGAGGCTGCGGCCCATCCCCAACGGGCCCTGCTCCTCAAGGGTTTGACCGGCGGCGCGTCTGTCCCGGCACCGGACATGCGCCTTCAGGACGCCCGGCCCGGCGACCGTTTTCTGCTGTGCTCCGACGGACTGTACGGGACCCTGACGGAAACGGACATCGAGCGGACCCTGGCGTCGGTCCCCAACCCCGAGGAGGCCGTACACACGCTCGTCGCCGGGGCGAACGACGCGGGCGGGCCGGACAACGTGAGCTGTGTGGTCGCCGATGTGGTGGAAGCAAGGGCTTAGCTTGACTCTGTCGGGGATCTTGGAGTTTCGCGGTGCGGCAGCATGATCAGCGGGCAGGCTCGGGGCTGTTACGAGTACCGATGAAGTCGTCGAGGTGTCCGTTGTCGCTCCGTCCCCGTTCCGGTGAGCAAGTCCCGTCTCTGACCGCGCAGATCGCGCGGGCGAGCAACCCGGACGGTACGACGGCGATATGGGTGCGGGACCGGTTGGACGGGCTGTGGTACGACGAGGACTTCGCCGACTGGTATCCGCGCGACGGACGCCCCGGCCTCTCGCCCGCCCAGCTGGCCACCGTCTGCGTGCTGCAGTTCCTGCTGGATCTGTCGGACCGCCAAGCGGCCGAGGCGGTCCGCTGCCGCATCGACTTCAAGTACGCGATGGCCCTGGAGCTGGACGATCCCGGCTTCCACCACAGCGTGCTGGCCGACTTCCGCGACCGTCTCACCGAGGGCGACCGCGCCGACCGCCTCCTCGACCTCGCCCTGGCCCGGCTCAAGGAGGCCGGGCTGGTGCGCGAGCGCACCACGCAGCGCACCGACTCCACCTACATCCTGGCCGCGGTGCGCGACCTGACCCGGCTGGAACTGGTCACCGAGGCCGTCCGTGCCGTGCTGGAGGAAGTGGCCCGCACCGCTTCGCACCTGCTGGACGGCCTGGTCGATGAGGACTGGGGGCGCCGCTACGGCCGTCCGGTCCGCCTGGGCAAGAACCCCACCCGCCCCAAGACCCGGATCCTCGCCACCGGCAACGACGCCTGCCGGCTCCTGGAACACCTCTACCAGCACGGGGCGGACCGAGCATGCGGCCCCCGCGTCCAAGCCCTGCGCCAGATCATGGTGCAGAACTACTACCGCGACACCGCGGGCCGCCTGCTCTGGCGCACCGACGAGGACGGCGGGCCCGGGCTGCCGCCCGCGTCCCGGGCGATCGTCTCTCCCTACGACACCTCGGCCCGCTACGCACGCCACGAACACATCATCAGCTGGAAAGGGTTCTCCGCTCACCTGACCGAGACCTGTGCCCCCGACGCCCCCAACGTGATCACGGACGTGGCCACCACCGCGGCCACCACCCACGACAGCCAGGTCCTGCCCGGCATCCACACCCGCCTGCACCGCCGCGGCCTGCTGCCCGCCGAGCACCTCGTCGACAGCGGCTACACCTCCCTGGTCCACCTGGACCAGGCCGCCCGACAGCACGAGGTCACCGTCACCGGACCACTGCCGGGCAACCCCACCCGGCAGCACCGCCACGGCGAGGGTTTCGGCCGGGACGACTTCCACATCGACTTCGACCGCCAGCAGGTGACCTGCCCCCAGGGCCAGGTCAGCCGGGGCTGGCACGGCCCCTACCCGACCTCCTCGCCCACCGCGGCCCCGCTGATCGTGGCCCGGTTCACCAAGGGCCAGTGCCGGCCCTGCCCGGCCCGCATCCGCTGCACCACCACCGCCGACAGCGCCCGCAACGTCGGCTTTCCCCCACGAGAACTCCGCGACCTGCAACTCCGCGTCCGAACCGAGCAGCAGACGCCCGAGGGGAAGATCCGCTACGCGGTGCGCTCCGGAGTGGAAGGCACGGTCAACGAGTTCGTCCACGGCCACGGCATGCGCCGCTGCCGCTACCGAGGACAGCCGAAAGCACACCTGCAACACGTACTCACGGCCATCGCCGTGAACATCGAACGACTCAGCAGCCGGCCAGCGACCGAGGAAATCTCTTCACCGAGACCACCGACCGCCTTCCAGACCTTCCTGGACCAGCAGGGGATCCCCCGCCCAAAGTCCTGGCGCACCCTCGGCACCTGACCTCGGCAACTCCAAGATCCCCGACAGAGTCAAGCTGAGCGCGATGAACCGACAAATGGGGCCAGAAGGAGATGCGCCTCATTTGAGGAGCACTAGATAGCCCGGTTCCACGCCGTCACTCGTGGTGATGGCTGGGCCGGAGGTGACCCAGATGCTGGTCGGCTGTTGTCCTGTCGGGATCTGGAAGACCCCGTGTGCCGGTCCCCGGCTGCCCGGGTTGCGCCCGAAGGTCGGTCCCGTCTGTCCTTTACCGGCGTAGTACTGCGCGTAGTCCAAGGCGTAGTCGGCGTCCTCGCTCGACGGGGTGTATCGGGTGTCGCCGACGTTTAGGCTCACCGATCCGTCGGCGTTCCAGACCGCCTCGCTCTTGCCGGCGTTCAGCGCGTCTATGGCCACGACGCAGAACTGTTTGCCGGTCTCAGGTGTGGGAGTGGGCGTGGGCGAGCCGACCGACTCGGCTGCATGGGCCATGACGGCGGGGTCCAGCGGCTTGCCGCAGGTCACGCTGCGTACGGTGAACTGCCACCGGTCTGGATCGTCGGCGGGGTCGTTGCTGTACACGACCGTCACGGTGAACGGCTCGCCTGTCCGTACCGTGCCGAGCACCTCCGCCCCCGGCGGCGCTCCGACCGTGGGGGCGACGGGGGCTGTGGGAGTGTTTGGGGCTGTGGTTTCTTTCGTGGAAGCCTGGTCAGAGTTGTCGGAACAGGCGGCCATGACCACGAGCAATACAGCCGCAGCGGCGGTGCGGGACACCCTGAGACGCGCGTCCATACCCTCATGCTCACGCCGTTGCCACCAGAGCGCACACCCACAGCTGAACGATCAGAGCCTGCCGCCCGTCGCTACCTGACCTGCGCCAACGCGCATCCACCCGCAGGTTTTGCCCACCAGCTGGTGGTGGACTCCGCGGTGGGGCCCGCCACTTCTTGTTGACCCTGACGTACCGCTCGGCGCGGGCTACTTGCGCCGGTCCGGCCGCTCCCACAGGGAGTGGGGGAAATCCTTGGCGAACCGGTCGCGGACTGCGGCGGCCCCCGGTGAGGTTGGCCAGGAGGTCCTCGACGAATACCTCGACCGCGTGCTGTCGTCGGAGCAGGCCCGCTGACAAGCGCTGCGCCCGCCGTACGTGCGCGCGTTCAGGGTTCCCACACCTCTGGCCCGCCTTCGTGCCACTCGATCAACTCCGACTCGGCGACATCCAGTGCGTCCCAGCCGGCCAGGCCGGCGTGCTAGGAACACGGTGAGGTCGTGGAGGCTGTACGCGGTGCCAAGGATCCGATCGTCGATGCGCACCCTGCGGCCGCCAGTTTCCGACGGCGGGTAGACGATCACGCGGCGCTCGGACATGGCACCAGCCTCACCCGCGCCGGATAACCGCGCATCCCAGCCGGACGCCGGTTTCTGACTTCGCTTCCCAGGTCCGGGATATGGGAGCGGACTGGCTCTCCGCGTCGGCAACTGCGTGGGCGTCTCGGAGAGGTGCACCGGCTCCGGCAGGGCGCGCGTCGTCGCGGAAGGAGATCACGCACGTTCATCGCCTGCGGTGACGCCGGGCGGATGCCGGAAGTGCGACGGCTTCCGCCCGGTGCACGATGACGTTGAAGGCGCCATGTGATCGCTCGGTATGGCCTTCCAGCAGGACGGCCGGGGCCTCGAGCAGCAGGTGCCGGTGGTGCTCCCACACAGGGGGGCGAGAAGACCAGGTTGATCATGCCGGTTTCGTCTTCGAGTGCGCCGAAGGCGACGCCGTTGGCAGTGGGCGGGCGTTGCAGGTACTTGGCGAGTCCGCCGAGCCGTACCCGGGTCTGGTCGGCCAGGGCGCGTACCGCGGCCGCGGGCAGGGCGCCTTGTCGTTCCAAGTAGGCGCGGACGTGCTCGATGGGGTGGGTGGTGGCGCTGGCGCCGGTGGTGGCCAGGTCGGCGGCGGTCTGTTCGGCCGGGGTCATGGCGGGCAGGTCGGGGGCGGGCGCGAGGGCGCCGAGCCCGGGCAGGCAGGGCTGGTGGCTGCGGGGGAAGGCGCCGGCCGTCCACAGGGTGGTGCGGCGGTGGTCGCCGAAGCTGTCGAATGCCCCGGCTGCGGCGAGGTGTTCCATCAGCCGGGCGGGCAGGCGGGTGCGGCGGGCGATGTCCTCCAGATTCTGGAAGGGCTGCTCGGTGCGGGCGGCGATGATCGTGCGGGCGGTGTCCATGCTGAGGCCGGTGACGCTGGTCAGGCCACGCCGGATGGCGGGCTGCCCGACAGGGCTGTCCGGATCGGGGACGAGGATCGCGTGGACGCCGGAGGCCTGGATGTCGACGCCGTGCACGGTGATGCCGCGGCGTTTCGCGTCCTGGATCAGGGTCTGGGAGTCGTAGAAGCCCATGGGCAGATTGGCCATGATCCCGGCGAGGAGCGCGGCCGGGTAGTGGTGTTTGATCCAGGCGCTGGCGTAGATGATGCCGGCCATGGACTGGGCGTGGCTTTGCGGGAAGCCGTAGTCGGAAAACGCCTCGATCATGCCGGTGATCTGCTCGGGGGACGGTGCCGTAGTCGGCGTCGGATCTGGTCTCCAGGCGCTGTACCGCCACGGCGAGTGAACGGCACAGGGGCTGTGCGGTGTTGAGGGGACTGCCGACGACGCTGGTGCCGGCGGCGATGCCGGAGTGCAGGATCGCCATGGTGCGGGCGATCATCGCCCGGGGGGGTGTACCAGTGGGCGTCGCCCTGGCGGGGCGGCCGGGACAGGAGGCTGGTCCAGTCGTCACTGCTGAGGGTGTGGTTTTCCAGGCGGGCCAGGCAGGCTGCCTGGATGGCCCAGTGTTCGGCGTCGCGGAGTTCACCGCGCTGCAGGTGCATCAGGTACAGGCACAGCGCCGCGGTGCTGCTGCCGGCGCTGGCGGGCTCGACCCGGCAGGACTGGGCCAGCAGAGCGATGTGGTCGGCGGCTCTCGAGTCGCGGATCACCAGGGTGGACAGGTCCCGCAGATCGCGGCCGGCCTGCTCGTGCTGGGCGGTGCCCAGCGGGTCGCGTACCCGGGCAGTGCCGTCCTGGAGCCGGGGCTTGACCTGCTGGGCGGAGGACTCCAGCAGCAGCGCGCTGCGCCACCAGGTGTCGGCCACCTCGCGTTCGATCCGCCGGCGGGAAGCTGTGGTGTCTTCGTCGTCGTAGGTGTCCTGCAGGATCTCGGCCCCGGCCAGGAGTTCGTCGAGGCTGCGCGGTGTCATGGCTGGTTCACTCCTCGCGGCGGACGAGAAGCAGCTGAGCAAGACCATCGCCCGCTACGGGCGCGTCGATCTTTTGTGCATTGATGAGCTGGGCTACATGGAACTCGACCGCCATGGCGCCGAGTTGATGTTCCAGGTGCTGACCGAACGGGAGGAGAACAAGGCCATCGCCATCGCCTCCAACGAATCCTTCGGCGGCTGGACCAAGACCTTCACCGATCCCAGGCTCTGCACCGCGATCGTCGACCGGCTCACCTTCAACGGCACGATCATCGAGACCGGCACCGACTCCTACCGACTCGCCCACACCCGGAGCAAGGCCGGGCAGTCAGCCGATACCTGACCGCAGGGGGCACCGACGGAATCCACTGCTGCGCCACGAGGCGCCTTGTCATATTCCCAGTTCAGCTGGGAGGAACTTGGAGGATGTTTCTGGGCCTAATGGCTTACCTCGATCCGAAAGGTGA
>NZ_JNWJ01000131.1:0-8387 GCF_000716805.1 Streptomyces yerevanensis | reverse complement strand
CACGCCGCCAGCATGCGGAAGCACAGACGCAGAACGGGGTGTCCAGGGATGAGACAGGTGCAAGCCATACTGCGCCCCAGGCGTCACACCATGCAGCGCATGGGCCACATCCACTCCACCTGCCCCAATGAGCCGACCAACCCGCACCGAGAAATGCAGGAGAAAACGCGCATCAATGGTGAAAACGCCCTCTGAGCTTGTTCTTTAAGGTCCGGCCGACCTTGAAGGTTGGCCGTATTGAAGCTCGTCTCCAGGGGGCTCGTCCGGCACCATGATCGTGTGACGAACAACGAGGAAGCCCGCGTACCGTCCATCAGCACAGGGCTTGTTGTAGGCATGCTGATCGGCATTCCAGTTGGGCTCGTGCTCGGACTGGCTGTTTTCGACAGCATGGCGATGGGCCTGGTGCTCGGCGGTGGTGCAGGCGGAGTCCTTGGTGTCACTTTCCGCGCGTCGCGGCGCTCGCAGCGCCAGTCCCCGTGAGGACGCCGCATGGCTGCTCAGCTTGATCTGTAGCTTCCGGCGTCGAACGGCATCTCGAACTGGGTCGCTCACCTGGGTATTCTCCGGACGCTGAGGCGGCCTTCGCCTGATCATGTGCTCCGACCAAGGTGCACTAATCAGAACGAAGGCCGTGAGGGTGAGTCTGCTGCCTGAAGCTGTTCCGGGAGAAGCGTTCGCGGAAGCGTCACGCTTCCGGGCCGAGTTGTACGAGTGTCTGACCGACCGGGGCGATGAGCTGTTCGAGCTCGCGGATGCGGTGTTGTGTGCGCCGGGTGCCGTGCACTCGGTGGTGGAGCTGACACTGCTGCCCGAGCACCGCCGTGGGCACGGCGCGATGTACGACGGTCTCAATCAGGGCCGGATCGACACCGGCCGGCTGCGCTCGCTGCTGGCCGGGGTTCCGCTGCCCCGGTTTCCGGACGGGCGGCTGGTCCTGGCCGTGGACGTCTCTCCGTGGCTGCGTTCGGACGCGCCCTGCTCTCCCGAGCGGCTGTTCTGCCACGTCTACGGCCGGGCGAAGACAGCCTCACAGTTCATCCCCGGCTGGCCGTACTCCTTCGTCGCGGTGCTGGAGATGGGCGCCACCTCCTGGACGCAGATCCTGGACGCGGTCCGCCTCGGCCCGGCCGACGACGCCACCGCGGTCACCGCCGCCCAGCTCCGCGATGTCGTCGAACGGCTCATCGCCGCAGGCCAGTGGCAGCCCGGCGAGCCGGACATTGTCATCGTCACGGACGCCGGATACGACGTCACTCGCCTGGCCTGGGTCCTGCAAGACCTGCCCGTCGAGATGGTCGGGCGGGTCCGCGGTGACCGCGTGATGCGGTTACCGAAGCCGGCCCGTGTCTACGACCCCAAGGGCGGCCGGCCACCGAAGCACGGTCCGGAGTTCCGCTTCGCCAGGCCGGAGACCTGGCCCGAACCAGCGGTCACCACGCGCACCGCCACGGCGAACTACGGCAAGGCCGTCAGCCAGGCATGGGACCGAGTGCATCCGCGGCTGACTCACCGGGCCGCTTGGCTGGACCACGAAGGCGAACTCCCACTGGTCGAAGGCACGTTGGTCCGCCTGGAGGTTGAACACCTGTCGAAGGGCAGGGCGGCTCCGGCGGTGTGGTTGTGGTCCTCCAAGACCGGTGCCACCGACGCGGACGTCGATCGGGCCTGGCAGGCATTTCTCCGCCGGTTTGACCTGGAGCACACGTTCCGCCTGTTCAAGCAGACCCTCGGCTGGACGAAGCCCCGGCTGCGAGAACCGGAAGCCGCCGACCGGTGGACCTGGCTGATCATCGCCGCTTACACCCAGCTCCGGCTCGCCCGCCTACTGACCCGGGATCTACGGCACCCGTGGGAGAAGCCGGCCGCACCAAACCGGCTCACCCCCGCCCGGGTCCGCCGGACCTTTCGGAACCTCCGCCAGCACATGCCCTGCCCCGCCAGAGCGCCGAAACCCCACCGGCCCGGCCCAGGACGGCCACCCGGCACGAGGAACAGACGCCGGGCACCCCGCTACGACGTGGGCAAGACCGTCCGTCGCGAGAAGACCCTTATCGCCCTGCAGCGGTTGAAAGGTTAAAGAACAAGCTAAGAACCTGTTTCTGATCCTCAAAAGGGCAGGTCGAGGCCCTCGTTTCGGCCCAGACCGAAAGAAGTCGCCCCTGCCACCGAGTCGAGCGCATCGCGCGGCGGGCGGACGACTTCGCTGTGCGCGGCGGATTCAGCGGCCCCACGTTCGCGGACGAGTTGATCGCCCTGATCACTCCGAAGCCTGCGCCCAAGGGCCCCCGGCGGGCGATCACTCACCTCGGCATCATCGAGGTTCCGGCCGACGCTTACGAGTACCTCGCGTAAGCCCGGCGGGCTCGCCCGGGGCCGGAAGACAAATTGTCTTCCGGCCCCTTTGCTGTTTACCAGCCCCACACCGTAGGGCTCATGCGCCGACCTGGCCGGCCGGCTCGATCCGCGATCCGGCGGAGTCAAGCCGGCGTCCTACCCTGGTGCTGCGTCGGGATCGCGGGTCAGGCCCGGATCCAGAGCGAGCTGGTCCGGTCGTTCATCCAATCGCCGACATAAGGCACGTTGGGCCCGTCGCCCGCCCCGTCGTACCAGTACTGCGAGTCGCCGTCCCGGTTGTAGCCGTCGTAGATGGTCACCTCACGGCAGTTGCTGTACGTGTAGAAGCCGGAGATCTCGTTGTCCCAGATGAAGTTCGGCCGCAGGCGGTAGCCTGACGAGTCGCAAGGCCCCTCCTCCGCCGACACGATGATGCGCGTGACGTCCCCCGGGCTGTTGTACGCGTTCCAGAACCACTCCATGAGCAGCACGTCGGGCGCGGCCGCCGCCGTGAAGGCCGACGAGGCCGGGTCGTCGCTGCACGTCTTCGACTTCACCGGCGAGAAGCCCCCGTCGACCGACTTGCCGACCTCGACAACGCAGAACTTCCCGTCCTCCTGCGCACCGGCCGCCGTGGCGGCGCCGGTCGAGGCACCTGTGATGAGCAGGACCGAGGCGATCATCGCCAGCGGCCGGCGTGCCCGGGCGGCACCCTTGCGAGCATTCATGGCATTCGCTACGCCCACTACTCTCTTCTTCTTGATCACCGAGCCTCATTTCTCCCACCAGAGCGGGACCGTTGGGCCGCATCGAGGACGCCGTTCGCTTGCCCCTGCGGTGTCCGGGCGGTGGCGCTACCAGATGCGTCGACCAGTTGACCCGGGCCACCAAGACGGCCCTGTTGGACGTGCTATCCGCTCCAGGTGTAGCGGCCCAGGCGTTGTTCGCCTTCGGGGGCTGTGCCCGAACAAACAATCTCTGAAAAATGCGGTGATCTGCACTGGTGGTGACGGAAGTTCAGGAAGCACGTTTCGACCTGCGGTTTAGTGTCCGACCTAAGGGCTTGCAGATCATTAACACGTCGTCTTGATCTTGTTGTGGGGCTCGCCGGTTTGGGCGAGGACGCGAGCCTGGAGGGCCGCGAGGACCACGGGTGGCGTCGTCGCGGGTGGGATGACGATGCCGTGCGCCTCGAGCAGTTTCCTGTTCTTCAGAAGGGTGCGGTGCATCGCGGTCCGGCTGCTGCCGAACAGTACGGCGAGGGGTTCCGCGGCCAGGGCGACCCGCAGATGAAGCACGGTGGCCAGGACCTGTTCGGGGAAGGCGAGCCGGGGCGGACGGCCGCGCCGGGTATCGCCATCGAGGGCCAAAGTCCCTGTGAGGTCGTCCAGTTGTTGCCGGGACATGCCGGTCAGGGCGGGATCGGACAGCAGGGTGTGGTCCCACTGCGGGGCCGGCGCCTGCGGAGATGGGGCCGCCGGGACGGCGGGGCAGGGCTGCGGGTGCAGGGCGTAGTTCCAGTCGCCATGGAATGCGTGTCGGGTCAGCGGCAGTGCCGCCATCTCCGCGTCACCGATACGGACTCCGGTGGGGTAGGTGTTGGTGTCGAGTGCGGCGCTCACGCGCAGTCCGGTGCGGGTGGTGGTCGCGGCGATGGACTGGACGATGACTTCGTGGCTGGTCAGCGGGCGGCCGCGCCAGTTCATGATGATGTGCGAGAACAGCCGGTGCTCGATCTTGTTCCACTTCGAAGTGCCGGGCGGCAGGTGACATACGGTGATGGTCAGCCCGGTTTCGGCGGCGAGCTGGGCCAGTTCGAGTTTCCAGGCACGGGTGCGGTAGCCGTTGGAGCTTCCCGTGTCGGCGGTGATCAGCAGCCGTGCCGCCTGCGGGTAGGCAGCCTGGCCCTGGCCGTGCCACCAGCGGCGGATCGACTCGACCGCGAACGCGGCGGTGTCGTGATCGGTGCCGACGTTGACCCAGCCGGTGTCCGCCGCCAGATCGTAGATCCCGTAGGGGACGGCCTTACCCAGCTGCGGGTCGGCGAAGTCATGCACGTTCACCGGTACCGGCTCACCCGTCGGCCGCCACTGGCGGCCGCTGTTCTTGAACTCGCCGACGAGTTCCTTCTTCTTGGTGTCCACGCTGATCACCGGCTGGCCGGTGTCCCGGTGCTCGCGGGCCTGCTCGTTGAGATGGCGGAACTGGGCATCCTGGTCCGGGTGTTGGCTGCCCTCGATGGTCTTGGCGTTGGCCTGCAGGCTGAACCCTTCCTCCCGCAGCAGGTCGGCGACGGTGTCGGCGCTGACGCGGTGCCCGGGCCCGGGTCAGCTCCCGTGCAAGCGTGCGGGTGGACTTCACCGTCCACCGCAGCGGCGACATCGGGTCGCCCCGCACATCCGGCTCGACCAGCGCCAACAGTGCCGGCCGAAGCCCCGGATTCAGATCCGTGACCCGTTTGCGGCAGGCGGGAGAGCAGTACGTTGCCGAGGCAGGACGTTCGACCCCGACCGTCCAGGCCGTCCCGCACTCCGGGCAGTTGGACATCACGCTGGCCTTCACCGCCTCGGTCCTCGCCCGCGCCCGCCGCATCCGCCGCCAGTGCCGCGACCGGCAGGCGGTCGAACAGAACACCGCCGTCGCCTTCGCCGACGGCATCAGCGGACCCCCGCACCCGCGGCACAACCGCGGCCCGGAGTCCTCGTTCGCGATCACAACCAGCCTCAGCCAGGGAACGCCGTCCCTGCTCATGCAGTCACCGTACGACCGGCAGGCAACGACGCCTGCCGCGTCTGGACCGTCCAACAAGCCGAAACGGCTCGTCAGATATACTGACGAGCCGTCACGAAGGTTCAGACTGATACCAGAGATACAGGAACCTGCCCATAGATCGTTCGCGCTCTGACGGTTCTGCTTCCCGTCGCTCGATGTGATGGATCGGCGCTCACTGCCTTCCTCATACGCCGCGTGCGTCCGTACATTCGGGACTGGTCAGTGGCACTGTGGAAGGTCCTCGTTGATCACCTGGGCTGTCGGCTCGAGCCGACAGCCCGGCACGCCGCATTTCGTCGGTGAGCCCTTCTACGCCCGGGCCCAGGAGCGCGGCGCACCCCTGGGCTGAAGAAGCACAACGCTTCTCAGGGCGACGTACTGTCCAGCACGGCCCTGGCGTTGGCCATCCCCTTGTGCAGTGCCTTCTTGATCGCCTGGAGCGGGTGCATGTGGGCGCGGAACGCCTCCTTCTCGTACGCCGCCTGCACCGCCTGCTGCACACCGAGGTAGTTGACGTCGAGTTGGCAGCGCACGCTGGCAACTGCGACCCTGCGTTCCAGCGTTCCCACCGTCTTGGTGGCCCACCGCCGGTCGGTGGCGGCCTGCCCTGGGGTGTCGAAGGCAAGATGGTGGCGGTCCTTCATACAGGCGCTCCAGCGCCGGGCTGCCTGGACGACTTGATCATCGCGCAGTGCCCGTTCGTACGCCTGGTATTGCAGGGACAACGTGAAGTTGTTCGTCGCACCGAAGTCGCCGAGCCGCTGTCCCTTGGGGCCCACAGGCCAGGTGATCCCGGCGGCCAGCCGGGCGTCCGCGGTGGCGCGGCAGCCGCCGGCCGGTACTGGCTTGCCGCGGTAGCTGGCGACCCGGCCGGTGAGCACCGCCACCGTCGCGGAGCTGGGCTGCGACCGCGGTGGGGCCATGGTCTTCGTCCGGCTGGCGGGGAGCTGTGGGTAGCGGGTGTAGTGGAAGCCGTGCTTCTGCGCCAGGCGCTCGTCGAGCAGCTGGCCCCGGCGCCAGCGGGCCTGCTGGAAGCCGGAGAGCGGGACTTCCCCGGTCGCGGCCAGACCGAAGCGGCGCAGGCAGTCGTTCGCGAGCCGCATCTGGGCGCGGCCCAGCGCGGCCTCCTGCTTCGCGTCCGGTAGATAGGCGTCGAGCGGCAGACGAGCAATCGTCCCGGCAACCGGCGTGGGGGTGCCGGCCACCGGCGGTATCGCTGGAGCTGACGCGCCCCCCGTGGTGCATCCCGTAACGCAGCCGAGGACAGCCAGGGAAAGCAGTGCGCGTGGGCGCCACCGGAGCGCCCACACCCACCGCATACCACCGAGCATGATCACGAGACTCCGATAGTCCAGTCGGCGGTCTCGGTGCAGTACCGTAGGTTGGCACCGGTGCTGTCGCCCAGGCAGGTCGCCACCCAGACGTACCGGTTCTCGCCGATGTTGTGGTTGTCGCCGTCGCAATCCCCGGTGGTCTCCTCCCGGACGCTCTCTATGAACGAGCCCATAAGGTAGTAGAGATGACCCCAGACGTAGTAGCCGTCGGTGTGCAGGTCGCACGCCTGAATGGTGTCTCCGTCGGCGATGAAGCGGGCCTTACCACCAGCTGGGCTGGGATCTGTCGTGTAGGCATACCGGCTGTCCTCTCCGGCGGCCGCGGTCGGCGCCATGGCGAGAGTGCCGCCCAGCACCAGGGCGGCGGACGCGCCGACAAGCGCGGCACCCCGATCCGGGGCTGGGGCCGGTGCAGCGGTTTGCGTTCGAGTTGCGCAAGCTGCGTCAGGAAGCGGGCGGCATCACCTACCGGCAGATGGCCCGGCAGGTGCAGGTCTCGGTCACCACCCTGTCGAGAGCGGCCGCAGGAGAACAACTGCCCTCCCTGCCGGTGGTCTTGGCCTATGTGCGGGCGTGCGGCGGCGAGGAGCAGGCGTGGCAGCGGCGCTGGCGCGAGGCGGTCACGGAGCAGGCCCGGGCGGCCGACCTGGTGGCGGACGAGACTGCCGCGTCCCCCTACCGTGGCCTGGCCCGGTTCGACGTGGGCGATGCGGAGCTCTTCTTCGGCCGGGACGAGGTGACCGATGCGCTGGCCCGCACGGTGGCGGAGCACCGGGTGGTCGCGGTCTTCGGGCCGTCCGGCAGCGGCAAGTCATCCCTGCTGCGGGCGGGGCTGATTCCCCGCCTGCGCAGCCTGGAGGGACCGCACCGGCCGGCGGCGGTGCGGATCCTCACCCCGGGCGAGCATCCGCTGCGCACCCACGACACCGTGTGCGTACCGGCCCCGGGCGAGCAGGACACCTGGCTGGTCGTGGACCAGTTCGAGGAGGTCTTCACCCTCTGCCGCGACACCGGCGAGCGGGCCGGCTTCCTGGCCCGCCTGCTGGCCGCCGCCGAGCCCGCAAGCCGGCTGCGCGTCGTCCTCGGCGTACGCGCCGACTTCTACGCCCACTGCCTGACCCATCCCGAACTGGCCGCAGCCATACGGGAGTCCACCGTGCCGGTGGGGCCCCTGGGTGCCGACGCGCTGCGCGCGGTGATCGTCAAACCGGCCCAGGCGCACGGGCTGATCGTGGAACGCGCCCTGACCGTTCGCCTCGTCGACGAGGTCGCCGACGCGCCTGGCGGGCTGCCGCTGCTCTCGCACGTGCTGCTGGAGACCTGGCGCCGCCGCCGTGGCAAGACCATGACCCTGGCCGGCTACGAGGCCGCCGGGGGCCTGGACGGGGCGGTCGCCAAGACCGCCGAGGACCTGTACGACACATTCACTGAAGGCCAGGCGGCCGCGGCCCGCCGGGTGCTGCTGCGCCTGGTCGCCCCCGGTGACGGTACCCCCGACACCCGCCGACCCGCCGAAAGGGGAGAACTGCAAGACGCCGGCCAGCAGGAGACCGGCCAGGTGTTGGAAGCCCTCGCCCGGGCACGCCTGCTCACCCTGGACGACACCAGCGTCGAGATCGCCCACGAGGCTCTGCTGAGCGCGTGGCCGCGGCTGCGCGGGTGGATCGAAGAAGACCGTGACCGCCTGCGCGCCCACCGGAAACTGACCGAGGCGGCACGCGCCTGGGAGGAACTGGGCCACGATGCGGGCGCCCTGTACCGGGGCAGCAGGCTTGTCACCGCCCAGGAACACTTCGGCGACGCGCCTCCCGGAGACCTGACCCGCCTGGAGCACGCCTTCCTCACCGCCAGCCTCGCCGCACGCGACCAGGAACAACGCACTGCGGCCCGTACCACCCGACGCCTGCGCCGGTTGAGAACCGGCCTGTCCCTCATGATGGTGCT
>NZ_JNWJ01000130.1:0-13257 GCF_000716805.1 Streptomyces yerevanensis | reverse complement strand
GCGCGTCGGTCAGTTCGTGTCGCCGCACCATAAGACGCGCCTGCCCGGCCCCAGCACTGATCCACCCACCCCAACAAGAGCCATCAGAAGCGCCCTAGGTGCCTATAGCCGCGCAGCCAGATGTACTTTCTCGGCAAGAAGACCGACCTCTCGGCGAACCGGTTGATGTGGGTGACCAAATCCCGCCACTCGTCCAGAGTGGCGAAACGGTGTCCGCCGGAGAAGAACAGATATGGCGTCCGGCTGCTGCTGCACCCCAGATCGAACGACGCGCTGGTGTAGCCGTCGACGGCGCCCACCTCGAAGTGATAAACCCTGCCGCCGTCTTCCCGCCGAGGCCTGGGCAGATCAGACTCCAGGCCCTGTCGCATCCACTGGTCCACGTCGAACGGCAGCGGCCCCATGAAGCGTCGCATCCGCAGTTCGCGCCCGACTGCCCGCAAGAGGTCGACCTTGCTCGCCATGGGCAACAGTTTGCAGCAAGCAGCCGGCGGCAGCCCGGGCCGCATGAAAATCCGCAAGGCAAGTTTGGCGCGATGGGTCGACGCCCCACCCTGGACAGTCCGCCCTGTCCCGAGGCTGGCTGGCTATCGGGCGGCCCCGCACCTGTGGCGACCGCGCAACCGGCCACGTTCGCGTGTACCTGGCTGGGGAGGAAACCCCGTTCCCCGACACCATGCCGCGCCGCCACGACCAGCCGGCCGCGTCCAACGGCTCTGCCACAGGCTGACGGCCCGGAGATCACCAACAGCATCCAAGAAGTGGATCAGAGCCACTTCTGGTGGCCGCTGTCAGTCGGCTGTCCTGTCCGTCAGCAAGGTTCCCTGAAAGCCATGTTGATTGAGAACACCGAGGGTCGGCGTTCTCAATCAACGTGGCACCCCACCAGGTCAGCGGCTCGCCATCTGACAGATGCACTTCGACAGGACACGCGCATGGGGTTGTAACGGCGACAGTCTCGTCGCTTGGTTCCTTGCCGCTTTCACGTGACCTTCGGCGATTTCTACAGACCATCCAGTCGCCTGGTCACTGTGTCGAGTGTCGGCCAAGGAGGACCCTCGCGCAGCAAGCGCAGGAATTCCTCTCCGAAACGCCTCCCATTCGGAAACTGGTCGCCAAGCTCCCAACGCCACGAGGCGACCATCGCGATAACGAGCTGCCGGCACTCGTCCAGCAGCCCTTGGTCAACGCTTGGGTAGTGCTCGCAGACCGCCTCGGGAACATGGGCGAGATCGAACTCAACGGGTCCACGGCAGCACGTCTCAAGGTCGATGAACAACGGGCCGTTCCTCGTGCTGAGCACATTGCCTGGATGCGGCTCGCCGTGGAGCAGCTGCTCCACGGCGCCGCGGTCGTCGATCGCTCGTCGCAGGCTTGCCAGCCTGCCGCTGAGGAACACGCGGTCCGCGTCGGCGAGTTCCGGCGAGCGATCCGGGTCGGCGACAACTTCTTCCGCCGCCGTGATCCGGTCCGTGAACCTCGGGCTCGGCACATCGACCTTGCGCATGCCGACGTGCAGCTGCTCCAGCGCCTTGGCGCAGTCGACTGGTGAGGTGTGAGGTGTCACGGGCTCGTAGTAGGTCCACAGCGTCACTGCGAAGCCATCGCGCGTGTACACACGCGGGTCCGCCCGAGGCTCCAAGGGACACACCGGGCATCCGACCTCGGCGAGCCGCTGAGCGAGCTCGACTTCGAACTGTGCAACCTCTTGTCCCACAGGGGCGACCCGGGCAAGGACGTCGCATGGCGTCAGCCGCAGTGCCAGCTTGTTCGAGTTGTGGAGAACGATTGCGTCGTTAGCTGGCAGGTCGAGCGATGCGGCGACCGAAGTCGCAGCCGCGATCGCACGCGTGACGTCGGTCATCTCCACCCTCGAATCTTGGCATAGATGAGCGAGGACGATGCCAACCAGCGGCCAGGTGCCAACTATCTCGCCCAGTCACAGACGCCTTCGCCGGCCAGCCGGGCGAACTCGCCTGTCAGAGGCGATTGGCAAGATTGCGGCCATGAATGTCACTCCTGTCACTCCGCCACGACCGATCGACGTTGCCGCGGTCTTTCCCCAACTGGCTCCGCTGGCCCGCACGGCGACCCGCCTGCACCCCCGCCCTGGGGCGCCGACGTGGCACGACAGCTCGATCGGCGGGCCGTTGCTGTGGTCCGCTGAGGAGCCGTGGCCGCACTGCGAGGAACCGCATGTGGTGGATGGCATCAACCCAGCCCAGTCCCCGGCGGATCTGCGGCTGGAACGACGGATCTTCGCCGCCTCGCACGGCCGGGACCTGACTTCGGAGGAACGGGAGACTCTCGAGCGAATCCGACCCCCTCGGACGTATCCGGTGAGGCTGGCGGTCCAGGCGTACGACGGCCCCATAGCGATGCTGCCCGTCGCGCAGCTGTACGTAAGGGATGTGCCCGATCTGAGCCCGCCGGAGGGCAAGGACCTGCTGCAGGTTCTGTGGTGCCCCTTCGATCATCCGATCATGCCCAGGACCCTGCTCTTCTGGCGTTCGGCAGCCGCCGTCACCGACATTCTCGACACGCCCCCCGAGCCGCCCGCAGTGCAGTTCGACGGCTATCTACCGGAACCGTGTGTGCTCGAACCGGAGCAGATCACCGAGTACCCCGACCATCTGGAGCTGAGCGAAGAACTGCGGGCGCAGCTCAAGCAGTGGAGTGTGCCGCAGGCGGCAGAGGAAGACATGGACCCGGACACGTACTACGACTGTGTACTGTCCAACGCACCCGGCTGGAAGGTCGGCGGCTGGCCCGCTTGGAACTCCACCGACCCCAGCCCGCAGCCCTGCTCCGAGTGCGGCACCGGCATGGAGGTCCTGATGACCGTCGCCACGTTCGAGGAAGGGGACGACGCCGGGAACAGCTGGTCTCCGCACCCCCACCCAGGTGCTGGACCGTACCCCGGCCACCGCGGCTACAACGCGACCGGGGTCCAGATAGGCAGCGGCTACCGGCAGCACCTGTTCGTCTGCCCGGCGGAGCCCGAGCATCCGCACATCGAGTTGATGACGTAGCCCGTCCGCAGTGTGCAGCCAGGGCGTCACGGTGCGGGCATGCCGTGACGCCGGGTGGCCGCGAGGCTCAGGGTGCCTACTTGCGGCCCGACATCCGAGAAGGAAGCAGGCCATCCCTGACACGACCGCGACGCATCGCCCCAGGTTGAGCGCGTCCCGGTGAGCTCGCCGGTCGGTAAAGAGCGGTTCCTCAGTGAGCGCCGTACGTCGTTGCCGGACATCGACCTGGACGTGGAGTCCGGGCGGCGTCTGGAGGTGTACGACGCGATCATCAAGCGGTTCGGACGGGAGCGGACGGCGGTCACCGGCATGCCCGAGACCTATCGGGCGCGGTCCGCCCTTCGGGACAGTGGACTTGCCCTCGGGATTCCGCCCCAGGTCGTGGGCGAGATCGCCAAGAGCTTCCCGCACATCCGCGCCGCACTCGCGGAGCTGCCGGAGCTGCGGCAACTTGCCGCACAGGCCGACAAGTTCGGACCGCTGTGGGAGCTCGCCGAGGGCCTGGACGCGCTGCCCGCGGCCTACGCCATGCACCCCTGCGGGGTGATCCTTTCCGATGCGTCCCTCCTGAACAGACTGCCGGTGCAGCCGACTCCCGCCGGGTACGCGATGGTGCAGGCTGACAAGGACGACATCGAACTCGAAGGCTACGGCCTGCTGAAATTGGACGTCTTGGGTGTCCGGATGCAGAGTGCGATGGCGCACGCGGTCGCGGAGATCCGTCGTGCAACCGGCCGGGTCCTCGATCTCGACAACGCTGATCACGTCGACCTGAACGACCGGCTGGCCTTCGAACTCATCCAGGCCTCCGACGTCGTGGGTTCATTTCAACTCGAGTCACCTGGCCAGCAAGATCTTTTGGGGCGGCTGCAGCCCCGGCACATGCAGGACGTCATCGCCGACATCAGCCTCTTCAGGCCCGGCCCCGTCAGCGGGGGCATGCCCGCGATCTTCATCGCGGCACGGCACGGCGCCGCACCGAAGTACGCGCACCCGGACCTGGAACCGATCCTGTCCGATACGTACGGCGTGGTGATCTGGCATGAGCAGGCCATCGCGATCCTGTCGAAGCTGACGGGCTGCGATCGCGCGGCGGGTGACGTTGCCCGCCGCGCCCTCGCCGACCCCGACCGCCTGCCCAAGGTGGAGGCGTGGTTCCGCCGTACGGCCGGCGAGCGCGGCTACAACAAGGACGTGCTGGACGAGGTGTGGGAGACCGTCGCCCGTTCGGTGCGTACGGCTTCTGCAGGGCGCACGCCGTCGCCTTCGCCGTGCCCGCCCTGCAGTCCGCGGTCCGCGGTCCTCAAGGCCCGGTACCCGGCCTTCTTGTACGCCGGACTTCTTGAGCACGACCCGGGGATGTGGCCTAAATTGTGTCAGCAGACACCGTGTCCCACGCAGGTCGTGTCGCTTTACACGAGGCCGAAGCCCTTCGTATGTCGCATTGCGGCGATCCATCGTGACCCGGCCCGGGCGGGAGGCCCCGCCCCTACATCGGCGTCTGTCAGCCGGGGAGGTTTGGTCACAGATCGTTGTGCGGGGAACAGAGTCGGCCCTGCTGGGAGAGTCTTCGCCATTGGCTCGGGGTGGTGCCGTAGGTCTGGCGGAAGTGGCGGGAGAAAAAGGTGGGGTTGGTGAAGCCCCCGCTGCGGGCGACGGCGTCGATCGTGCGGTGCGAATGTCCGAGGGCTGCGAGGTCGCTGCGGGCGCCCTCGAGCCGGCGGCGGATGATCCACTTTTCAAGGCCGCCCACGCCGTCGAGCTGTGCCGCCTACTGCTGCCGGTGACCGCCATTCCCGTCCACTACGAGGGATGGCACCACTTCCGTGAAGGCCGCGATGCCATCGAGGTGCGATGGAGTGGCCTGTGTCCAGAACGATTTCTGGCGCAGATACGTCGGCCAGCTGAAACGTTGTCACCGAACGTGCGGCAGCGGGCTGGGGCGGAGTGAGGGGCAGGCGGTCATCCACCCAGCCGGCCGTGCCCGCAGACCCGGCGAAGTCGGCGTACGCCACCTCGGCGAGCAGCGAGTGCAACTCGCCGAGGAAATTGCGTGATTCCGGCGTCGCCGGCAGATGGAAGGTGATCTCGGACAGGCGGTCCATGGGTTCGACCGCAGCCGGTTCATGCCCTTTCTGAGCTTGGGGAGTTCAGCCTTTGACGGCGGAGCTGGCGACGCCCTGGACGAACCACCGCTGGAAGAACGCGAAGATGATCAGCACCGGCAGGACCAGCAGCACGCCGAAGGCGAGAATCTGGCCCCACTCTGGGGGCTGTTGCCCCTGGAAGACGCTCATCTGCAGGGGCAGGGGGCGTACCGAGGGGTCGGAGACCATCAGGACCGGCCAGAGGAAGGACCCCCACTGGGTGAGGAAGGTCAGGATCGCCACCGACGCGAACACCGGCTTGCTCATGGGAACGATGATCGCGAAGAAGGTGCGCCAGGGTCCGGCGCCGTCGATGCGGGCGGCTTCCTCGATGCTCGGCGGGATTGAGCGGAAGAAGGTGGCGAACTGGTAGATGGAGAAGGCTTGGGCGATGAAGGGGATGGCCTGGATGTAGATGGTGTTGCGCTGGTTGTTGAACAGGTAGAACAGCGGCACGGCCACCGCTTCGAACGGCACGAGCATCAGGAGCAGAACGAGGGTGAAGACGGTGTTCCGCCCACGCCACTTCAGCCGGGAAAGACCGTAGGCGGCCATGGAGTTGACGATCAGTCCGCCGAACACCACGACGGTGGCCAGGAGCAGTGAGATGCCCATGAAGCGCCAGAAGTAGCCGGTGGAGTCGGAGTCGAAGCTGTTGAGTACGGCTGTGTAGTTGTCGAACGACAGGTGCGTGGGCAGGAAGCCGGTCAGGCCGTTCAGCACCTCGTCGGAGGGCTTGAAGCTGCCCAGGATGAGATAGAGGGCCGCGGATGCCGGGCAGGGTGACATGGCGGAACTGCTGCCAGCGGGAGGCGCGGTCGAGCTCGGCGGCCTCGTAGAGCTCACCCGGGATGCTCTGGAGACCGGCGAGCAGGATGACCATCTGGAAGCCGACGCCCTGCCAGACGGACAGCACGATGACCGAGGCCATGGCGGTGACCGAGTCGCCGAGCCAGTCGAAGGCACCCCAGTTGCCGAAACTCACCGCATCCAGCGCGGAGTTGAGCAGGCCATCGCCACTGCGGGTGAGGATCAGCCGCCAGATAACCGCGACCAGGGCCATGGGGAAGACGACCGGCATGAAGAACAGGGACCGGAACAGGCCGATCGCCTTGAGCTTGCGGTTGAGCAGGATCGCGAGGCCGAGTGCGAGAGTCGTCTGCAGGGGTACGACGACCACGGCGAAGGTCAGGTTGTTCAGCAGGGCCCGCAGGAACGGGCCGGACATGTCGGGGTCGGTGAACAGCCGCCGGTACTGCTCGATCCCGAACCAGGTCGGTTCCAGCGGTGAGCCGAGGCGCACGTTGTAGAAGGAGAGCACGACCGCGTAGACGAACGGGACGCCGACGAAAGCGATGAGGCCGACGAGGGCGGGTGCGGACATCAGCAGCCCGTGCAGCCCGTCGCGATTCTTGCGCGCCGGCCGCCCGGACCTGGGTTTGCGGGCGGGTGGCCCCAGGTGTCGGCCGGAGGGCGCGGCCGTGGGTTCGACTGTTTTCACGGGTGGTCCTTTCCCGGCGGGGCGGACAGCATCGCGGCTGCCCGCCCCGGCCGACGCGGTCTTACGGGATCTGGTAGCCGGCGTTGTCGGAGAAGTCCTGGTCGATGGCGCGGGCGGCCTTGTCCAGGGCGGTCTTCGGGTCGGCGCCGCCGTAGACGGAGTTCAGGGCCGTGCTGAACTTGGCGGTGACCGTGGGGTATCCGGCGGTGACCGGGCGGGTGACGGCGATGCAGGACTTGTCGATGTTGCTGTCGCCGCAGGGCTTGGCGAGCTGGTCGGAGAACAGCTGGAGCGGGCCGCCCTGCTTGTACAGCTCGCTCTTGGCGAGCACGGACTTGGTGGCGGGCGGGGCGCCGTTGGCCGTCGTCATCGCGGCGACGTTCTCGTCGTTCAGGAGAGTGTCCAGGAACGTGCCGGCGGCCTTGCCGTTCTTGGTGTTGGCGCCGATGCCCCAGGCCCAGGAGCCCTGCCCGGTCTTGGGGCCGTTGCCGAAGTCGGGCAGCGGCATGACGACGAGGTCGTCACCGAGGACCTCGCTGTAGGTGGGGTACATCCAGTGGCCGACCCAGCTCAGGGCGGCCCGGCCCTTGGCGAAGGCGTTGCCGTCCGCATTGGGGTCGGTGTACGTCTTCCAGGACTGGAAGGTCTTCAGTGCCTTGGCCACCTCGGGGGTGTCGAGGACGCCTTCGGCCTTGCCGTTCTTCAGCAGTGAGCCGCCGGCCGACCAGACGATGGGGGCGAAGCCGTAGGTACCCCACTCGTTGGCGTAACTGCCGCCCTCCTGAAGGTCCAGGCTCTTGCCGTCGGAGTCCTCGGCGGCGAGCTTCTTCACGGCTGCGGTGAACTCGGCAGCGGTCCAGGCGTCGTCCACGCTGGTCGGGTACGTGATCCCGGCCGCGTCCAGCAGCTTCTTGTTGCCGTAGATCCCGAGCCCGGAGTCGAACATGCCCAGGCCGTAGTGCTTGCCGCCGATCTCGCCCTGCGCCTTGATGGCGTCCGTGGCATTCGCCATGGTCTTGCTGGAGGCGTAGTCGTCGATCGGGGCGAGCTTCTTGTTGTAGACGAAGTTCGCCATCGTCGGGCCGTCAAACTCCATCACGTCCGGCAGTTTGGAGGCGTCGGTGGCGGTGATGGTCTTGGTGTAGTCGGCGTCGGGGATCAGCGTCAGCTTGACCTTGATCTTGTCCTGCGAGGAGTTGAACGACTTCACCGCGTTCTGCACGGCGGTGACCTCTCCCTTCGTACCTTGGTGGGCCCAGACGGTGATCGTGCCTGTGCCGCTGCCCTGCTCGGCAGAGGTGTCGGTGGTGCCGCCTCCGCCGCAGGCTGCCAGCGCCGCCAGGGGCAGGATGAGGGCCAGGGCGGTGCAGGCTGTCCGGCGGGGTGTTCTGCTTCCGGGGTTTCCGACGTTCATGGCTGGTGCCTCCGGGTGTGGTGCGGGTGAGGGTTGGACGTGTGGTCTGCCTTGGGGGGTGGGGTACGGGGGTGGGGGTCTGGGTGCGCTGTCATACGGACCGCTCTTCCGGCTCTCCGGCGCTCTCCGTGCCGTTTGTGCTCGGCGCCTTGATCACGAGGGGCCGCAGCTCCCAGGCGTCGATGGCGTAGCCGAGGCTCGCGTCCGGCGCGCTGTGGGCCTGCAGCCGCCACGCCTCGTCGCCCGTCGGGTAGAAGCGCAGGGTGAGGACCTGGCCGGTGGTGGTCAGGAAGATCTCGGCGATGGAGCGGTCGACGATCACACGCAGGTCGACTGGCTGATCGTCGGGGCAGGACATCCGGTACGAGCCGCCGCGCGCCCGGGTGTCCAGCGAGGCGTGGTCGCGGTCGACGACCAGTTCGCCGGCGGCCACATCGAGACGGATGTCGAGGTACTCGGAGCCGTCCCGGGTGGTGAGCAGCCGCAGACCGGCGCTTCCGGTCGGCTCCAGTCGGGCCGTCAGATCGAAGGCGCGGCCGACGCCGCCGAGTTCCACCGGCTTGGGGCCGTGCGTCTCGCCTGCGGCGTGGACGCTGTGCTCGCCGCGCAGCGCGAGCAGTTCGGCGACGGGCTGCTGCCGCAGGGTGCCATCGCTGCCGATGGAGATCTCGCGGGGCAGGGTGAGCACGCCTGCCCATCCGTCCGCGGCGGCCCAGGCTTCGTCGCGGGCTTCCCCGGACCAGCCCCACAGCAGCCATCGGCCGCCCGGTCCGCGCAGCAGCGCGGGCGCGTAGCAGTCCGGGCCATGGTCGACGAGGACTGGTGGGCCGGACTCGAGGACATTGCCGCGTTCCTCACCGATCAGGGCTGCGACGCACTGTGGGCCGTCGCCTTCGTTCCAGGCGCTGAGGATGAGGGCACCGGGCCGTCCGGACTGCGCCGGGAGGTACTGGGGACATTCCCAGCCCGCGCCGGTGTGCAGTTCGGTGCCGCCGACGGGCTCCGGCTCGCGGGCGTCGAAGGGGCCCAGGTAGGTCCAGGTGTCCAGGTCGGCTGACTCGTACAGCAGGGCCGCGCCGCGTCCGTCGGCGAGGGCGGCGCCGACCAGCATCCGCCAGCCGTCTCCGTCTCGCCAGACGTACGGGTCCCGGTACATCGTGCAGCCGTCGGGATACTCAGGGATGAGCAGTTCCCCGTGCGGGCGGAAGGTCCGGCCGCCGTCGCGGGAGGTGGCACTGGTGACCGGCTGGTGCTGGGGCGAGCGGTCCTGGCGGTTCGCGGAGTAGAAGGCGACCAGCCGGTCGCCGTCGGAGACGGCGTTGCCGGAGAAGCAGCCGTCGGCGTCCACGCCCCCGGGGGTCGGGGACAGGGCGATCGGCAGCGGCTCCCAGGTCAGCAGATCAGGGCTGCGGAAGTGGCCCCAGTGCACGTTCGTGTGTGTCGCGCCGTAGGGGTTGTACTGGTAGCAGACGTGGTACTGGCCGTCGTGGAAGACCAGCCCGTTCGGGTCGTTGATCCAGTTGCGGGGCGGGCGCAGGTGCGCGACGGGACGGTACGGATCGAGGGGTGCGGTGGACACACACGTGCCTTTCGGTGGGACAGAGGGCGTGCGGGATCGGTCACCGGCAGGGCGCCGGCCACGATTCCCTCGACGAATGCGAAGAAGTCGGCTTCCAGCAGGGCTGGGTGGACGTCGGCGGAGTACGCCTGGACTCGGCCGCGTACCGCTTGACGTATGCGTTCGGCGGCACGGCCAGGCTTTCGACCGCGAACAGCCACAGGCAGCCGCAGACTCCGAGCGGCGACGGAAGCGATGCCCGACGCGTTGCCGGCGGCCGTCTACGCGAGCGGCCTGGTGAAGAGGGCGTTCCAGCCCGTGTCTGTGATGCCGGTGAACTTCACCTTCACGCCCGGGCGGGCTGCCGCGAACATCGCGGCCGCCTCGGACGGCTTACCAGGACAACACGCCCACGCTCGCTCGCACGGCGGAGGCAGCTGAGACGGCGGAGATGTCGGAGATCGCGCCGGATATCAGCAGGTCATGGCGGTTCGACGACTCATTAAGAATGCTCGGGGACATGCGTGTACCCTCACTGTGTTCCAAGTACAGACAGGACCGACGACCGGTTGCGACGGTCGCCTGTCGTAGTGCAAATGCTTCGCCGTCCCGGGTTCAGAGCCGGGGCGGCGAAGCGACCGATGCCCGTACCACCAGCGGGCAAGACAACATCTCCTGCGTATCCGGGCCCGGTAGCCGGCCCGGCGTCTTTGTGAGCGAGAGCAGCTGGGCCAACGCCCGTGCCCCCATCTCGTAGTGCGGCAGCTGAACCGTGGTCAGCGCGGGGTAGAGGGTCTCGGCGACCAGCACCTCGTTGTCGAACCCCACGACCGACAGGTCGCCGGGAATGGACAGTCCCAGCTCGGCAGCAGCCCGGTAAGCACCTGCGGCCATCCGGTCGTTGAAGCAGAACAGCGCCGTCGGACGCTGATCCGCCGTCAGGAGGCGCCGCGCGGCGCGGTAGCCGGAGACCACGTCGTTGGGCACGTCCGGCTCGGCGGCGACCAAGGAGGGGTCGTAGTCGACACCGACCTCGGCCAACGCCTTGCGGTAGCCCTCGATCCGGCCGTGCAGAGCGGGGATGTCGGCCGTTCCCACGGTCATGCCGATCCTGCGGTGCCCACGCTCGGTCAGCTCCCGCGCCGCTGTGTAGCCGCCCTCGACCTCGTCGGGCACCACGGAGGGGACGGCGGGGTCGTCGCAGCGCGCGTCCAGCAACACGGTGGGGGTCGACCGCAGGCTCTTGGGCAGATCCACGACCCGGTGGTACATGGCCGCATACAGCACGCCGTCCACCTGCCGCTGGAGCAGCATCTCGATGCTCGCGCGCTCCAGCTCGGCATCGCCGCCGGTGTTGACCAGCAAGAGCACCAGGCCCTCGGCCGCGGCGGCCTCCTGGGCGCCCAGGATCAGCCGACCCGAGTGGGGGGTGGTGGCGATCTCGTCACCGACGAAGCCAATGGTCCGCGACCGCTGTGTCCTCAGCGCCTGGGCCAGGCCGTTCGGCGCGTACCCCAGCTCCTCGGCCGTCCGCAGCACGCGCTGCCGTGTCTCCGGGCTGATCCGCTTGCCCTCGACCCGGTTGAGAACGTGCGACACCGTCGCGGTGGACACACCTGCCGCAGCAGCCACGTCCTTGATTCCGATCCGGCGCACCATAGCTTCCGTCCATACTGGTAGATACTGGTCTGCCTAAACGTTTAATCAGCCATGTGCAGATGAGAGTGCCGTCAGCCAAAGCCCCTGTCAATGGCTCGTTACGAACTCGTGGCCGCGGCATGTCCCCACAGGTGCCCCGCCGTCAGCGTCCGCGCCGGCTACGCATCGATCAGGCCCCTTGGGCAAAGCCCGGCACCATGAGTCGGGAGGCAGTCCTCGACGAGGCCGCTCATGGCAGAGACCACACCTCGCGGCATCCGCAGCAGGGGAGCTGCGGAGTGGACAGAAGGTGCAGGAAAGGGAAGGGCTGCAACCCTCGTCGCTGCCAGACCGTTCTACTGGAATATGCATACGATCATGAACGGTGCCGGAATGATCAGTCGGCAGATGGTCCGGTTCGCGTGGTTACGGGCGCGCTGCCGCGCGTTCACGGTGGCTCTGTTGGGTCAAACTGCGGTGATGACCGGCATACGGGAGCGTCAGCGCGCAGCCGTCGTTGTCCGATGTGTGCTGGCCGCTGTCCTGGTCTTGGTGGCCGCCCTCATGGGCGTGCGACCGGCCACGGCAGCGGAGAACGGCTCTCGTGACGCCACTCCCTCCGGGGCGGCAGACACGGACGTGGCGGTACGCAGTACAGCCGATATCGAGGCGCTCGGCGCATCGCTGCGCGGCGATGTCGGCAGCAGCCACCGCATCCGCATCGGCTACCGCAACAACGGCCCCGCCGAGACGGTGATCCGGACCGTGTTCATCGCCCCGCCGGGCACCAAGGTGACTCGATGGCCTTACAACCCCGAAGCCAAGGAGCAGGAGATCGACCAGCCCTGCGGGACGAACGACCACGGCCGCAGCTACTTCTGCGCCGAGTGGGCTTCAGCCGGCCAAGACCGCTTCTACGAGTTCACGTTGCGCATCACAAGCAAGGACAGCCGTTCCGGCCGCGTGGCCGTCTCTTCGATGAACACCGGGTACGCGCCGGACGCCCCCCGTGTCAGGGACCCTGAGCGGGGCAACAACACGGTTCCCGTCCAGATAGCGGAGAACGATGGCGTCAGCGGCTGGGCTGTCGGTGCCGGAACCGCGGCCGTGGCCGGTGCGGTGCTGCTCGTTGTCAGGTATCGGCGCAGGAAAGCATCTGTTTCTGGCTGAACACCAGCGCCCTGGTGGGGCGTTTTGAACGTGAGCCGCGCCCTCCTCTAGGGCGCGTATCGGGTCGTGATCAATGGGTGGTCTGGGTGAGGTCTCTGATCCAGATCATTGAGGCACGCAGGTGGAGGCCTGCGAGGTAGCTGTCCGGGGTTTTGTCGTATCGGGTGGTGATGCCTCGCCAGGCCTTCAGCTTGTTGATCAGGCGCTCGACGGTGTTCCGCTCCTTGTAGAGGTCGGCGTCGTGGCTGATGGGGCGGCCGCCCCTGGAGCCCTTCTTCTTCCGGTTGGCGGCCTGGTCCTTCTTCTCCGGGATGACCGCCTTGATACGGCGTCTGCGCAGGTGGGCGCGGTTGCCGCGGGACGAGTAGGCCTTGTCCCCGGCGACCGCGTCCGGGCGGGTGCGGGGGCGGCCGACGGGCCCGCGGACCCGGACCTTCCTCAGCACGGGGATGAACTGTGGGCTGTCCGCGGCCTGCCCCGTGGTCAGGATGATCGCCAGCGGGCGGCACTTGCGGTCGGCAGCGAGGTGGACCTTGCTGGTCTGTCCACCCCTGGACCGTCCGAGGCGAGCGGCCCTCAACCTCAGCTTTCGTCGACGCCGGATGCGTCTTCGTTCTTCTCGCGCGGGATCGGTCTCCGCGTCCCGCCCGCTTTGTTCTTCGGAGCTGCCCCCTTTGACCTGGCCTTCTCCTCCTCGGCAGTGGCCTTCTCCAGGGCGTCGATGACGTCCTTGCCCAGGTGCATCCCAGCAGCGTCGTGGTGAGCGCGCGCGGTGGTGGAGTCGATGCTGACCAGGG
>NZ_JNWJ01000129.1:0-13093 GCF_000716805.1 Streptomyces yerevanensis | reverse complement strand
GCCAAGACCCGATAAGTCAGACGCACTCGCAGCCACCCGCACCACCCCCGGCACCGACTCCCAACCAGCCTACGCCCACAGCAAAAGCAACGGCATTGCGTCTAACTCCCCTCCAACTTGCATCTTCCTGCGGCGACGCCGAGGTGGATACGGTACGAAGCCTGTGAGGACGAGGACATCCGGTTCTACATTCCGGGTGCCGGTGCCGTACCGGCGTGCGGACACGGGGAAGCTCGTGGCCGAGAAGGTGCCCGCCCCGTGGGGCGAGGACACGGACTACGCCTTCGGTGCGTTCCACAAGGACACCGGTGCCCTGGTCGGCTCGTACTGCCTGACCCTCGTCAGCCGCGGTGTCTGGGAGCTCGGGTACCGGGCGGTCAAGGAGTTGCGCGGACGTGGGTACTCGGTGGAGGCCGCTCGGGCCCTGTGCGACTGGGGCTGGGTCACGCTCGACGTGCACCGCATCGAGCGGTGGGCCATGGCCGGGAACACCGGCTCGTGTGCCGTCGCCGAGAAACTCGGCTTCACCGTCGAAAGGACACTGCGCAGTCGCAGCATCGCCGACGAAGGCAAACCGCACGGCTGATGGGTGGGCGGACTGCCGAGGCCCTGATGCTCGGGCCAATGCTTCGCTGGCTGCGTCCGCTCTTCTGACCGCCCCGGTCAGTAGCATCAGGAACATGGCCCATGTCTTGATCGGCCACAGTGATGCCGCACGGCGAAAGAGCTGGTGGTGCACCGGCTTTGTCATGCTGATCCTTGCCGGTGGGACAGTGGCGGTCGGTCTGGGGGCGCGGGCGCCGGACCGGGGGTGTGGATTGGCGGTTTCGGCGTTTTCTCGATGACCGCGTTGTTCGGCATGGTCAATGGCATCTACGGCCGGGTGCTACTGACGGAGACGGGAATGCAGTTCCGCACTTTGGTCAGCAGGCGCTCGATTCCGTGGTGCGAAGTCGCTGGTGTCGAGTCGCGGAAGCGAACGCGAGACCAAACGAACGGTAATCAAGGAAGAGCACGAGACGGAGCGTGCACGAATCGCTGCCGATATTGAGCGTGAGCGGATCCGGCGTGGCGTGACAGGACAAGAGGAATTTCCTGATGCCTCTACTGATGAGGGTGAGGCATCAGGAGCAGTATGAGCCCTTGGTCCGGATCAGTGATGGCCCTCTTCGTACGCCCGGGCTTGCTCCTCCATCCGAGCGTTGTACTCCGCGATGATGCAGGCAGCGTCACGGATGGCCTCTTGCTCGTCGGGCAGGGGCTCATGCCGCACAGCGTTACCCAGGCAGTCGAGGCCATGCCCGCGCGGCCCCGCGGCTCGACAGCACCCAGGGGTGCGGCCGCCGCCCCGCGGGAGCACCCTGCCGATTTCTTACCCGTTCCGCTTGCTTGGAGTGCACGCCAAGGCCATAGCGTTGAGGGCATGCCGGTATCACTAGGGTCTCGCCGGTGTCCCGGAAGGCTGCCTAACTTCTATACCGGCTCCCGGCTAAACACGAAATAAGCGGGAGCCAGACGACCGATACCCCAGGAGCATCTCCAATGCAACAACGCAAATTAGGACAAAACCTCGAAGTCTCGGCTCTCGGGATCGGCTGCATGGGCATGAGTTTCTTCTACGGTCAGCCACCACGACCTCGGCAAAGTCGTGATTAAAAAACCGACAGCTGAACCGAACCCCCGACGCGTCGACGCATCATCCCGCACGACCAACGAGAAAGGCGGCAAGTGGTAGACAACCAATTCACAACGCATGCAGAACTTTTCGATCTGTGTGGAAAGCGCGCGCTCGTCACCGGTGGCACCAGAGGCATCGGGATGATGATCGCGCGTGGCCTTCTCCAGGCGGGCGTCCGCGTGGTCATCAGCTCACGCAACGCAGAAGCGTGCGCTCAGGCGCAGGAACAGCTGTCCAAATTCGGTGAGGTGCGGGCCATCCCCGCTGACCTGTCCCGCCACGACGAGTGTCGGCGACTGTCCGACCTCGTCACCGCCGACTCGGAGCGTCTCGACATCCTCGTCAACAACGCGGGCGCCATGTGGGACGAGCCGCTGGCGACGTTCCCAGACGCGGCCTGGGACACGGTCGTCGACCTCAACCTGAAGTCGCCGTTCTGGCTAGTCCAGGCGCTGCTGCCCGCACTTCGCAGGGCGGGCACCGCCGACGATCCCGCGCGGATCATCAACATCGGCAGCATCGCCGCCATCCACATCCCCCAGCGGCCCAACTACTCGTACTCCAGCAGCAAGGCCGCGCTGCATCAACTCACCAGAGTGCTCGCCAAGGAACTAGGACCGCAGCACGTCACCGTGAACGCCGTGGCGCCGGGACCGTTCCCGTCGACGATGATGGCTGCAACCCTCGATGAGTTCGGCGAGGCGATCGCGGCGTCGGCCCCACTACGCCGGATCGGCCGCGACGACGACATGGCGGGTGTCGCCGTGTTCCTCGCCAGCCGGGCAGGCGCATACCTAACGGGCGCCGTGATCCCCGTCGACGGCGGCATCGCCACAACCGCGTAGGCCGCCTAGAAGCCCTGAGGATTCAGGGTTCAGTTAGTGCAGAGAAGGGTGTCGGCCTCCTGCGGCCAGGAGGCGTCCTTCGAAGGCCATGTCCACGCGCTGTCCGTGCTGGGCGGGGTGCCCCGCGGCAAGGTGCGCTACGACAACCTGAAAGCGGCGGTCGCCCAGGTCCTGGGCTTCTCCCGGCAGCGCACGGAGCCGGAGCGGTGGATCGCTTTTCGTTCGCACTGGGGGATCGAGAGTTTCTACTGCCGTCCGGGCATCGAGGGCGCCCACGAGAAGGGCGGGGTGGAGGGCCAGATCGGCTATTTCCGCCGCAACCACTTCGTGCCGGTCCCCGAGGTCGCCACCCTCGCCGAGCTGAACGAGATGGTCGACCGGTGGGACCTTGAGGACGAGGGCCGGCGCATCCGCTCCCGTCCCCGGACGATCGGCGAGTACTTCGCCGTCGAACGGCCGCAGTTGAAACCGCTGCCCGTCGAACCGTTCGAGACGGGCCGCTGGTTCACCCCACGGGTCGACCGCTACGGACAGACCACGGTCCGCACCAACCGGTACTCGGTGCCGGTCCGGCTGATCGGCAAGACACTCCGGGTGCTGCTGCACGCCTCCGAGCTGATCGTCTTCGACGACGGCCGGGAAGTGGCCCGCCACGAAAGGCTGAGCACGCAGGGCGGCTCGCGCCTGGTGCTCGATCACTACCTGGAGGCCCTGGTCCGCAAGCCAGGCGCCTTCCCCGGGGCAACAGCCCTGGAACAGGCCCGCTCGGCCGGCCGGTTCACGCCGGTCCATGACGACTGGTGGGACGCGGCCCGCGCGGCCCACGGCGACAAGGAAGGCACCAAGGCCCTGATCGAGGTGTTGTTGCTGGCCCGGCACATGAGCCACGAGCACCTGGTCGCCGGGCTCGCGGTCGCGCTGCGGGCCGGGGCGCTGACCGCGGACGCGGTCGCGCTGGAGGCCCGCAAGATCGCCGACGGCGACCTGCCGGACCAGCCGATGCCCTCACCACCGCCAGAGCCCGCAGCGGCCGGGCCGACGCGGGCGACCGTCACCTTTCTCGCCGACTGGCGGCTGTCCCATCTGCCGCCCGACACCCGGCCGCTGCCCTCGGTTGCCGCCTATGACCAGCTGCTGCGACGGCGCGGCGGGAGTGCTCCGAGCAAGGGAGAAGCGACATGAACGCCAAACGCAACCGCGGGCTGACCGAGGAAGCCGCGACCACCGCCATCGACCAGGCGTGCCGGATGCTGCGGCTGCCCACCATCCGCGGCCAGTTCCCCGACCTCGCCGAGGCGGCGTCCCGCGAGCAGATGTCCTACCGGGGCTTTCTGGCGGAACTGCTGCTGTCCGAGTGCGACGACCGGGCCCGCCGGCGCTCGGAGCGGCGCATCAAGGCCGCAGGGTTCCCGCGCGAGAAGTCACTGCGGGCCTTCGACTACGACGCGAACCCCAACATCGACGCCGCGACCATCAACACCCTCGCCACCTGCGAATGGGTCCGCAAGGGCCACCCCCTCTGCCTGATCGGCGACTCGGGCACGGGCAAGTCCCATCTGCTCATCGCGCTGGGGACCGAGGCCGCGATGAAGGGATACCGGGTGAAGTACGTCCTGGCGACCAAGCTGGTCAACGAGCTGGTCGAGGCCGCCGACGAGAAGGTCCTGGCCAAGACCATCGCCCGCTACGGACGCGTCGATCTTTTGTGCATCGACGAACTCGGCTACATGGAACTCGACCGCCGGGGCGCCGAACTCCTCTTCCAGGTCTTAACGGAGCGTGAGGAAAAGAATTCTGTCGCGATCGCTTCGAACGAGTCGTTCGGCGGGTGGACGAAGACGTTCACCGATCCCAGGCTCTGCGCGGCCATCGTCGACCGCATCACCTTCGGCGGCAACATCATCGAGACCGGCACCGACTCCTACCGCCTCGCCCACACCAAAGCCCAGGCCGAACGCGCCGACGCCGGCTGAACCATGGACACAGCCACCGAGCTGGCCTCGTTCGTCCACGCCCGGCTGGACGAAGAAGGACGCGACGCCGTCCTCTTCCACGAACTCGACTGCCCCGTCTCGCACACGACGGGGCGCATCAGCCGCTGCGGCTGTCCCTGCCCCGCCCGGATTCTCGCCCGGATCGAGCGCACGGCGGAGCACGCCTGACCGGGGTCCTCAGAATGGGCTTCGCCACGCGGCGGGCACTCGCGGCAGCGTCGCTCCCGGCGTGGACGATTTGCGGGCAAGCGCCCGTGCCGCCGCACTCCCGGGTAGGCGGGGAAGTAGGCGTCGTGGTGACGGCTGCCACCTGCGTCGTTCCAGAACTGCAGCGGCATGGACGGCATCGGTCGGGTGATCACCAGCTCGGCGGTCTGCCCACGGACCGGCCCGCCCGCCGGACCCCACGCCTCCAGCGTGACACCCAGGGACGGACCGGACAGCTCACCGGGCCGGACCGGCAGGATCGGTGCGCCGCCGCCGAGCGCGGTCGCCACGCCCGTCCCACCGCTCGCGGACTGCACCTTGACGTGTTCCCCGACCGGGGTGCGGATCCACTCGTACGCGGATGCCGGCAGGTGTGATCCGGCTGAGACGTCGTCAGGCGCCGTTGACGTTGGCCTCGGTGTGCCGGCTTTCGAGGTCGCCGTTCAGGGACCGCGCGAGTTCTGGCATCGGACGGTTTGGACGTCGTGTGGTCGTGTGGTCGTGTGGTGCTTTTTGGTCAGGGGGTGGGGTTGGGGTAGAAGGCGTTGATCTCGGCCAGGACGTGGTCGGGTGCTTCGTGGAGGAGGAAGTGTCCGGCCCCGGGGACGACGGCGGAGGTGGCGTGGGGGGCGGCGTCCTGGAGGGGCGGCAGGAACGCGTCGGCGAGGCCGGCCTGGGTGATCAGGTGGACCGGGATGGTCAGCGGGGTGTCCTGGAGTTTGGTGTTGTCGGCCTCGTCCTGGGTCAGGGTCCGGTAGAGCTCGAAGCCGGCGTGCAGGACCTGGGGGCGGGAGTACACCCGGACGAACTCGGCGAGTTCGTCGTCGGAGACGTTCTCGCCGGCGGTCTTCACACTCTGGAAGAAGTAGGTGAGGAAGGTTTCGACCCGGCCGGTGACCAGTTCCTCGGCGAGCGGATTCTGCAGGAAGAAGGAGAAGTGCCAGAACATCGATTCGAGGGTGGCGAACTTCAGGTTCTTGCCGACGAGGGCTGCGGCCAGCCGTGCAGCAGCACCATGACCTGCGGGCCGTCGCCGCCGATGACGTAGTGCATCTGTACGTCGTCGATGGTGGTGAAGCCGTGCCGGAAGAGCTTGTTGAACTCGGCGTCGTCCTTGGTCGCCGCGTCGTAGCCGGGGCTGAGCGGCTCCTCCGACCCGACGGCTACGGCGGTGGTGAAAGCGTTCATGGCGGTGTTACGTCCTTTTTTAGGGGTCCTTGCAGGAAGATCGTGTTGTGGCACGGTGGAGATGTACGTAATCCCGTGTTTTCTGGGGGATGTGACCAGCCGCGGCGGAAGCCGTGGGAGGTCGGTGACGGGTTGCGGGCCGGGGTCCTCTGCCTCGTGCAGGTGCCGGCTCAGCCGCAGCAGTCGCAGCCGGGGCGGCGGCCGCAGGCGTCTGTCTCCCCGCCGGCGGCCGGAACCCCCACGGTGGGTCGGTGTCCGGACCCGCTCAGGAGTTCCGGTTCCACCTCTTCCGCGATGCTCTCCACTCAGATCCAGTCGTCGATCGAGAAGCTGCCGCCCGCGGGCCGGACAACCGTGGCGGTCAGTTCCCTCACCCGGTCGGCAGGTACCGGAACGCCCGGGGCCTGGTAGATCCATTCCATCGTCTTGTCCAAGCTCACGTCCTTGGGCACTTCCCCGAAGTAGGGCTTGCAGTAGACGGGCGTGCCTGGTTCGCTGCGCCAGCTGTCGGCGAGCGTGCCGATGCCCACCGCGTCGTAGCCGAGGATGTCGAGCAACTCCACGACCTCCGCCTTGGCGGCGGCATCGTCGCCGGCGATCGGCATGGCACTGCGGTCCGGCGCACCCGAGGGGCGGGCCAGGCTGAACAGCTGGCTGACGACGATGTTGCTGGCCGCCTTGACCACACGGGAGTCGGCCAGGTGGCGCTGTACCAGCTCGCTGCTCGTCAGCTCGTTCGCGTCCAGCTCGGCGATGCGGCCGTCGCGCACCGGGTAATAGTTCAGCGTGTCGATCACGATCTTGCCCGCCAGCGGCTCTGCCGGGATCTTCTCGTAGGCGCTCAGCGGGATGGACACCACCACCAGGTCCCCGGCCTCGGCGGCCTCGGCGGGAGTGGCCGCCCGGGCGCGGGGGCCGAGTTCGGCGACGAGACCGGCGAGGGACTCGGGGCCGCGGGAGTTGCTCAGGACGACGTTTAGGCCTGCGGCGACAGCAAGGCGGGCCAAGATGCCGCCGACATTGCCACTGCCGATGAAGCCGAGTGTCTTGCTCATGGTGCTCTGTTCTCCAAATGGGATGAGGAAATGCCGGACCGGCCACAGCCACGAACCATAACCGGACCGGCTGGTCACTTTAACTACCGTACCACCCAAACGGACCGCTCGGTCATGTTGCGTAGAGTGGACCCATGAGCACTGAAGAAGAAGCCGTTGCAGCGCCGCCCGCGCGACGGATGAGAGCCGACGCGGTGCGGACGCGCAAGGCGCTGCTGAAGGCTGCCGCGGAGGTGTTCGCCGAGCACGGCGCGGAAGCGTCCGTTGCACAGATCGCAGCACGGGCGGGTATCGGAAAGGGAACCGTCTTCCGGCATTTCCCCACCAAGGAGGACCTGTTCGCCGCGATCATCAGCGAGGAAATCGACGGGCTGGTGGCAGTGGGCCGCCAGCAGGCCGAGCAGGCCGACGCGGACGCCGCCCTGCTGCAGTTCATGAGCGCGGGCGTCGATCTCTACGCAAACAACCGGGCGCTCGCGGAGGCACTTCGTATGGTGTCGGATGTTCGGCACCCGGAGATACAGGCCGGACAGGAGCAGTTGATCGCAACAGCCGGGTCACTGGCGCGGCGGGCGCAACGCGACGGCTCACTCCGTGCGGATCTGAACGGGCAGGACGTGATGCTGCTGATCTGCGGCGTGTACTACACCGCCGCACCCTTGCTGGCTGCCGATCCGTCGGCCTGGCGGCGCTACCTGCGGCTCACCTTCGACGGCATGTGCGCCACCGGCACCGGACCCCTACCCCCGGCACTCGTCCACAACTCCTTGCTGCCGACGGTCCGGTAGGGGCGACGGCGATGCTCCCCGAGGCCGGTTCTCACAGGGCGTCACCGACCGAGGGGATATGGCACAGCTTCTGACCTGCTTCGTTCACGGTGGGCGCTTCCCCTTATGGGAGACCACCGTAGTGTCCGAAGACTTCGGGACGGTTGATCGCCGTCCTCTGGCAACGGTTCTTGCCGCCAACCTCGTTTCGATCGCAGGGAATTGCCTTACATACATGGGCGTGCCGTGGTTCGTGCTGCAGAGCACGGGCAGCGCCGCCAAGGCCGGGATCGTCGCGTTCTGCACACTGCTGCCCGCTCGGTCGGCGACAACGTCTCCAGGACGAGCATCACCGCCATCGACACACTCTCGGCGAGCTCGACGTCCTGGGCCACGTCCGGCGCGGTCAGCAGCGGCTCCGGCAGCCACGGGCCCACGTACGACTCCTTGCGCCGCGACATCGTGCGCAGCCGGTTGAGCGCCTGCCGGGTCGTGATCCGGACCAGGTACGCGCGCTGGTCGCGCACCTGCTCCAGGTCGACCTCGACCCACCGTAGCCAGGTCTCCTGCAGGACGTCCTCGGCATCGGCCGCCGAGCCGAGCATCTCGTAGGCGACAGTGAACAGCAGATTGCGGTGGGCGACGAATGTCTCGGTCGCCCGGTCAATGGCGTGAGCATCACTCATGTCTTGATCATCTCCCCCTCGGCCGGCCCGGACCTAGGAAACCCGTTCGACGTCGACCGGCGCCTCGCCGCTCATGGCATCCAGCGCCTTCTGGCGCCCGGCGCCTCCCTTCATGCGGTGCAGGCTGTACCCACCGGGCTTGTGCGCCTCATCGGTCAGGTGCTTCACGATGCCCTTGCACACGGCCTCCTTCATCTTCGCGCCGAGGCGACCGTCGATGTGGAACCACACCGCGACGTCGGACCTGTTGGCGAACTGGAAGATGCCGGTGCCCCGGCCCAGGCTGATGCACTGCGCTCCGAACGACTGGTTGAGGGTCTCGGGCTGCTCCCCCGCCAACCGGCTGAGCACCGTGTCGGCGGCCCGCGCACCCAGCGGCATCGCAGCCTGGCAGCTCATCCGCAGCGGCAGGCCCGACGGCGCCGCCGAGTCCCCGGCCGCGACGATGCGCTCGTCATCCACGCTGGTCAGCGTCTCGTCCGTGAGCAGCCGGCCCAGCGCATCGGCACTCAGCCCACTGCGCGCGGCCAGGTCCGGCACGCCAAAACCGGCGGTCCAGATGGTCACCGCGCTCGGCAGCTCCCGGCCGTCAGCGAGCCGCATCGCATCACGCGACACCGCCGTCACCTTCGCGTCGGGGCCTTCCACGACCTTCACCCCGAGCGCCGCCAGCCGCCCGGCCACCGAACGCCGCCCCCGCCGGTGCAAGTACGGCCCGAGCACCCCACCGCAGACCAGGGTCACGCTGCGGCCCTGCTCCGCCAGCTCGGCGGCGGTCTCGATGCCCGTCGGACCAGCTCCGACCACCGTCACCGCGGCCGATGCGGGCGCGCCATCGAGGACCGGCAGCAGCCGCTGCACCTCCTCCAGGCTGGCGATCGGGTAGGCGAACTCGGCCGCCCCGAGCACCTGCGGGTCGGCGCTGCCACTGCCCACCGCGTAGACCAGGTAGTCGTAGCCGACCGCACCACCGCTCGCCAGCTCCACACCGCGCCCGGCCGCGTCGATCCGCGTCACGCTGTCGACCACCAGCCGGACGCCCTCCGCCAGGACCTCCTGGTAGTCGACGACGGCGGAGCCGGTCCCGCCCACCAGTTGGTGCAGGCGGACCCGGTGGACGAAGGACGGGCGCGGGTTGATCAGCGTCACGGTCACGTCGCCGCGCTGCGTCAGGCGATTGGCCGCCATGACGCCGGCGTACCCGCCGCCGATCACAACCACATCGGTGTTCTCAGCCATGATGTCTCCCTCGTTTCGAGCGGTTCGAGCACAAGACACCGCCTCATCGATCCCTGTGACAGCGTGTGAGTCAGATCACTTCGCAGGCGGGGCCGTCTGGACGGATTCCGGCCCGACCGCCGGGACGCCACCGGCGCCGCCACCTGCTTGGCCGGTGCCGGTGCCGCTGTCGCGAAGCCGGTGAGGACCGATGGCCGGCCGAGAACAGAGGCGAGGCCCCGACGGCGCCGCTCAGCCGGTACCTGTACCGCCGCGTCACGATCACCCTGATCCCGTCCCAGCCATAGCCCGTTCAGTCCTCGCGGCCGTCGTCATCGTCGTCCAGCTCGACCGCGTCCCGGTCGCACATCGGCCGCAGCCCCTCGCGCGGGACGGAGGCGGTGACGTTCGCGCCCGCCTGTCCAACTACTCCTGGAACTCCCTGCTCTGCACGCCGTAGAACGAGGGCTTCGCGGGCCGGACCTCGGACTGCTCCAGCGTGTCGGCCAGCTTGACGAACCCCTCGCTGCGTCGGACGACGTCCAGGAACTTGCCCAGCGCGGCCTTGTCCTCCCACAGTTTCTGCGCGGTGCTGATGATCAGCCCGCAAGACCGCCTTCGGTCAGGGACCGTTGAGGACGTCGTGGGTGCCGGTTGGTGTGGGTGCGGGGTGGTGGTGGAGCCCGACCGGAGAGCGTTGACACTCGCGCGTCGACTGGAGCCGCTTTCCGCCTGACGGGCGCTCGGAAAGAAAGTCGGGCCGTTGCTCCCGCCTGGCGGGAGAGGACGCCGACTGGCCTTTTCTTGCAGGTCAGGGCCGTGTGGCGTGGCCTGAATGACGATGGATATCGCGCTGATCACCGCCGGGCAGATGTACCGCTACTACTTGCGCCAGGTCGTCGTCGGCGACGGCCGACGCCCTGCGCGCACGCCGCTCGCCAAGGCTCAGGAAGAGGCCGGTGTCCCGGCTGGTCAATGGATGGGCCGCGGACTCGCCGCCCTCGGCCTGGCCGCCGGGGACGTCGTCACCGAGGCGCAGCTGCGGAACCTGTTCGGGGAGAGGGGCCGGCACCCGCACGCGGATCTGATCGAGGCCGACCAGCTGGCCGCGGGCAAGTCACCGAAGGCCGCATGGAAGGCCGGCGCCCTCGGTCGACGGGTAAAGGTCACGGGCGCCGATCTCGTCCTCCGTCCGCAGCCGACGGTCTACCTGCTGTGGGCGCTGGGTGATGACGAGACCCGGCGGGTGATCGAGGCCGCGCACGAGCGGGCGATCGCGCGGGTGCTGGAGTGGATCGAGGACCAGGTGGCGGTGATCCGCTTCGGCAAGGACGGCATCTACCAGGTCCGGCCGCCCGACGGCCTGGTCGCCGCCCGCTTCCGCCACTACGAGGCACGGTCGGGAATGCCGCTGCTCCATGACCACCTGATGCTGTCGGTGAAGGGGCAGCGTCTGGACGGGAAGTGGGGATCGGTCCACTCGGAGGTCCTGTTCGAGAACACCGTCGCCGCGTCCGCGCTCTACAACGAGATCGTGATGGCTGAGGTGTGTGAGGCGCTGGGGCCGGCCTCCGAGCCGCGCACCGTCACCGCCGGGCGCCGCCCGGTGATGGAGATCGCCGGGGTGCCGCACGAGCTGATCCGCTGGATCTCACAGCGCAGCGACCAGATAGCCGCCTGCCGGGCAGACCTGGAGCACGAGTACGTCACCGCTGTCGACGACGACGGCAACCTGAAGTTCGCGCCCGAGGTCTCCGAGCAGGCCCGCGCCAAGCTGAACCGGATCGCGGCGAAGATGACCCGCCCGCCCAAGCAGCAGACCCGGCCGCTCGCCCAGCTGCGCGCGTGGTGGAAGACGAGCGCGATCCTCACCTCCGGGGTGGCCGTCGACGTCATCAACTCCCTCCTCGAGCACGCCCGCGCCGCGGCGGCGGCGATCCGGGCCCGGGTCGCCGCCGTGGTCGACGTCGCCTTGGCGGTCGTCGACGTCACCGCGATGGTGTTCGTGATGAACAAGGACGGCTTCTTCCACCGCCGGCACCTGCTCGCCGAAGCCCGCCGTCACCTCGCTCTCGTCCTGCGCGGCCGCCGCCGCGAACTGGGCCTGGACGAGAAGATCGTGGACGCCGCCATCGCCACGCACTGCCTGGACATCAGCGAGCCGAAGACACTGCGCGGCCGTATGCCGGCCTACCGCTTCTACACCGCCCGCTGGCCCCTGACCGACCCGCCCACCCGCCGCCGCCCACCGGACGCCGAACCCGAGGCCGACCACCGGCCCCCCCCGTCGGCCCCGGCGACCCGGACACGCCCCGCCTGCCCCTGGAACCGGAGGAGTGGGACAATCCCACGCGTCCCGCTGCTCTACGACCGCGTGGTCATCGCCTCCACCGTTCTCGGCGCCCGGCTGCGTGCCGCGCGCCGCACCGGCCGCGCCCTGTACGACGACGTCGTGGTGCACCAGCAGGCCGCGATGCCCGAGCAGCTGCTCCTCTTCGCCCAGGAGCAGCCGCCCCCGGCGGTCGACCTCGCGGCACTGCGCACCGACCTGGAGGCCCTGGAGCTGACCGCTGAACAGCTCGGCTACCTCAGCCGCGCCGGGCAGCACCTCGCCGCGCTGCGCAAGGACGCCAACCGGCGTGCGCACCGGGCCGCCACCGGCAGCGCACCGGGTGCGCAGGACGCTGCCGATGCGCACCGCCAGGACGAGGCCAGCGCGCCGCGCGCGCACCGCGAGGATGACCAGCGCGCGCATCAACCGCACCAGCCCGGCCCCGGCCAGAGTCCCGGTGCGCGCCAGTAACCGCGTCCGGCGCGCCGACGATTCGCCGTATCGCCGTGGGGGATACGGCGTATCCCCCACGATGCGCACCGCGCGCGTTTTCCCTGGACCACGAACCTGGATGCTGTTGGCGAATCCGCTGCTGCCATGTCACTGGCATGCGGAGTGTGACACTTTCCCAGAAAGTGTCACACTCCGTCGCTCGTATCTCCCGGACCGCCGAGCGCCTGCCACCGTCGGCGGGATTCGCCAACAGCATCCGCCGCCGGGTCGGGGCCCACTCGCGTGCGTGGCCACGCGGCTTCCTCCACGGTCGGCGGCTTCCGTCCGGCCGGCACCTGCCGCACCCAGCCCGGCGACAGCCCCCGCCGCGCTGCGAGCTCCGGTATCGGCACACCGCGGCGGTGCGTTCCTGCGCTGCTGCCACCGCTCGCGCACCGCCTTGCTCGCGACTGTCCGATGCAGAACCACCGCCACAGCCCGGCCATAAGGGCGCGAAACCGGCGCACAGTAACACCGACAGGGGAAACAGGCAGTGCTCACCTTGAACGGTGGCGTACACGGCATAAAGCCGCTAGGGCGCTTCTGATGGCTCTTGTTGGGGTGGGTGGATCAGTGCTGGGGCCGGGCAGGCGCGTCTTATGGTGCGGCGACACGAACTGACCGACGCGCA
>NZ_JNWJ01000128.1:0-7842 GCF_000716805.1 Streptomyces yerevanensis | reverse complement strand
CGTGGCCATCGCCCGCGCCGTCTACTTCGGCGCCCGCGTCCTCATCCTGGACGAGCCGACCGCCGCGCTCGGCGTCAAGCAGTCCGGCGTCGTGCTGAAATACATCGCCGCCGCCCGCGACCGCGGACTCGGCGTCATCTTCATCACCCACAACCCGCACCACGCCTACATGGTCGGCGACAACTTCAGCGTGCTGCGCCTGGGCACCATGGAACTGTCCGCCGACCGCAGCCAGGTCAGCCTGGAAGAGCTCACCAACCACATGGCGGGCGGTGCCGAACTCGCCGCGCTCAAACACGAGTTGGCGCAGGTCCGCGGCGTCGACGTCGATGAACTCCCGGAAGAGGAAGACCTCACCGCACCCGTGGCGGCCTCGTCCGAGGTCTCACCTCCCTGACAACGGCGTCGCCGCACGCGTACGGCGACAGCGACACTCCGCCCCCGTCACCCTGATCCGAAGGCATTTCCCCATGAAGATCGCCCTCGACCCGTACATGATCCGTCACGTGCCCCTGCTCGAACTGCCTTCTGTAGTGGCCGAGTTGGGCTACGAGTGGATCGAGCTGTCTCCCCGGGAGGACTTCATTCCCTTCTTCCGTCATCCGCGCGTGGACGACGCGACGGTGCGGAAGTTCCGTAAGGCGCTGGACGCGGCGGGCGTCGGCATCTCCTCGTTGCTGCCGCTGTTCCGCTGGTCCGGCCCGGACGAGGATGCCCGGCAGGCCGCCGTACGGTACTGGAAGCGCTCGATCCAGATCGCCGCCGACCTCGGCGTGGACAGCATGATCTCGGAGTTCAACGGGCGACCGGAGGACCCCGACCGCAGTGAGGCGCAGTTCTGGAAGTCGCTGGACGAGCTGCTGCCGGTGTTCGAGCGCGAGGGCGTCAAGCTGGCGCTGGAGCCGCACCCGGACGACTTCATCGAGAACGGCTACGACGCAATCAACCTGATCCGGGGCATCAACAACCCCAACGTCACGTTCCTCTACTGCGCCCCGCACACCTTCCACATCGGCAACGACGCCCCCGGCATCATCGAGTACGCGGGCGACCTGCTCACCCACGTCCACCTCGCCGACGCCCTCGACCACACGGCGTCCTCGGGCAACCGCTACATCCTCAACCCGCCCGGCACCCCGGCCCGCATCCACCAGCACCTCGACATGGGGCAGGGCGAGGTGGACTTCGACGAGCTCTTCCGTGAGCTGCGCGCGAACGGCTTCGACGGCACGCTGACCGCCTGCGTGTTCGCCTGGGAAGAACGCGCCAAGGAGTCCTCGGTGTTCATGCGCAAGAAGATCGACGAGTACCTGACCACCTGGTCGTGATGGGGCATCGCACTTCCAGAAGCGTTGCTGAAGAGTTTTAAATCCACCACTCCCCGGAGTCTCCGGAGCGAAGGGAAACCAGAGAAATGCCGTTCGAAGTGCTGACCATCGGCCGGGTGGGAGTAGATGTGTATCCGCTCCAGACGGGCGTGGGGCTGGCGGAGGTCACCTCGTTCGGCAAGTACCTGGGCGGCAGCCCGACGAACGTGGCCGTGGCCGCCGCCCGTTACGGCCACTCCGCCGCCGTGATCACCAAGACCGGCCGGGACCCGTTCGGGGACTTCGTCCGTCAGGCGCTGGAGGGTTACGGCGTCGACGCCCGGTTCGTGGGTACGTCGGACATCGCGCCGACGCCGGTGACGTTCTGCGAGATCTTCCCGCCGGACGACTTCCCCCTGTACTTCTACCGCCTGCCGAAGGCGCCCGACCTGGACATCGAGGCCGGTGAACTGGACCTGGACGCGGTGCGCGACGCCGGGATCTTCTGGGTGACCGGGACCGGACTGAGTGAGGAGCCGAGCCGTTCGGCCACGCTGGCCGCGCTGGCCACCCGGGCGAAGGCCGGGCCGACGGTCTTCGACCTGGACTGGCGGCAGATGTTCTGGACGGATCCGTCCCAGGCACGCGCGTACTACACCGAGGCGCTGCGGCACATGACGGTGGCGGTGGGCAACCTCGACGAGTGCGAGGTGGCCACCGGTGAGCGCGAGCCGTACGCCGCCGCCAAGGCGCTGCTGGCCGCCGGGGTGGAGCTGGCCGTGGTCAAGCAGGGGCCGAAGGGTGTGCTGGCGATGGACCGGGACGGCTCTGCCGTCGAGGTCCCCCCGGTGCCGGTGGACGTGGTCAACGGGCTCGGCGCCGGGGACGCCTTCGGCGGCGCCCTGTGCCACGGGCTGCTGTCCGGCTGGGACACCCGGCGCACGGTGACCTTCGCCAACGCCGCCGGTGCCGTCGTCGCCGGCCGGCTGTCCTGCTCCGACGCCATGCCGACCGAGGCCGAGGTCGACGCCAAGCTCCGCGAGGCCGCCTCCCTCGCCCCCACCTCCGTAGAACGAAAGGCGTGACGCCGTGCTGTCCGACAACTTGAGCCGGATCGTGTCCGCCCGGGTGGGCGACCCCGGCGCCATCGCGGCCGCCGCCGCACGCCGTGTGAGAGCCTCTTCGCTGCTCGGCGAGCACGGCAAAGCCATGATCATCGCCGCCGACCATCCGGCGCGTGGCGCGGGCGGCGTCGGCGGTGACCCGAGTGCGATGGCCGACCGCGCCCGGCTGCTGGACCGGCTGTGCATCGCTCTGAACCGGCCCGGCGTGACCGGTGTGCTGGCCACCGCCGACATCCTCGAAGACCTGCTGCTGCTCGACGTCCTCGACGGCAAGAGCGTCTTCGGCTCCATGAACCGGGCGGGTCTCGCAGGTTCGGTGTTCGAGATCGACGACCGGTTCACCGGCTACGACGCCGCGACCATCGCCGCGATGGGCTTCGACGGCGGCAAGATGCTCACCCGCATCGCCCTGGACGATCCGGCCACCCCGTCGGTGCTGGAGAACACCGCCCGCGCCGTCGACGAGCTCAACGACCGTCAGCTGATCGCCATGGTCGAGCCGTTCATGTCCGCCTGGCGGGACGGGAGGATTCGCAACGACCTGTCGACGGACGCCGTCATCAAGTCGATCACCATCGCCTCCGGGCTGGGCCGGCGCACCGCTTACACCTGGCTGAAGCTGCCGGTCGTGGACGACATGGAACGCGTCCTGGCCTCCTCCACCCTGCCCGCCCTTCTGCTCGGCGGCGAGGTCAAGGATGCCGACGCGGCCTTCGAGTCCTGGGGCAAGGCACTGAAACAGCCCACCGCGCAGGGCCTGGTCGTGGGCCGCTCCCTGCTCTACCCCGCGGGCGGCGACGTCGCCGGCGCCGTCGACAAGGCGGTGAGCCTGCTGTGACCGGGACGAGCAAGTACTACCTGCCGAACGGAACTTCGGCCGACGGGCCCTACGACCTCCTGGTCACGCCGGAGTCGGCGGGCTGGGGACACTCCGGCCTCAGGATCCTGACCCTGCGGCCGGGCGAGGCGCACGCCCTGTCCACCGAGGAGTCGGAGTTCCTGGTGCTGCCGCTGTCGGGCGGCTGCACCGTCACGGTCGACGGGCAGGCCTTCGAACTCGATGGCAGGACGGGGGTGTTCGCCTCGGTCACCGACTTCGCGTACCTGCCGCGCGCGTCGGAGGCCCTGATCAGCAGTGCAAACGGTGGGAGGTTCGCGCTGCCCTCCGCCCGTACCGAGCAGGGAGGTCACTCAGCTCGGTACGGGCGCAAGGAGGACGTCCCGGTCGAACTGCGCGGTGCGGGCGCGTGTTCGAGACAGGTCAACAACTACTGCCTGCCGGGGACGTTCGAGGCCGAGCAGCTGCTGGTGTGCGAGGTCCTCACGCCGGGTGGCAACTGGTCGTCGTATCCGCCGCACAAGCACGACGAAGCCCGCCCGGGCGTCGAGTCGGAGCTGGAGGAGATCTACTACTTCGAGGTCGCCGGCGATGGGAACGGCTTCGGCTACCTGGGGGTGCCCCCGCGCGAGCGAAGCCGAGCGTGGGGGAGGGTCTACGGCACTCCCGAGCGGCCGATCGACGTGCTCGCCGAGGTCCGTTCCGGGGACACGGTGCTGATCCCGCACGGCTGGCACGGGCCCTCCATCGCCGCGCCCGGCTACGACCTCTACTACCTCAACGTCATGGCCGGTCCCGGCCAGGACCGCGCCTGGCTGATCTGCGACGACCCCGCCCACGGCTGGGTCCGCGACACCTGGCGGTCCCAGGACGTCGACGACCGGCTCCCCTTCGAAGGATCCCGCCAGCGATGAACACCGTACGACTCACCACCGCCCAGGCCCTGGTGCGCTTCCTCGCCAACCAGTACAGCGAGCGCGACGGCCAGGAACAGCGGCTCATCCCCGGCGTGTGGGGCATCTTCGGCCACGGCAACGTCGCCGGCGTCGGACAGGCCCTGCTGCAGGCCGCCACCACCGGCGAGGCCGACCTGCCCTACTACCTCGCCCGCAACGAACAGGGCATGGTGCACGCCTCGGTGGCCTACGCCAAGATGCGCGACCGGCTGGCCACCTTCGCCTGCACGGCCTCCACCGGCCCCGGCTCGACGAACATGATCACGGGTGCGGCGCTGGCCACCACCAACCGGCTGCCCGTGCTGCTGCTGCCGTCCGACATGTTCGCCACGCGTGCCGCCGACCCGGTGCTGCAGCAGTTGGAGGACACCCGCGGCGGGGATGTCACCGTCAACGACGCCTTCCGGGCCGTATCGAAGTACTTCGACCGCATCTCCCGTCCCGAGCAGCTCATCCCGGCCGCGCTGGCCGCGGTGCGGGTGCTGACCGATCCGGTGGAGACCGGCGCTGTCACGCTCGCGCTGCCTCAGGACGTGCAGGCGGAGGCGTACGACTGGCCGGTGTCGTTCTTCCGGCGCCGGGTGTGGCATGTGGGCCGCCCGGTGCCCGAGCCGGCCGCGGTCGAGCGGGCCGCGGCGCTGCTGCGGAACACGAAGAAGCCGCTGATCGTCGTCGGCGGGGGCGCCGTCTACTCCGGCGCCGAGACCGCGCTGCGCGCCTTCGCCGAGGCGACCGGCGTCCCGGTCGCCGACACCCACGCCGGCAAGGGCGCTGTGCCCTGGGACCACCCCTGCGCGGTCGGCGGCATCGGCTCCACCGGCTCGTACGCGGCAAACGAGCTGGCTCGCGAGGCCGATGTCGTGCTGGGCATCGGCACCCGTTACTCGGACTTCACCACCGCCAGCCACACCGTGTTCGGCAACCCCGACGTCACCTTCGTCAACCTCAACGTCGCCCGCCTCGACGCCGTCAAGCACTCCGCCGAACCCCTGGTCGCCGACGCGCGACTCGGCATCCAGGCCCTCGCCGGAGCGCTCACGGACTGGGAGGTGGAGCCGTCGTATCGGCAGCGGACCCGTCAACTGATCGCCCGTACAAGGGAGATCGAGGAGGAGTGCTTCGCCCCCGGCCGCAACATCGGTGACCTGCCCGCCCAGACGCAGATCCTGGGCGCCCTCAACGGCGTCCTCGATGACCGGGCGGTCGTGATCAATGCGGCGGGGTCGATGCCCGGTGACCTCCAGCAGCTGTGGCGGGCCCGCGATCCGAAGGCCTACCACGTGGAGTACGCCTACTCCTGTATGGGCTACGAGATCGCCGCCGGCGTCGGTGCGAAGATGGCCGATCCGTCGCGCGAGGTCGTCGTGCTGGTCGGCGACGGCTCGTATCTGATGATGGCTCAGGAGATCGTGACCATGGTCTCCGAGGGACTGAAGGTCATCATCGTCCTCGTCCAGAACCACGGCTTCGCCTCCATCGGCGCCCTGTCGGAGTCGCTCGGCTCACAGCGCTTCGGCACCAAGTACCGCTACCGCAACGGCGATTCGGGCCAGCTGGACGGCGATGTCCTGCCCGTCGACCTGGCAGCGAATGCCTCCTCGCTCGGCGCGGACGTGCTGCACGCCACCAGCGTCGAGGACTTCCGCTGGGCGATGGAGAAGGCCAAGGCCGCCACCCGCACCACCGTCGTGCACGTCGAGACCGACCTCTACGGACCCAACCCGCCCGGCCACGGCTGGTGGGAGGTCCCGGTCAGCCAGACCTCCGCCCTCGACACCACCCGCGCCGCATACGACACGTACACCGCCCACAAGCAGGCTCAGCGCCACTACCTGTAACACTCTCGTCCCCGAAGGAAACCCGCACCGTGACCACCATCCAGCACTGGATCAACGGCTCCGCCAGGCAGGGCGCCGCCACCGCCACCCAGCCGGTCTTCAACCCGGCCACCGGTGCCGAGCAGGCCCAGGTCGTCCTCGGCACAGCCGCCGACGTGGAGGCTGCCGTGCAGGCCGCCTCCGCCGCGTTCGAGACCTGGTCGGAGTCCTCCCTCACCCAGCGCACCCAGGTCATGTTCGCCTTCCGCCAGCTCCTCCTCGACCACGAGGAAGAACTCGGCCGGATCATCTCCGCCGAGCACGGCAAGACCGTCGACGACGCCCGCGGCGAGATCACCCGCGGCCGGGAAGTCGTCGAATTCGCCTGCGGCCTCGGCGACGTCCTCAAAGGCTCCTTCTCCGACCAGGTCTCCCGCGGCATCGACGTGCACAACTTCCGCCAGCCGCTGGGGGTTGTCGCGGGCATCACACCGTTCAACTTCCCTGCCATGGTGCCCCTGTGGATGCACCCCATCGCCATAGCGACCGGCAACACCTTCATTCTCAAGCCGTCCGAGCGCGACCCGTCGGCCGCGAACTTCGTCGCCGGCCTGTACCAGAAGGCCGGTCTCCCGGACGGCGTCTTCAACGTCGTGCACGGCGGCAAGGACGCGGTCGACGCGATCCTGATCCACCCCGGCATCGAGGCGGTGTCCTTCGTGGGATCGACGCCGATCGCCAAGTACGTGCATGAGCAGGCGACTTCACACGGCAAGCGCGTCCAGGCACTCGGCGGCGCCAAGAACCACGCCGTCGTCCTGCCCGACGCCGACCTCGAGTTCGCCGCGAACCACATCACCGCCGGGGCCTATGGCTCGGCCGGCGAGCGCTGCATGGCCGTCTCCGTCGCCGTCGCCGTGGGTGACGCGGCCGACGCCCTGGTCGCGGTACTGGAGCGCAAGGCCCGTGAGGTTGAGGTCGGCCCGGGCGACCGGCCCGGCACCGAGATGGGCCCGCTGGTCACCAAGGCCGCTCAGGAACGCGTCGAGAACGCCGTCACCACCGCCCACGCCGAGGGCGCCACCGTCGTCGTCGACGGCCGCGGCCTGAAGATCGACGACCCCGCGTACGCCGACGGCTTCTTCACCGGCCCATCCCTCCTCGACCACGTCACCACCGAGATGGAGGCGTACCGGGAGGAGCTCTTCGGTCCGGTCCTCGCGATCGTCCGCGCCGCGTCCCTCGACGAGGCCATCGACCTGATCAACGCCAACCCCTACGGCAACGGCACCGCCCTGTTCACCGCCTCCGGCGAGGCCGCCCGCCGCTTCCAGCGCAAGATCAAGGTCGGCATGATCGGCATCAACGTCCCGGTCCCGGTCCCGATGTCGTACTACTCCTTCGGCGGCTGGAAGGACTCCCTCATCGGTGACTCGCCGATCCATGGCCCCGAAGGCCTCCGCTTCTACACACGCCCCAAGGTCGTCACCACCCGCTGGCCCCAACCCGCCCAGCAACTCACCGCCGGCTTCAACTTCCCCACCTCCAACTGAGCGACGATCGCGACAGCCCCATTGCGGGCCTACCCCTCGAACGCGGTCACCGTCAGTCCCACCTCCGCCGGCGGTTCGCCGCCTGATCATCACTCCTTTGAAGGGCACCGCCATGACCACGTCCGCCAAGCCCCTCTCCGTCGCGGTGATCGGCGCCGGCATGGCCGGCCGCAGTCACGCGGCCGGTTACCGCAACGTCAACACGGTCTTCGGGGCCGGTCTGCCGCCCGTCCGGCTGGCCGCGATC